>JBKKBI010000056.1:0-7141 GCA_046714175.1 Acidimicrobiia bacterium | reverse complement strand
ATGATGCCCACCACCCAGATCAGGGTGTACAGAGCGGCGTTGCGCAACGGCCACACGGTGGGTTCGGGGATCCCAGCCGGGAGGTTGCCGAAGAGGTCGCGGGCCGCATGGGTGATCCGGCCACGGTTGCCTCCCCCTCGTCGGGTTCGAGCAGCGTGGTCAGAATCGAGACGGCGGTGGTCTTTCCGGCGCCGTTGGGGCCGAGCAGTCCGAGCACCGTGCCTTCGGGCGCGGCGAGGTCGAGTCCGGCCAGCGCGGTGAGTTTGCCGTAGCGCTTGACGATTCCCCGCGTCTCGATGGCGTTGGCCAATGGTGCT
The DNA here is from genome assembly GCA_046714175.1 of Acidimicrobiia bacterium. GTDB lineage: Bacteria > Actinomycetota > Acidimicrobiia > Spongiisociales > UBA11373 > UBA11373. Next base: position 6,824 of record JBKKBI010000056.1, on the reverse strand, counting down.
CCTTCGCCCGGAGGATTCCGCGGCCGAAGCCGGGAGAATAACAAGCTGTCGCCTGCCAGCTTCCAGCGAGAGATCGCCACCGCGGTTGACGCGTTAGCGAGTACGCGCCACCCGTGACGACTTCCCCGACTACGGAGGTGAAGACGGTGGAGCGCTCATCGCTTGGGTCAATCGCCAAGCACTACTGGCTACTACCGTCGCCGCATGAAGAGTGTGACGCGTGGGATCGAAGCCGTCGTCGCCGGCGGGGCCGGAGGGGCCATCGCCTATATCGGATTGGAGGCGCTCACCGGCACTGCCGACTTTGCCGCCGCCGGGGCGGTGCCCGCGGCGCTCAACGGGCTGTTTGGTGGCGCCCGCGGCATCTACGCCTGGAAAACGCCCGGGGGACCGTTGGCATTCGTCCTCGACTCCTCGTGGGCCCTGGTCAGTACCACCTTCGGGGTGGTGGTGAACCTGGTGAATCTGATGAAGCGCAACAGCGGATATAGCCCCGAGTTCAGTGCCCGCCAGAACCGGCACGTCTTCGCCGCCGGGTTTGCGCTGAAGCGAGGCTTTGCCAACACCCAGGGACCGGTGATCAGCAACGCGGCGTGCGGCCGCGGCGATGCACTGGAGAATCATCGCAGCCTCATCGAGAGGCACGAAGGGCTTCACGTCTGGCAACAGCGCTGGTTCGGGCCGATCCATCCGCTCGTCTATGTCGTGTGGGGGATCCTCGGCGGCATCGTGGGATTGGTGTACGGACTCACGTCCCGGCGCCGCCGGGTGCACAAGGTCCGGATCGGCAAGCTGGTGGAAACCGCCGCCTATTACGACAACCCCTTCGAGTACTGGGCCTACCGCAACGACCGCCGCTGGGACACGAACAGCGCGCATCCAGCATTGAAGTGGGGGTCGTTCAAGTGGGACGACAAGAAGTAGGCCGCGATGGGCGACCGAAGGGGAAGGGGAGTCGTCAAGGGTGGCACCGGGTCCGCTGCGTCGCCAACCGCCGCGGGGAGCTCGGGCTGGAAGCTCCTCGGAACCTTCGCCACGGCCTCCGCCGTCCCACTCCCATGACCCGCGTCGCCGCCTTATTCGCCGTGACTGGCTTGCTTCTCTCCGCTTGTGGCTCCGATGACTCCGGTGGGGGCACCACCACCACCGTTGTCGCCTCCGCCTCCGGGACCATTCATCTCTCTGGTGGGCTGGAGGGCCGCGACGAGACGTGGGTCATCGCACCCGACGGCACGGTCCTCGGCCCAGATGGCTATCTCGGGCAGTTGCGCGCCACCGACATGGAGCGCCTCGACGCCGCGGTGACGGCCGCCGGCTTCTTCGATCTCGACGACGACTACCTCCCCGACGACCTGTGTTGCGACCGCTTCATCTACGAGGTCACAATCACCCGGGGCGGGCAGACTCACCTGGTCACCACCATCGACGCCGCTGACGCCCCCGAGTCTCTGTTCGCTCTGATCGCCACCTTTCTCGACCTGGTCCGTCCCGGCGCCTGACGTCGCTGTCAGCGCTGGAACGGGGGTTGGCGTCGTCTACCCTGCCGGTCGGCGCGCCCCGGAAGTAGGGCGCCGGAGCACCTGAAGGCGAGGTAGCGGGTTGAGGCACTTCTACAGCGAGGGCGGTTTTCAGGAGTTCACCCTCGGCAATGCCGAGTGGTTTTGGCTCATCGCAGCCGCGGTGACCGCGGTCGGGGCCATCGTGGCCGGCTTCGCCCTGTCGCGCGGGGTTCTGGCGGCCGATGCCGGGACTGCCAAGATGCAGGAGATCGCCGGCGCCATCGAGGAGGGCGCCATGGCGTACCTGCGGCGCCAGTTCAAGACGATCGCCCTCATCCTGATCCCGCTGATCGCGGTGGTGTTCGTGACCTCGACCGCGGTGGACAAGCCCGACGGAACTGAGGCGCTGTCTTTCTTCTCCTCGGGTCTGTACCGGACCCTCGCCTTCCTCGCCGGATGCCTCATGTCGGGACTGACCGGGTTCATCGGCATGTCGCTGGCGGTCAAGGGCAACGTCCGGACCGCGGCGGCTGCTCGCACCGGTTCCATGGCTGCGGCGCTCAAGGTGGCTTTCCGCACCGGGGGCGTCGCCGGGATGTTCTGCGTCGGCCTGGGCCTGCTCGGGGCCACCGTGATCATCATGGTGTTCCAGAACACCTCGTCGGCAATCCTGATCGGTTTCGGATTCGGTGGGTCGTTGCTGGCACTCTTCCTCCGTGTCGGTGGCGGGATCTTCACCAAGGCCGCCGATGTCGGCGCCGATCTGGTGGGCAAGGTCGAGGCGGGCATCCCCGAGGACGATGCCCGCAACCCGGCGACCATCGCCGACAATGTGGGCGACAACGTCGGCGACTGTGCCGGGATGGCGGCCGACCTGTTCGAGTCCTACGAGGTCACGCTGGTGGCCTCCATCATCCTCGGTGTCGCCGCGTTCGAATCGATCGGCGCCAACCCCGCGTTGGGTCTGGTGTTCCCGGTCGTGGTGCGCGCCATCGGGGTGATCGCATCCTTCGTCGGGGTCCTCCAGGTGAAGGCGAAGCAGAAGGATCGCAGCGCCATGGCTCCGATCAATCGCGGCTTTCTGACCGCCGGAATACTCACGGTGCTGGGGACCCTGGCGGTCGCGCTCGGATACGTCGGCAACGACAACAACAACGAAGGCTGGCGGGTGTTCGGGGCCGTGGTCGCGGGACTGGTGCTCGCCCAGGTGGTGAGCCGGCTTACCGAGTACTACACCTCGACGCACTCACGCCCGGTGCAGGAGATAGCCGACTCCACCAAGACCGGGCCGGCGACGACGGTGCTCTCCGGAATTTCGGCAGGCCTGGAGTCCTCGGTGTGGGCGATCGTCGCCATCGCGATCTCACTCGGAGCCTCCATTTTGCTCGGAGACGGCAACCTCCAGTTCTCCCTGTACCTGGTGGCGCTGACCGGTATGGGCATGCTTGCCACCACCGGGGTCGTCGTGTCCGAGGACACCTTTGGTCCGGTGGCGGACAACGCCGCCGGGATTGCCGAGATGTCGGGGGAGTTCGAGGGGGAGGCCCGCGTCGTGATGGTCGGTCTCGACGCGGTGGGCAACACCACCAAGGCGGTGACCAAGGGATTCGCCATCGGGTCGGCAGTGATCGCCGCGGTCGCATTGTTCGCTTCCTTCGTGGAGACCATCGCCGGTGAACTCGGACTCGAACTCAGTGGCTCGGAGCTTTTCGAGAACCCCCTCACCGCTATCAACGTGGCCGACCCCAAGGTTTTCATCGGCCTGCTCATCGGTGGCTCGATTGCATTCATGTTTTCGGCGATGGCGATTCGGGCAGTGAGCCGTACCGCCGGGGTCGTGGTGGAAGAGGTCCGTCGCCAATTCGCCGATGGAGCGATCATGCGCGGAGACCGCCGCCCCGATTACGGGCCGGTGATCGACATCTGCACGGCCGCCTCCCTCCGCGAGTTGGTGACTCCAGCGCTGCTGGCGGTCCTCACTCCGGTGATCGTCGGGTTCGGGATCTCCTACCTGGCATTGGGCGGGTTCCTCGCCGCGGCCATCCTCACCGGACAGTTGATGGCCAACTTCCTGTCGAACGCCGGTGGCGCCTGGGACAACGCCAAGAAGTACATCGAAGAGGGGCATCACGGCGGCAAGGGCTCAGACGCCCACAAGGCGGCGGTGATCGGCGACACGGTCGGAGATCCGTTCAAGGACACAGCCGGCCCGGCCCTCAATCCGCTGATCAAGGTAATGAACCTGGTGTCGCTGCTCATGCTACCTGCGGTGATCGCGCTGCGTGACAACAACATGCGCTTCGTGGTCGCCGGAGCAGCCCTCGTGGTGCTGCTCATCGCCATCTGGTGGTCCAAGGGCCGGCGGGTGGTGTCGGCGGCGTAGTCGGGGTCATTCGGCCCTATTCGGGTCGCCCTGTGGTTGTCCAGACTTCATGAGTTCCGACTCCACGCCGTGGAATCGAAGGGCAACCACGAAGGGACATGAGAGATGCGTATCCGGAGCGGCTTTTTGGTGGTGGCGGCAGCGGCGCTGACGGTGACCGCTTGTTACAGCGTCGCTGGCGTTCCCGAGGAAGATTTCACCGCCATGGACCGCGAGCTCGGCGAGGTGCGTGACCAGGTGGCCACACTGCGCTCCGATCTGAGGGCGGCGGAGGCCGCTCTTGGTTCCGCAACTGCCGAGGTACACACGATCACGCTGGCGGACTTCTCCATCTCCGGCCATCTCGAGACCAAACCAGGCACTGCGGCCTTTCAGATCGAGAACCGCGGCGCCACCGTGCACAACTTCACCATCGAGGGAGTTACCGGTTCACCCGATGTCGCCCCCGCCGAGGCTACCCGGTGGTCGGTGTCCGGCCTTTTGGCGGGCAACTATGTCGTGTTCTGTTCCATTCCCGGGCACCGCGAGGCCGGCATGGTGGGGAACCTCGTGGTGGATGCCGCGGCAGGCTCTCCCGGCACCGGCCACGAGGAGCCCGACTACCAGGCGATGTCCGATGCCATGACCGCCTCGATCCTGGCATATCCCGCCGCCACCGCGGGCAGAGGCAACCAGCTTCTCGAGCCCCGTATCGCGGCCGACGGCGCCAAGGAATTCGATCTCACCGCCTCGATCATCGATTGGGAGGTGGCCCCGGGCAAGATCGTCCAAGCCTGGGCATACAACGGTCAGGTTCCCGGTCCCATGCTCCGGCTCGATGAGGGAGATCGGGTGCGGGTCCATGTCACCAACGAGCTGCCCATGGGCACCGACGTCCATTTCCACGGGGTCGGTCTGCCCAACGGCATGGATGGCGTCGCCCCGTTGACCCAGCCTCTGATCGAACCTGGTGAGACCTACACCTACGAGTTCACTGCCGAGAACACCGCGGTAGCGATGTACCACGCCCATCACCACGCCCAGATGCAGGTGCCCAACGGGCTATTCGGCGTGTTCTTCGTCGGCGATGTCGAGCTTCCCTTGGGTCGCGAGGTGTCAGGCACGGCGATCCCGGCCGACCTGGAATTGGCCGGCGAGATCCCAATGGTGCTCAACGACGCCGGGGTGATCGGATACTCACTGAACGGCAAGTCGTTTCCCGCGACCGATCCGTATGTGTTCCAGGTGGGGGATTGGTACCTCGTGCACTATTTCAATGAGGGCCTGCAGATCCATCCGATGCACCAACACCAGTTTTTCGGACTGGTGGTCGCCAAGGATGGGGTGCCCCTGGAGTCCCCATACTGGGCCGACACGCTCAACGTTGCCCCGGGAGAGCGGTACTCGGTGCTGTTCCGCGCCACCGACCCGGGCGCGTGGGTGTGGCACTGTCACATTCTCACTCATGTCGAGTCGGAGGAGGGCATGTTCGGCATGGTGACCGCGGTCATCGCCCAGGAAGGCTGACCGGCCCGCTGACTTGGGACCCCATCGCGCCGTTCGGTGGTCATTCGGCCCTATCCGGAGGGCCGCTGGCGGGGTGAACTCAACAAATGTTCGTTCAGTACTACGGGATGGTGCCTCGTCCCTTTTCCGCGGTCGAGGCCGACCTGCTCGCCCTCGGCGATTCGCTCGCCGTCAGCGCCGACTCGGCCTATCGACTCGGGGAGGGCCTTTTGGTCAGGATCGGCGGCGGGGGGGTGGCCAAGACCGTTCTGCTCGACCTGGGTACTCCGCTGCGAGGTTCGAGTGCGACCACGCTTCCACTGGAGTGGTGGGCCACCGGGACCCCGGGCCTGTTCCCCCGCATGGAGGCCCAGCTCACCGTGGCGGACATGGGCAAATTCCTGACCCAGGTCCGATTTGAGGGCAACTACCAGCCGCCACTGGGATCGGTCGGCCGAATCCTCGACCGGGCTCTCCTCAGCCGCCTTGCCGAGGCTTCGGTCAAGGACTTCGTAGATCGTGTGATCGGCATCCTGACCCCCTGACAAGCGGTGAGGCGCGGAGGGCCATTAGACCCTTTGCGATTGGGGCCATTGGTAGTGGCAGGCCGCAGGCATCATGGAGATGATTCCCTTTGTGAACGTCACCGTTGGGATTGCAGAACCCTGGAAGGGAACGAAATGAGATCGAATCGGCTTCGCACCGTCGGGTACGTCCTGGCTGTGATCGGCGTCTTGTTCTTCGTGGTGGCGGGAGTCGCCTACATGAAGACGCAGGAGGGCTACAGCGCTCTCGACGCCTTCAGCTCGGAACAGAACGTGGTGCTCACCTACAACGAAGATGGGCAACTGATCGATCGTGGCACCACTGAGGGTGCCGATGCCATCAAGGCGCTGCTCACCGAAGACTGGGACTTCACCATCAACGGTGCCGATCTCGATCCCAACGACCCGATTGTGGACACCGCCACCGAATACATGTACCAGATGGCAACCATCTACTACCACACCCTCAACGGCACGCAGACGATCGTGCTTACTGACGACATTGAGTACGACGTCAACAAGGACGGCACCATCGGAGAGGGCGAGACCTTCCCCGCCGGTGAGTACGAGTTCGCGGTGGACGGCCGCTACTACAGCGAGTTCGATCGTCAGCATCCGATCGAGGGCCCTGCCCGCTCGCAGGCCTGGTCGCCCCTGGCCTTCGGTTTGACCGCGCAGCTCGGCGTGGGGACCACGACGGCCTACACGCTGCAGTTGGCCCTGGGTCTCGCCGCTCTGTTCGCCGCGCTGGGAGGCACCCTGCTTCTCACCGGTCTGGGCTTGGTGTGGGCCTCTCGCCCCGACAAGCCGGCCGCGACAGCCTGACACTCCGGTCCCCCCATCGAGTGGGGGGCCCCGGGGGGGGGGGCGGCCCGGTGTTGGGGGGGGGGGGGGGGGGTGGTTTAACGCCAG
>JBKKBI010000055.1:0-3035 GCA_046714175.1 Acidimicrobiia bacterium | reverse complement strand
TCCGCCAGACCGAATCCGCGAGATGAACCCAGCGGGCTGGGTGTGGACCATCGCCGCCAACCTGTGTCGCAACCATCACCGCACCCGGAGCCGGCGCCCGGTGACCACCGGGGTCACCCTCGATCTGACCGACCAAACACGCGGTCCCGAGGCAGCAGCAATCGACCACTCCCAGGAACAGTGGCTTGCTTCCGAACTGCAGCACCTCGCCTGGCCGATGCGCGCCGCCGTGGTGCTGCATCACGTGGTCGGCCTCTCCTACGACGACATCGCCACCGCTCTCAGCCGACCGGTGGGCACCGTGAAGGCCGATGTTCATCGCGGCCTGGCTCGTCTCCGTTCCCGCATCGAGGAGGTGCAACCATGAATTCCAATCGTCTCGGCGCCGAACTCGCCGAACTCGCCGTTCCCGCACCGGAGGGGCTGCTGCCGAACGTGCTCGTTGGCACCGGCATCGCCGACGGATTTGTCCGCCGCCACAGCGTTCTCGGCGACGTTCTCGTCGCTTTCGGCAATCGCGGGGTGACGGCGCTGGAACTCGCGGGCGACCCCGGTGGCTTCGTCACGACCTACGAGGTCCGCTACGGCCGCCGCGCGCTGGCGGTCGACCAGGTCCCACCTCGCATCGCCAGCCATCTCGACACCGCCATCGCGGCCGGACGCCCGGGACGACTCCCCGTCGACCTGGGTCGCCTGAGCCCGTTTCAGGAGGCGGTGCTGCGCACCACGGCCACGATTCCGCGCGGCGAGGTCCGCCCCTACGGATGGGTGGCGAAGGAGATTGGGAAGCCCGGCGCGGTGCGGGCGGTGGGAACCGCCCTGGCCACCAATCCGGTGCCACTGATCATTCCCTGCCACCGCGTGGTCCGGTCCGACGGGACCTTTGGCGACTATTCGCTCGGAGACCCGGAGAACAAGAGAATCCTGCTCGCGGCCGAGGGACTCGATGTCGCCGACTTCACCACGATGGCGAGCCGTGGGGTGCGCTACACGGGGAGCGACACCACGGGGATCTTCTGCCATCCCACCTGCCACCGGGCGCGCCGCATCACCGCAGCGCATCGGGTGGACTTCGTTTCGTCCGAAGCAGCGCAACGCGCCGGGTATCGCCCATGCCTGGTCTGCCGTCCGGCGACGGCCTGACCGGGTCACGTCTGTGCCGCATAGCGATAGGCTCCCGGCATGCTGAAGGGGCCATCGGCGTTTCGCCGCCTGTCGGTGACATTCCTGGCTCTGCTCCTGGGGATCTCGTCGTGCGCCACCCGCAGCGGACGGGTCACCGAGACGCCAGTCGTGCCGACATCACTCGTTCCCAACGGACCCGGTGACATCGGCACCGGGAGGTGCACCTTCACCGTCGGTGCCGGCCGCGGGGCCCTGGTCAGCGACATCTTGCCTGCCGGACCCGCCGTCGATGTGCTCGCGATCGACGACGTGGTCAAGGCATTCGACGGCGTGGAGATCCGAACTTCTGCCGACCTGGTCGATGCGGTGCGTGAGCGGTCCGTGGGGGACACGGTCACCCTCGAGGGTATCCGCGACGGTCAGCCGCTCACGGTGGAGGTGACCCTCGGCGAGAGCGCCGAGGTGGCGGGACGGGCCGTCCTTGGAGTGATGGTCGCCACCTTCGAGGAACGACTTGAACCCGATCAGCTCGAAGCCGCCAATATCGACGATCCGCTTTCCCGAGTGGTTGCGATCAGCGGCCGGTTGTGGGTGTTGGACCCGGTGTCGATCGCTTGGTCACCCCTCGACATTCCCACTCCGACGGGCGCCTTGATCGTCTCCGATGGAGAGATCTACACCGTCGAGGTAGCGGGAGTGGGCGCAGCACAGCTCATTGGAGCGATCTCGGGCGAAGTCATCACAGTCGATCTGGCGGAGTGGACCGCGGTATCCATCATGGGCTCGATGGGATCGCTGGCCCTCCTGGGGGCAGAGCGGCGCGACGCCGCCGGCGAGGTCATGGAGTACGGCATCATCGCCGTCGACCCGGCCGTGGGTGCTGCCCGCTGGGTCTGGATAACCGAACCGGACTCGCCCAACCCGGTGCCTCGGGCGGGATACCGCAGCATTGACGGGGAGACCGTCCTGGTGGCATTGGGAAGCCCCGAGTCCGAGGGCGCTGGACTGTGGATACTGCTGCGCGAGGTGGGCGGGCAACCGACCGCCGACGTCGCCGCTGGCATCCCCGCCGAAGCGCAGATGGTGGGTTGGCACGATGCGACCCGAGTGATCGCGGTGATCGGACCCATCGATCAACCCACGATCATCGATCCAGTGACCGGAACCACAGTCGAATCCACCTTGCCGGTCACATCACCCGCGGTGCGCATGTGGGCAGTGGGCGACGGCGGCCACGTGCTCGTCGAGGACGGCGATGGCCTGGTGTTGGCGGAGGTGGGGGGAGCCGAACGCCGCCTGCTGACAGCATCGTGCGGACCAGCGGTCGTCACCGAGGTGGGTTGGATCCTGGGTTAGGGGCGAGGGGCGAGGGGCGAGGGGCGAGGGGCGAGGGGCGAGGGGCGAGGAGGGGCGAGGGGCGAGGGGACTCACATGGCGCAGTCCGAGCTCTGAGCCTTCGGCTAATCGTCTTCCTCGTCGTCTGCGGCGGCTGCGGCGGCTTCGGCGCGCTTGGCCGCCTTTTTTGCCTTGGACTTCTTCGTCTTGCCAACCTTGGGCAGGGCCGGGATCGACGTATAGCGCGAGGCATCGCCCCCGTTCCCGGACTCAAGGTCGAAGGCGATAAAACCCTGGGGCCGGTGAATGGTGCGCGAACCCGGTGCCGTACCCATGATCTCGGCTACATCGTCGCCGGAGATGGTCTTGCGCTCGACCAGCACGCCGGCCAGTTGCAGGACTTGGTCACGATGCTCCTCGAGCAACGCGTACACCTCGTCGTAGAGACGCTGCAACTTCTTCTCCACCTCTGGGCCAAGGGTGCGCAGAACGCGGTCGGTCGGATCCGGACCTGATCCCACCGCAGACTGCGCCAACCCGAGGTAGGACGAGAGCCGCTCCCCCATGCCCCAGAC
>JBKKBI010000054.1:0-9722 GCA_046714175.1 Acidimicrobiia bacterium | reverse complement strand
GAGCAGCTGAAGTCGCAGGCACTCGACCTCATCCTCACCGATGAGGCGAAGGGGCTGTTGGCGACCAAGGGTTACGACCCCCAGCTGGGGGCGCGGCCGCTGCGTCGTTCCATCCAGCGGATGCTGGAAGATCCACTCTCGGAGAAGGTGCTGTTCGGCGAGTTCACCGCCAATACCACGATCCTGGTCGAGCTCGATCCGGAGGATCCGGAGCGGCTGTCATTCGCCACGATCGAGACCCCCGACCAGCCCTCGGTGGCCCTGGCCGGCAGCGAGGGGTAGGCGCCGGGCTCCGGCCCGGCGGGTTGCCAGTTACCGGTTTCCGGTTGTAACTGCTTTTCTTCTCGGGTAACTGGCAACCGGCAACCGGCGACTGGTTGGCCGGGCGGGTTGCCAGTCACCGGTTTCCCGTTGGTAACTGCTCGGGTAACCGGCAACTTCTTGTTATCCACAGGCCGCGAATTCCGGCCGCACACCCAGTTACCACGGTCAGCCGAACCCCTACACTTGCGCCGTGCCTCTGGCACGTGTGGGAATCCATCCATAGGGAGCAATTTCATGAGGAAGCACTTCAGCTTCGCCGTGCTGCTGGCGGCCTTTGCGCTGGTGGTCGTGGCGTGCGGTGACGACGACGCCACTGACACCACTACTACCACTGCTGGGTCCGCCACCACGACGACCGCCGCCGCCACCACGACGGTGGCCGGCGACACCACGACGACTGCACCTGCGGTCGTCGTACCCGACTTCTGCCCGGAGATCCCCGGAGCCGCCGACTTGGTGGCCGACGGGACCGGCGTGAGTGTGGGCCTGACCTTCGACCTCCTCGGCCGCGGCGATCAGTCGTTCAACGACGCCGCTGGTTGTGGTATCGACTGGGCGCGGTTCTACTTCGGAGTCACCGCCAACGAGATCACCCCGACCGACGCCGCGGCGCGTGCCACCGACCTGCAGCTGCAGGCGGAGAACTCGCCGATCGTCATCGGTAACGGTTTCTCGTTCGAGTCGGCGTTCCCGGACGTCTGCGTGAACAACCCCGACGTGGACTTCGCCATCACCGATTCCTCGATGCTGAACTTCGCCGCCGATCCGGTGGCGCCGTACTGCGAGAACGCTCGCGGCATGGTGTTCTCCGAGCATGAGGGCTCGTTCTTGGTTGGCGTCGCCGCGGCACTGAAGACGACGACCGGTGAGGTCGGCTTCATCGGTGGCGTGAGCGGCATCGGTCTGATCGAGAAGTTCGAGGCCGGGTTCCGTGCTGGTGTCAAGGCAGTCGATCCCACGATCGTGGTCGTCGCCGAGTACATCTCTGCGTTCCCGGACTTCAATGGGTTCCAGGCGCCGGACCGCGGTCGTGAGATCGCCCTGGCGATGTACTCCGAGGGTGCCGACATCGTCTATGCCGCCGCTGGTCTCTCCGGCTCCGGCATGTTCGTTGCGGCGAAGGAGACGAGCGAGGCCACCGGCACCAAGGTGTGGGGCATCGGCGTGGACTCTGACCAGTACCTCACGGTTGGTGAGGATCTGCAGGAGTACGTCCTGACTTCGATGATCAAGCGGGTGGACGTGGCCGTGTTCAACGCGATCTACGACCACCTGACGGGCAACTTCACCGGCGGTCCGATCGAGTACAGCCTCGCGCAAGCGGGTGTGGGCTACTCGACGAGCGGTGGCTTCATCGACGACATCGTCGCCCAGATCGAGGCCTTCGCGGCTCAGATCATCGCCGGGACCATCGTGGTGCCGACGCTGCCCGAGGACGTGTAGTCGAGACGAACTACTGAACACGCGTTTCTCGCGTGGCGAAGCGGGACTGGGCTAGGCTCAGTCCCGCTTCGTGGTTCCAGGGGAAATCGGGAGGACGCGTGGCCGTCGCAATCGAGCTGACCGGGATCTCGAAGCGCTTCCCCGGTGTGGTTGCCAACGATCGTGTCGACCTCACGGTTCAAGAGGGCGAGATCCACGCCATCTGCGGCGAGAACGGCGCCGGCAAGTCCACTCTCATGAAGATTCTGTACGGGATGCTGGAGCCCGACGAGGGCCGGATGATCGTGGGGGGCAACGAGGTCAAGTTCAAGTCTCCCAGTGACGCGATCGATCTCGGCATCGGGATGGTCCACCAGCACTTCATGCTGGCCGATCAGCTCACGGTCCTGGAGAACGTCATCCTGGGTAGCGAGCCCATGCGTGGCTTCGGCAGGATCGACTTCGCCAAAGGCCGGGCCCACCTCGCCGAAGTGAGCCGGGCGTATGGCCTCACGGTGGCAGCCGACGAACTCGTGGAGGCGCTCGAGGTCGGGGAGCGGCAGCGGGTCGAGATCATCAAGGTGCTCTATCGCGGGGCCAAGATCCTCATCCTCGATGAGCCCACTGCGGTGCTCGTCCCCCAGGAGGTGGAGGAGCTGTTCCGCAACTTGCGGGAGCTCAAGGCTGCGGGCTCCACGATCCTGTTCATCGACCACAAGCTTCAGGAGATCCTGGCGATCGCGGACACCATCACCGTGCTGCGCGAGGGCCGCACCGTGGCGACGGTCAAGCCGGCTGATGTCACCGCAGCCGACCTCGCCGAGCTCATGGTGGGCTCCGAGCTGCCCTCGCCGCAGACCTCGGCGTCCACGGTGACCGATGATGTCGCCATCTCGATTCGCGGCATCACCCTGCGCGATGTGGACGATCGGGTGCTGGTCGCAGACGTTTCCTTCGACGTGCGCCGCGGCGAGATCCTGGGCATCGCCGGCGTCGAGGGTAACGGGCAGTCGGAGTTGATCGATGCGCTGGTGGGCACCCGGCCCGTCGATGCCGGCACCATCTGGTTCAAGGGTGAGGACGCCACCTCCTGGGACGTGCGCCGCCGCCGGGAACACGGACTCGCCTACGTGCCACAGGACCGCCAGCGCGAGGGTTTGTTGTTGCAGGCTCCGCTGTGGGAGAACGCCGCGTTGGGTCACCAGACCCGGAAACCCTTCGTCAACGGGATCTGGTTCGATCGCAAAGGGGCTCGGGCCCGTACCGAGGAGATTCGCCGCGAGTACGACGTGCGTACCCCGAACATCGAAGTCGCCGCCCATGCCCTGTCCGGGGGCAACCAGCAGAAGCTCATCGTGGGCCGGGAGATGGCATCGGACCCCGATGTGTTCATCGCCGCCCATCCCACGCGTGGCATCGATGTCGGCGCCCAGGCCGCGGTGTGGGAGGACCTGCGCCGCGCCCGTGCCCTGGGAATGGCCACCGTCCTGGTTTCCGCGGACCTCGACGAGCTGATCGGGATGTCGGACACGATCGTGGTCATGCTGCGGGGCAAGCTCGTCGCCAAACTCGACCCCGACACCGTCACTCCCCGCGACCTCGGTTCCTACATGACCGGGGCGATCAAGGGAACTGGCATCGCATGACGCTGGGAAAGCGCATCATGCTCGCACTTGCTGCCCCCGTGATTGCCATCGCTTTCGCGGTGGTGATGTCGTCAATCGTTCTGATCATCTCGGGAAGCGATCCACTGACTGCGTACTGGGACATGATCCGCAACGGTGGCCGTCTCGAGACGATTGTCGACATGATCAACCGGGCTACTCCGCTTTACATCTCGGGCATCGCCGCCGCCATCGGATTCCGCATGAACCTGTTCAACATCGGTGTCGAGGGCCAGTACCAGTTGGCGGCCTTCTTCGCCGCGGTGGTCGGAGCCCAGCTCGTTTTGCCCGCGGTCGCGCATGTGACCGTGATCGCTCTGGTGGCGATGCTCGTCGGAGCGGCCTGGTCGGGTCTGGCGGGCTGGCTCAAGGTGCGCCGCGGGATCAACGAAGTGATCGCCACGATCATGCTCAACGCCATCGCCATCGGTGGAGTGCTCGCCTGGTTGACGGTGGAGTTGCGCGATGGTCCGCTCACCCCGAACTCGGGAACCGCATTCATTCCGGCGTCAGGTCGGCTCCCCGACCTCAACGGGTGGTTCGAGATCTTTACCCGCGAGATCTCGGGCGGGCGGGAAGTGTCGGCCGTGGTCCTGTTTGCAATCGTGGTCGGGGTGACGTTCCACATATTTCTCAACCGCACCAGGGCCGGTTACGACTTGCGAGTGAGCGGGTACAACGCCGGGGCGGCCCGGGCCGGGGGAGTCTCCGCGGACCGCATGGTGATCGTCGCCATGCTCTATTCCGGCGCCGTCGCTGGGCTGGTGGGCATGGTGGACATCCTCAGCCGCAACCATCGCTATGACGCCGACTTCCTGCCCGGCCTCGGTTTCGGCGGGATCGCGGTCGCCCTTCTCGGCAGGAACCACGCCGTCGGCGTTGCCATCGGAGCGCTGCTCTTCGCGTTCATGGACGTGTCTTCACCGATCCTGCAGATCACCGGCTCGGCCACCCGGGAGATCGTGGTGATCATGCAGGGCACCATCCTCCTCGCCTCGGTGGTTTCCTACGCCGCGGTGAGCCGATATCGCCAGCGTGAGGAGACGCGGGATGCCTCCGCAGCTCTGGCGACCGGGCAGGGGGTGGCGTGATGCTGCACAGGTTTGGAGCGCTTCCGGGTTGGGCCCGTTATGCGATCGCCGCCGCCGTCGGCGTTCTCGTTCTCAGCATCGTCCAGGCGCTGGAGCCCGGAGGACTGGAGCGGCTCACCTCGCAGGATGCCTCCGGCGCGATGCTGCGGTGGTGTGTACCCATCCTGCTCGCCGGACTCGGGGGGCTGTACTCGGAACGCGCCGGTGTGGTCAACATCGGCCTCGAGGGAATGATGGTGCTCGGCACCTGGTTCGGGGCGTGGGGGGTGCTCCAGGGCGGGCCGTGGATGGGGTTGGCCTACGGGCTGGTGGGCGGCGCTCTGGGAGGACTGGTCCACGCCATCGCCACGGTCACCTTCAAGGTGGATCACATCGTGTCGGGTGTGGCGATCAACATTCTGGCCCCGGGCACGGTGCGATTCCTCTCGTCGGAGCTGTTCACCGACTTCTCCGGCGGGTCGATCACCCAATCCCCTTCCATCACCGGGTTGGCTCCAGTCACCCTGCCCTTCCTTGCCGGCGGGAACCTGTTCGGATGGAAGACGCCAGACTTCCTCGGCGTCATCGACCGCTGGGACATCTTCTTCGTCTCCGACATCGCCTCGTTCTTGCGGGGCTTTGTCGCCGATGTCTCACTGTTCACCCTGCTGACTCTCGCTCTCGTGCCCGCTTCCGCGTGGCTGATCTGGAAGACCCGGTTCGGCCTGCGGTTGCGGATCGCCGGCGAGCACCCGGTGGCGGGGGAGTCGCTCGGGGTGAACATCTACTTGCAGAAGTACAAGGGCGTGATCATCAGCGGCGCCCTGTCCGGGCTCGGCGGCGCCTTTATCGCCATGGAGCTGACCGGCTTCTACCGCGAGGGGCAGACCCAGGGGCGCGGGTACATCGGACTCGCCGCGCTCATCTTCGGCAACTGGCGGCCCGGTGGAGTTCTGATCGCGGCGTTCCTCTTCGGATATCCATTCGGTACCGCGCTTCGGGATCTCGACGGGAGATCGACGCATGCTCTGTTGTTATTGATCGTCATCGGGCTCGTTTTCGTCTTCGCGGTGTCGATCCGCCGCGGCAAGCGACTCGACGCACTCCTCGCCGGCGGTATCGCTGCGGGGTTCCTGGCGTGGTACTTGCTCACCGAGACCGCACCCGATTGGCTGCCAAACGCGATGCCATTTGCGACGGTGCTCATCGTTCTCGTCTTCGCCGGCCAGCGACTCCGACCGCCCGCGGCTGACGGCCGACCGTATCAGAAGGGGCAAGAGCTCTGAGCGGGCGGCCAATGGCCGCCTGCTCAGAGGTTGCCGGTTGCTTTCCGGTTGCCGGTTGCCGGTTCTCGCTGCCCGCTTCCCGCTGCGCGCGCTCACGGAGGCGTAGGTGCACAACTCCGAGTTCTTCCGCTCCTAACGGAAAACGGGCAACGGCCAACGGGAAACGGGCAACGACTACGGCAAGACCCGCGTACTTGGTTCGGGCCGCGTAGGTCACCCCCCCGGCGTTGGTCTCCCGTAGAACTCGACGTCCTGGGCCGCCATCTCCAGGAACGGCTCGCGTCCATCGCACGACTGGCCCGGGTAGCCGCTGGTGATACGGATCGTCAGGCTGGAGGTCCCGATGCTGCGGATGTCGATCCGCTGCGGGTCGCGGCTGTCATCCAACTCGGTGACGATGGTCTGGGTGAGGTCGTCGATAGAGATCTCGACTCCTCGCATTCGGGCATTACGGAGGAAGCGGCATTCATCGGCGACGTTTTGGATCAGCATCTCGGTGATCTGCACCGGTGGCGAGAAGAGAAAGGTGATCTCGACCCCGATGCCGCCATCGGTGGCGTTCCACGACGTTGCGGGATCGCCGTCCAGCAAAGCAGCGCACGGGAATGACGCCAGCTCCGAGGTACAGTTGACCCGGATCGGGGTCAGCGGGCCGATCGGCGTGGTAGCGAGTGTGGTCCCGGTGGTCACTGTGGTCTCGGCGGTGCCGCCACCTCCGTTGCTGAAGAGGTTGACCACGAGGGCGAGCAGGGCCACCCCGAGCACCACGCTGGCGAGGACGATCAAGGCCCGGGCTCCGGCGGTGGTGCGCAGCATCGGCTGCGGCGCGACCGGCATCTGGCTACGGGCCAGCCGGGCCCCGCAGCGGTCACAATGGCGGTTGTCGGGATGGTTGGGGGCGCCACACGAACCGCACGGAACCGCTCCCGCGGGCACTGTCTCGGTCGCTCGTCGCGACTGGGCGGGGCGTTTGGTGGGCGGCGGCTCCTTGTCGGGCTTGCTTTCGAGCCCGAAAGGCTCGAAAAGGTCGTCGAAGCTGTCGAGCGAGTCGTCGTCCATGGAGACGGGTATTGTGCCACGGATTCTGAACTCTCCTTTGATGCTCGCTCAAGTACGCCCCACTGAAGCCTGGAACACCTCTGCCGTGATCGGCGGGTTGTTGCTGTTGTGTGTGCTGGTGGCGGTAGTGGTGTTTTTCGTCAGCCGGCGTCGATAGCTTTCGGATGTGAAATACCGCTGCGAAGCGTGCGCCTACGAGAGCCCCAAATGGATGGGGTTCTGCCCGCAATGTCGCGCCGACGGTGCGCTGGTCGAGATCCCCGCAGAGCGCAACCGTCCTGCCAAGAAGGCCCCCCGTGCCCGCGTGGTGACGGTGAGCGCCACGGGTGGGACGGACGCGGAGCGGCGTGCCGTGGGCATCGGAGAGTTCGATCGGGTGCTTGGAGGGGGACTGGTTCCGGGGGCGGCGATCCTGATCGGCGGCGAACCGGGCGTGGGCAAGTCGACGCTGCTGCTTCAGGTGGCCGCAGCTGTTGCCGCCAGCGGCGGCAAGGTGCTCATGGCGAGCGCCGAGGAGTCGCTCGACCAGATCGGATTGCGGGCTCGCCGCCTCGGCATCGTCGGCGACGGGGTCCTGCTGACTTCTGAACGCGACGTGGACGCCATCGTGGCAGCCACCGCCGAGGTGGCTCCCGACCTACTAATCGTGGATTCGGTACAGGCCATCGAGGCTCGCGAGGTGGGGGGAGCGGCTGGTGGGGTCGCCCAGGTGCGTGAGTCGGCCGCCCGCCTCATCCACGCCAGCAAGGAGTCGGGGGTTCCGGTCGTGCTGATCGGCCATGTCACCAAGGACGGCGGCATCGCCGGTCCCAAGCTGCTCGAGCACACGGTCGACGTCGTGCTCTACCTGGAGGGTGATCTCGATCGCGGCCTGCGCGTATTGCGCGGGCTCAAGAACCGTTTCGGGCCTACCCATCAGGTGGGTTTGTTCGAGATGGGGGAGATGGGGATGCGCGAGGTCACCGACCCTGCCGGTCTCCTCGCCACCGATCATCTCGGCGAGGTCGCGGGGAGTGTCGTGTTCCCTGCGATCGACGGACGCCGTCCGCTGTTGGTGGAGGTGCAGGCGCTGGTGGCGTCGACCACCAACCCACAACCCCGCCGCTCGGTCAAGGGCCTGGAAAACAACCGGGTGCATCAAGTGCTGGCGGTGCTGGACCGGCATGCTGGACTCTCCTTCGCCGCTCACGATGTGTATGTGAGCGTCGTCGGCGGATTGCGTCTCCGGGATCCCGGCGCCGACCTTCCAGTGGCGATCGCCCTCGCCTCATCACTGCTCGACCGCTCCATCGGGGCTGTAGCCGCCTGGGGGGAGGTGGGGCTCACCGGCGAGATCCGCCCAGTCCCTCACGGTGAGCACCGCGCCTCCGAAGCCAAGCGACTTGGAGTCGAGGTTGCGGTAGGACCGCGTGGCAACGGGCACGATCGGATCGATCGGGTGTTGGGAGAACTCGGGCTGAGGAAGTAATCAGCTTTCAGAACGGACTCGGTTGCGAGGCGCGCCGGTTCGCTTTCGCTGACCGCTGGTCGCTCACTCTGACTAGCCTGCGCAGTCCGATGGCGCAGAAGGACCAGACGCTCGACATCAGGCGTGCACTTGCTCCCGGTACGACGCTGCGCAACGCCATCGAGCTGATACTTCGCCAGGAGACCGGAGCGCTGGTGGTGCTCGGGTACGGCCGCGATGTGGAGTCGATCTGCACTGGCGGCTTTCACCTCGACGGGGCGGATTTTGGACCCGCTCGTCTCGCCGAGTTGGCCAAGATGGATGGCGCGGTGATTACCGACGAGGCCGCCGAGGTGATTTACCGGGCCAACGTCCACCTGATTCCCGACCCGTCGATCGCCACCAATGAGACGGGCACCCGGCATCGCACCGCCGAACGGGTCGCGGTGCAGACCGGCCGTCCGGTGATCGTGGTCAGCGAAGGGCGCCAGACCGTCACCGTCTTCGTGGGGAGCCACCAGTTCGAGCTGCGCAGCCCGACCGCGCTCCTGGCACAGGCCAACCAGAACCTGCTCACTCTGGAGCGCTTCCGGCGCCGCCTCACGGACGACCAGGATCGCCTCACCCAGTTGGAGGTGGTCGACATTGTGGTCAATCGCGATGTCGCTCAGTTCCTGCAGCGGGCGGCCCTGATTCGCCGCATCGGATCCGACCTGGAGAACTACGCCGTCGAGTTGGGGGGCGAAGGCGAGTTGATCCGCTTGCAGCTCTTGGACCTGCTCTCCGGTGTGGAGGAGACCGCGATCCTGGTGTACGCGGACTACTCGCGCCGCTATCCACCCAAGACCGAGCAGCCGCTCAATCTGCTCGACAGCCTGTCCACCGAGATGCTGAGCGACGAGTCGCGGGTGGCGGCTCTGGTCGACCTGGGCCCGCAAGAGAGTCAGGTGCGCCCGCGCGGGTATCGCCAGCTCGACCGCATCCCGCGGCTTCCCGATGCCGTGAAGGACTCTCTCGTCGGCCACTTCGGCGACCTACAGCAACTCCTCCTGGCGACCGTGGGGGACCTCGACCAGGTGGAAGGCGTGGGGCGGGCGCGGGCCCGGCAACTGCGCCGCTTCTTCGACCGCCTCCTCGACTCCAGCCGCGGCTGGGAGGTGGAGGAAGACTGACGGCTTCCGGCGACCGGGAGCCGTTGTTGCCCGTTGTCCGTTTCCCTCTGCCTTCTGCCTTCTTCCCTCTGCCCTCTGCTATCCGGTCTCGGGCATCGGGTACAATTGCCGCCCCCATCCCCCTCTGAGGCATGCCCGCGAAGAAGCCCGCTCCGAAGAAGTCCCGCGCCGCCCAGCCGGCGTCGCGTCGCGCCGTCAAGAAGCCCGTCGTCAAGAAGGCGGCGGTCAAGAAGCCTCCGCCCAAGAAACCCGCGGTCAAGAAGGTTCCGGCCAAAAGG
>JBKKBI010000053.1:0-37943 GCA_046714175.1 Acidimicrobiia bacterium | reverse complement strand
TTGGCGTTGCGCACCGTGACGAAGTCGAGGGCGAACCTGCCGATCACGCCTTCCTTGGCGAGGCGGGCACCGATCTTCGCTGCCTCACGGGTGATCATCGTGGCGTAGCCGGTGTCGGCGGGAAAGACGCACCCCAGATAGGACTGCCCGCTGGGACCACCGAGCAACTGGTCGTGAGTGGAGAGGATCTCGACCTTGCCCAGCGGTGTCACCCGCAGCTGGACGCTGGGGCTCTTGAAGTCGGTGCCCTGGATGCGCTCTTCGACGACTCCGCCGCGCTCCTGCATCTTGGCGGAGTATCCGCCGAACGTGGCATCGGCGAGTTCGAAGTCCATGCCTCCGACCGCGACCCGCACCGCCGCAACCTCCTCGGCGGATCCTGGTGCGGGGAGACCGGCGAGGTCCACCACGGCGTTTCCTTCCCCGGAGACGCCCTCGTTGAGCTTGACGATCACCTGGGCCAGGCTGGGCTTCTTGGCCCGTAACTCGACAATGCCCAACACCACGTCGTCGATGCTGCGGAGGTTCTCCAGACCCAACGGATGGGCCACCTCCTCTTCGGCGAACAACCGGCGGCAGCCGCTCTTGGTGCCAAAACCAAAGTGGCGGGGGTCGGCGCCGTACATCGGGATGCCCAACCGCACCGCCAGATCCCGCTCCAACTCGGTGGTGTTGTAGGGGACCATGTGGGCCCGGGCCGGATCGGGTATGAGCGAGCGCAGCCGTTCCATGAGCCGGGGCCGACGCAGCAGCTTGAGGGACAACGGGTCCTCACCGCCGTCGAGTACCGGGAAAGTGATCAACCGCTGCCGGGCATGGCTCGGGATCACCCCGGGGAGCAGGTCGAGGTAGTAATCGATGACGCTGGGGAGGATCGGCTGCGAAGTGACATAAATCATCCTGGCGCGGGGCTGTCGCAGCAGAAGGAGGAGGAACAGGTACCGCTCCTCGTAGGGCTGCATCGTTATCGCCGAGCCCTCGGTCTTGTCCAGGCTCATCGACGGGATCACCACGATGGTCTGCGGGTCCGGGCTCATCGTCTCGATGGATCGCCAGAGCGGGACCAGTTTCTCCTGCAACACCTCGAAACGCGCTTGGGCGTGGGGCGGGGGCGTGGGAAGGGATGGCGTGCTGCTCACGGTGGCGGAGGGTAGTGCCAGGGGCGAGAAGCAAGGGGCGAGGAGCGAGGGGCCAGGGGCCAGGGGCGAAGCCGGCCGACCTACTTCCTCCCGTCCGCTTCCCTGCCCACCACGAACCAAATCGCGTGCACCGGGACATCACCCTTGTTGAAGAGCCGGTGCGGCAGGGTGGAGTCGAAGGCGATCGAGTCGCCGGGTCCGAGTTCGTGCTCGGTGAAGCCGAACTGCACGCCCAGGTGCCCCGACACCACATACCCGTACTCACGGCCATGATGTCGCATGAGCGATTCGTCCGGGGTCGACGCGCCCCCGACCTCGTAGATCGCCTCCAGGAAATCGACGTCCTCTTCGGCCTCGCTGGTCAGTTGTTCCCAGCGCACTCCGGAGGCGAGGTCGACCGTCTTGCGGTCACCGCGTCGGACCACCAAATGAGGGGACCCGTTGGGGCCGGCACCATTGCTGGACGGCTCGTAGTCGTCGCCTCGCATCAGGCGGTCCAAGGACAGATCGAGTTCGGTGACCATGGCGTAGAGCGTCCCCACCGAGGGCTTCGACTGGCCGGCCTCGATCTGGCTCACCAAACTTGCGGAGAGCCCGATCCGACGCGCCAGCTCGCGCTGACTAATACCCGACTTGACCCGCTCCTCGCGCAATCGCTCGCCGATTCCATCCAGGTCGTGGTTCACATCAGCATCCATCCGCCGTCCACGTACAGGTTGGTGCCGTTGACCGCGGTGTTCTCCAAGAGGAACACCGTGGCATCGACCACTTCCTCCATGGTGGCGAGACGCTTGGTCGGAGTGCGGGCGATGACCGCGTCGAGAGCCTTGCCCTTCCAGTTGGGCGTGTCGGACACGATTCCGGGGTGGATGGCGTTGAAGCGGATGGGGGCCAGCTCCACGACCAGCGAGTTGATCAGTCCGGTGATGCCGCCGTTGACGGTGGAGACCGTTGTGGAACCGGGATAGGGGCGGTCCTTGGCCCGGCCCCCGAAAAGCACCACCGCGGCGTCGGAGCTGAATCGCGGAATCAGGGTGTGGATGGTCTCGGTGTAACCGACGAGTTTGAGTATGACCAGCCGCGTCGCCGAGGCGATGTCGTAGTTGCGCACCGGGTTGTTGTCGCGCTCGATGGCGGCAAGCACCAGCCGGTCCACCACGCCCACCTCGGCGAGGGCGGGGCCGATGGCTTCGGGAACGGCAAGGTCGAACCCGATGCCGGTGGTGGCGCCACCCACCTCCTGGGCGGCCGCGCTCGCCCGCGAAGCACTCCGTCCGGTGACGACGACTTTCCGGCCCGCCTGGGCGTAATGCCGAGCTACCTCCAATCCCAGGCCGGAGGTGCCGCCGACCACCACCACACTCGAGTCGCTCACGGTTCCTCCTGTCGCCGGTCCACCTCGGGCTCCCTCCGGGCGCCGAGGTTAGCCCCCGACGTGCGCTGCGTGCAGTGCTGCTGTTCGCGATAACCCCTGGCGCAACACGGAGGAGCCTCCGTGTGTAGTCTCGCTGGACAGTGACCCCGGTCGAGAGCGTTGCGGTGATCGGAGTGGGCCGGATGGGCGCTGCCATGGCCGGCACCCTGGGGCGCGCGGGTTTCGTCGTCACCGTCTGGAATCGCGACCGCAGCCGGGCGGAGCAGGTGGCTGCGGCCACCGGCGCCGTGATATCGCCATCGCCGGCGGCGGCCGCCGCCGGGTCCGACCTATCCCTGACCAGCCTCGCCGACGACGCCGCTGTCCAAGACGTGTATCTCGGCACCGATGGTGTCGTCGCCGGGATCCGGCCCGGTGGTCTCGCCGTCGACACCAGCACCATCGACCCGAACACCGTGACTCGCGTCGGCGCCGCCATCGACGCCGTCGGCGCCGGGTTCCTGGACACCCCGGTCTCGGGAAGCGTGGCCACCGTGGACAAGGGCGCGCTGACGATCATGGTGGGGGGCGACGCCGCTCTGCTCGCCCGGGCCCAGCCGGTGCTCGACGCACTCGCCGCCAAGGTGATTCACGTCGGTGCCCGCGGCTCGGGAGCCGCCGCCAAGCTGGCAGTGAACGCCCTGGTCCATGGTCTCAACATCTCCCTCTCGGAGGCACTCGTACTCGCGGAACGCGCCGGGGTGGACCGCACCACCGCCTACGAAGTGTTCGCCTCGGGGGCCGCGGGAGCTCCCTTTGTCCACTACAAGCGGGCCGCCTTCGAGAACCCGGAGACGGCACCGGTGGCCTTCAGCCTCGATCTGGTGGCCAAGGACCTCGAACTGATCACGGGATTGGGAGACCGAGTCGGGGCGCCGATGGCCCAGGCCGAGTTGGGCCTCTCCCTGGTGCGCGCCGCCATTGCTGCCGGATTCGGGGACGCCGACCTCAGTGCGGTCGCCGTATACCTGCGGAGCCGATCGGGATGAACCATCTGACAACCCGGGGCTCGTCCCCGGCCGATGCAAGGAGCCTGCGATGACGGAATTCCCCGTGGCCACCAGTCCCGCCCCCGGAATCATGGGGGTCGACTGGGAAATACGGGTTGATTTCGAGCGCCTCCGCCAGTACCGGCTGGCGCGGGTTCGTCAGCAACTCGAGGCTTCCGACCTCGGCGCGGTGCTCTTGTTCGAGACGTCGAACATCCGTTACACCACCGCTACCCAGATCGGCTACTGGGCGTTCAACAAGGGGGAGCGCTACGCCCTGCTCACCCGTAACGGGCGCCCGCGAATTTGGGACTTCGGATCGGCCGCCAAGGCGCACCGCCTGCAACTCCCCCACATGTACGACACCGAGAACTCGGTCGGGGGCAACACCGGCTTACAGGGCGCCATCGACCCTGAGACCGGGCTGCACGCCCGAGCGGCGCGTGGCATCAAGCGGGTCCTCGAGGAGGAGGGTCTGGCAGGTGAGCGCCTCGGCGTCGATCTCGCCGAGACCGGGGTGTTCCTGGCGCTGCAAGCGGAAGGGCTGCGCGTCGTCGACGGCCAGGAGGCGATGATGCGCGCCCGGGAGATCAAGAGCCCCGACGAGATCGTCCTACTCACTCAGGCTTGCGCCATGGTCGACGGCGTCTACCAGAGCATCTACGAAGCGCTCAAGCCCGGGATCCGGGAGTCGGACATCGTCGGACTGGCCCACGCCCGCCTTTTCGAGATGGGCTCAGAATTCGTCGAGGCGATCAACTCCATCGCCGGGGAGCGCTGCAGCCCGCATCCCCACGTCTTCTCCGACCGCTTGATCCGCCCCGGCGATCAGGCCTACTTCGACATCATCCACGTATTCAACGGGTACCGCACCTGTTACTACCGCACCTTTGCCGTGGGACGGGCCTCCCAGGCGCAACGCGATGCCTTCAAACAGTCACGGGTGTGGATGGACGCCGCCATCGACCTGGTCCGCCCCGGCACCACTACCGATCAGATCGCCAAGGTGTGGCCCCGCGCCGAGGAGTTCGGGTTCACCGACGAGATGGATGCCTTCGGTCTGCAGTTCGGGCACGGCGTCGGGGTCGGGTTGCACGAGCGGCCCATCATCAGCCGGCTCAACTCGCTCGACACGCCGGTGGAGATCAAAGAGGGGATGGTCTTCGCTCTCGAGACCTATGCCCCGGCCGCCGACGGGCGCTCCGCCGCCCGCATCGAGGAGGAGGTGGTGGTGACCAAGGACGGCTGCAAGGTGATCACTCTGTTCCCCTGCGAGGAACTGATGGTGGCCAATGCCTACTGATCCGAATCTCGATTACGCCAGCAGGCCGCCCCGGCTACCCGGCCCGGTGGACCACAGCCTCGCCCAAGCCGATATCACCCCCGCGACCAGGCTGGACCTGTACCGGCGCTTGCAGATTCTCCATCAGTTCAGCAAGCGGGCTCACGACTTGTTCCTGCAGAACCTGGTGAAAGGCACCACGCACCTGTCCCTCGGCATGGAGGCAATCGCCACCGGGTTCGGGACCGCGATGCGTTCTGACGACTACACCTTCGCCACCTATCGCGGCCACGCGCACTCCCTGGCACGAGGGATGGACCCGGGAGCGGCGTTGGCGGAGTTGCTCGGGCGCGCAAACGGGATCCTCGGCGGCAAGGGGGGATCGATGCACCTCACCGATGTGAGCCGCGGCGTGATGGGTTCGTACGCCATCATCGGTGCCCACCTCTGCGTCGCCAACGGCGCCGCATGGTCGGCACAAATGCGAGGCACCGACCAGGTGGCCGTGGCGTTCTTCGGCGACGGCACCACCAACATCGGCGCCTTCCATGAAGCCCTCAATCTGGCAGCGATCTGGAGCCTGCCGGTGGTGTTCGTGTGCGAAAACAACCTGTACATGGAGTACACCCCCATCGATGTCGTCACCCCGGTCCCGCATCCCGCCGCTGATCGGGCAGCCGCCTACGGACTCGAGGGGGTCATGGTCGACGGCAACGACCCCGACGCGGTCTATCTGGCGGCGACCGCGGCCCTGGACAAGGCGCGCGCCGGAGGTGGCCCGAGCATCATCGAGGCGATCACCTACCGGTCGGGCGGGCACTCCCGCGCCGATCCCGGAGCGTATCGGCCGCCGGCAGAGGTCGAGGCGTGGAAGGCTCGCGAACCCGTGCCGATGTATCACCGGCGACTGCTGGCGCTGGGAACGCCGGAAGAGGTACTGAGCGGGATTGCGCTCGAAGTAGCAGCAGTGATCGATGCCGCCACCGAGTTCGCCAAGGGCGGCGCCGAACCGGATGAGTCCGTGCTGCTGACCGATGTCTACGCCGACGGAGGCTCGCAATGGCGGAACTGACCTACCGCGAGGCGGTGGCGGCCGGAATCGCCCAGGAGATGCGGCGCGATCCCAACTTGGTGATGCTCGGCGAGGACGTGGCCGCGGCCGGTGGTGTGTTCAAGACCACCGTTGGTCTACTCGACGAGTTCGGGCCGGATCGCGTTCGCGACACCCCGATCTCCGAGCAGGCGATCCTCGGTGCCGCCATGGGAGCTGCGATGACCGGTATCCCCGTCATCGCCGAGATCATGTTCTCCGACTTTCTCGCGGTGTGCTGGGACATGGTGGCCAACGAGATCGCCAAGAGCCGCTACATGACCGGCGGCCAGGTCCACTTCCCCCTCGTGATCCGCACCGCCAACGGTGGTGGAGTCCGCTTCGGGGCACAACACTCCCAGAGTGTGGAGAACTGGGCGATGATGATCCCTGGTCTCAAGGTGGTGGCACCGGCCACGCCCCGCGATGTGATCGGGCTCATGGCCGCGGCGGTACGCGATCCCGATCCGGTCGTGTTCTTCGAGCACAAGGGTCTCATGTCCACCAAGGGCATGATCCCGGAGGGTGAGATCGTGGATCGCCTTGGGGAGGCCCGGGTGGTGCGACCCGGAACCGATGCCACGATCGTCGCCTTGGCGATGATGGTGCCTCGGGCCCTGGCCGCAGCCGAGCGACTCGCAGCCGAAGGCATCGCGACCGAGGTGATCGACCTCCGCTCGCTGGTCCCGCTCGACACCGCGGCAGTACTCGCTTCGGTGGAGAAGACCGGCCGGCTGTTCACCGTCGAAGAGAACCCACGGCTGTGCGGCTGGGGAGCCGAAGTCGTGTCCATCGTCGACGAAGAGGCGTTTTGGAACCTCGATGGACCCAGCATCCGAATCACCACTCCCCACATTCCGCTTCCGGCGGCCGCGGCGCTCGAAGACCTCGCCATCCCCTCGGTGGATCGAATCTACGAAACAGTCGCCAAATCGGTGGACGGTGGGATGCGCCGAGGGGGTGGCTGATGGCGAGCCACATCGTCAAGACCGGTCGCGACCAGTTCTACGCAGTGCCCCCCGAGTTCGCCAGCCACTCCCGCGGCTTTGCGGTCGCCCCCATCGTGGACGAACCCGCCGGAGGTGTGCAGATGGGCTTTCGATTGGCCCGCCTCGACCCCGGCGGGATGGTGGAGACCCACATCCACTCCTTCGAGGACTCGCTCTATGTCATCGCCGGCGAATTGGTGGTCGACACCGCCGAGGGGAGCCACACCCTCGGCGCTGGCGACTACGGGCTGTTTCCGGTGGCCACTCCCCACTCCCTGCGCAATCCGTCGGGTGCCTCGGCGCAGTTCGCCGAAATGCAGGCGCCGCTTCCCCGGGAACGCTTTGGCTACGACACGTACTTCGTGGAGGCAGTACCGCAGCGAGAACCGGGTGCGATAGACGTGCGCGATCCGCGCACGGTCCGATTCGGGCACATCTCCCCGGAGAACATGGACCCGGCGATGCAGACCCAGGACCGCCTCTCTCTCAGCGCCAGCATGCGCACCGCCCTCCTGGTCTACAGCGGCATCTCGGTGAAGATGATGATCGACGGCGACCTCGGGGCGCAGCTCTCCACCATGTTCATGGTGCAGTACGTGCCCGGGGGTTTTGCCGGAGCCCACGACCATCCCCTCGAGGAGGCGTACCTCATCCTCGAGGGCGAGGTCGAGGGCAAGTTCGACGGCACCGCCTACCGCTTGGTACCTGGCGACGTGGCCTGGGCCGGGGTGGGTTGTGTCCACGAGTTCCGCAACGTCGGCAAGGGACCGGTGCGCTGGCTGGAGACCCAGGCCCCACAGCCACCGACACGGCACTCCTACCGCTTCCGGCGCGACTGGAGCTATCTCGAAGAACGGCTCGACCATGACCACTGATCGCGAGCCTGTCGCGTGAGCCGGACCCTGCTGCGCGGCGGGTGCGTGCTCACCATGGGCGCGACCAATCACAACGAAGCCGACGTGCTGATCGACGGGTCGACCATCGCCGAGGTGGGACCCGGGATTCGGGCCCGCGATGCCGAGATCATCGATGTGACCGGAAGCATTGTGATGCCCGGGCACGTCGATGCCCACCGCCGGGTGCGGGACTCCCTGTTTCGCAACGCCGGGTCCAACGACTCCGCCGCGGTGGCATACGAGCCCGACGATCTGTACGCCGCCACACTCGTCGGACTCCTGGGTGCGCTCGATGCCGGCATCACCACGGTGGTCGACTGGTCCGGGTCGCTCGCCGGGCCCGAGATGTTGGACGCCGCGGTGCGGGCCCACCTCGAGGCCGGGACCCGCGCGGTGCTGGTTGCCGCCGAGCGGACCGATCCCCAGGAGGCGTTTCGCCGGGCCACCGGCATTTCGGGCACACCACTTCTCACCGCCGCCGCCGGGGTCGACCCCGCAGTCGAGGCGTCGTGGCGGGCCGCCCGCGCTCTGGGCCTGCGCATCCACGCCGATGCTGGCCCGGAGACCCCGCTGGGGACGGCGAGCGGCCTGGCAGCGCGCGGCTTGCTCGGACCCGATGTCACCCTGGTGCGCGGCTGCAACTTCGACCGGTCGGACCTCGAGGCGGTGTCCGCCAGCGGCGCCGGAGTGGTACTCACCCCGTCCGCCGACATGGCGGGTGGCGTTGCACTGGCATCGATCCAGGACCTGATCGATCGTGGCATCAATCCCGGGCTCGGCTCCGACAACGAGCGGATGTCCCCCGGTGACCTGTTTGCTCAGATGCGGGCGGTGATCTCCCTGCAGCACGCCACCATGTTCGATCGTAAGCTCGCCGGCAAGGGGGCTCTGCCCAAACTCCTCACTACGCGTGAGGTGATCCGGTTTGCCACCGTCGACGGCGCCGCCGCTATCGGGCTCGGCGCCACCACCGGAGTGATCGAACCCGGCAGACAGGCAGACGTGATCGTGCTCCGGGCGGACCGCCCCAACGTCCACCCCATCAACGACCCGATCGGGGCCGTCGTATGGGGCATGGACACCTCGAACGTCGAGTGGGTCTTCGTTTCCGGTGAGGTCCGGAAGCGCCAGGGCAAATTGGTCGCCGACGTCGACCGTGCCCGGACCCTGGCAGCCGCTGCGCGGAAACGGGTCGGTCGGTACCGCGCCGTGGCCGCCGCGGGAGGGGGCCGATGACCACCACGCGGTCACCCAGCTCGCTGGTGACCTCCCTCGTGATCTCGTCGCGCTACATGCCGGCGTACCTGGCGCTCGTGGTTCTGTGGGTGGTGGCGGCGATCTGGGTCCCGGAGACCCTCGGAGGCCCGGCTCTCTCCGCCGTCGCCCCGTTCGGCGCACTGCTCGCCATCGCCGCGCTGGGACAGATGCTGGTGATCATGACGGGGGGCATCGACCTCAGTACCCCCGCCACCCTGACGCTGTCGGCGATGATCGTGGTCGGGGTCGCCGAACGGTCGGATGACCGCATACTGGTCGCGGTGCTCACCGCGGTGGGGGTCGCCGCCCTGATCGGACTGGTGAACGGGATCCTCATCGGAGGGCTCAAGCTCAACGCCCTCATCGTCACGCTCGCCGTGGCCCAGGTGGTAACCGGTGTGATCGCACGGTACGTCCGCACCTTCCCGGTACAGAGCGCGGTTCCGGACGCGATGTCGAGCTGGACCGTGAACCGCATCTTGGGCGTCAGCCCGATCTTCTGGATCGGACTTCTGGTCACGCTTCTCGTGATCCTGGCGTTGCGCTACACCACGGTCGGCCGCCGCTTCCAGGTGGTGGGGGCCAACCCGGTCGCCTCCCACGTGGTCGGAGTGCGGGTGACCCTCAATCAGATCCTGGTGTACGTCGTCGCCGCGGTCCTCTACGCGCTGGCCGGGGCCGCCCTCGCCGGTTTGCTGCGCAACCCCGGAGTGAACATCGGCTCGCCCTATCTGCTCGGCCCGATCGCCGCAGTGGTGATCGGCGGAGCATCGCTCACCGGGGGACTGGCGAGTCCGCTGGCGACCTTCGTGGCGGCGCTGTTCCTCACTGGGCTCAACCAGATGATGCGCGCCCTGGGGCTGGCCACGGCGCTCCAGTTCGTGGTGTTCGGTGCCGTGATCATCGGCGGGATGCTGATCTCGGGGGACCGGATCATCAAGGGGATCGAAAGGGTTCTGCGCGAAAAGCGCAGTCCGCGTCGCGAAGAGCGGGCGCGGTCGGAGGACACGGAAGGGGGTAAGGCACCGGACAGCGGGACCTGACCTCACGTGTGAGACAACGCCCACAACGGGCAACCAGGAGGAAAGAGAATGAGACGAATGACACGAATGATCGGCGTCATGGCCATCCTGGCCATGGTCGCCGTCGCGTGCGGAGACGACGACACCGGGGGCACGGGGGCCACTACGACCACTGCTGCCTCGGGTGGGTCGCTCTCCGACTTTGGGGAGAACCCGGACGGCGCCGATCAGGCATTGATCGACAAGGCGCTGGGACCGGTGACGCCGTCCGAGGCGGCCAGCTGGGACATCATTCGGGCCGCGGTGGCCCGGGCCGACCAGGACCTCGATCAGGCGACCATCGACAAGGCGATGGAGTGCTGGAGCAACCCGTCGTGTGACACCGGAACCGGTGGTGAACTGGTGATGGGTTATGCCGACGGCGGGGGCGATACGGTCAACGTCTGGCGCGGTGTGAGCCACATGGAGGCGATCCTCCAGGCCCTCACCTACCCGGCGATCGGCCGGATCGTCTCGACGGCGGCCAACTTCGACCTCGACCCGGAGGTACACGCGAACCAGGTGCGGTTCCTGATCCAGAGCGAGGTCGACTTCATCGTCGGTTACCCCGACGTTGGTGTCGCCCTGGCTGCGGCCGTGCTCGAAGCCGAAGCCGCAGGGATCCCCTACCTCTCGTTCTCGGCGGGCTACGTTGGCCTGCCGGGCCAGGAGGGCGCGCTGACCCCGGGCACGGACTACACGTCTGTGATCGGTGAGGATCTGTGCGAACTCGGCGAGAGCTTTGCCGACGTGCTCAACGACGGCGTTGGCACCGGCAGCGTCGGAATGCTGGGTGGGACGCCGGGCAATGCCCTGACGCTCGGTTGGCAGCGCTGCACCACCGCCGCCCTGGCGGATGGTGTCGAGCTGGTAAACCCGCCGGCAAACACCGACTCGACCACCGGGGACACGTACTGGGTGAACTCGTTCGCCCTGGAGGCGGTCCGCGGGTTGCTCACCACCAACCCCGACATCAAGGGGTGGGTGTACGAGTACTCCGACGGTCTGTTCACCGGACTGCAGGCGTACGACGAACTCGAGATTCCAGTGGCGAACCTGACGGTGGCACTGCGCACCGACGAGCAGACCCTGTTCTGCGACTGGGCGGCGCGCAACGAGCCGACCTACAACATCTGGTACTCGGCGGGAGGCAACTTCCAGTCGCGTATCGCGGTCACCGCGGCGATGTTGGAGATCGCAGGTGCCGATGTGCCCGGTCAGATCGTGGTTCCCCACATCATGCGGCAGGTCACGGCGGCCGACTGCGACCCCGCGCGGGTCAATGAGGTCGTCTCCGGCACCTCGCTGGTGCCGGATGCCGTGC
Organism: Acidimicrobiia bacterium; assembly: GCA_046714175.1. GTDB lineage: Bacteria > Actinomycetota > Acidimicrobiia > Spongiisociales > UBA11373 > UBA11373. The sequence continues at coordinate 26,502 of JBKKBI010000053.1, read as the reverse complement.
TCGCGCTGATGTACGGCGGAGCCTGATAGGTAACGAGTGATGATCCGAGGAGAGTCGACGGACAAGGGCCTCGTTCTCGAGATCGAGGGTGTGTCGCGCCAGTTCGGTGCGGTGCGAGCGCTGACGAATGTCAGCTTCGACTGCCGCCCCGGTGAGGTGCACGCCCTGGTCGGCGAGAACGGCTCAGGAAAGTCGACTCTCCTCGGCATCGCTTCGGGATTCGTAAAGCAGGACACGGGCACGGTGCGGATCGGAGGCGAGCTGCTCCGCCGCGACCAGCCGGCCCTGGCCAGGAGACTCGGCCTGGCCATCGCCTATCAGGATGGCTCTTCAGTCCTCGCCGAGCCGGTGAAGAACAACCTGTATTACGCGGCGCCACCGGACGCCAGGCCGTCGTACCGGCGACGGAAGAAGTGGGCGAGAAAGGTCCTCGCCGAATTCGGACTCGACATCGAACTATTCCCCGATGCCCCTACCGGCTCCCTCACCATGGCCGAGCGTCAGTTGTTCGAGGTGGCCAAGGCTCTGGTTACCAACCCCCGGGTATTGCTCCTCGACGAGCCGACCACGGCGCTCGGTCCCGACGAGGTCGAGGCGCTGCATGACACGGTGCGGGCCTGCCGCGACCGAGGCATCGGAGTCGTTTACGTGAGCCATCGTCTCCCCGAAGTGCTCGAGGTGGCGGATCGGGTCACCGTCTTGCGCGACGGTCACCATCAGGGCACATTCGATGCCCGAACGACCACGGAGCCGGAGTTGGTCGAACGGATCGTGGGCCGTCCCTTTGAGACGGCATTCCCACCGGCCGTTGCTCGGACCGGCGAGGCGGAGGACGTGCTCGTGGTCGACGGATTGCAGGGGCAGTCGTTCGGACCGGTCAGTTTCACTTTGCAGCGCGGCGAGGTGGTCGGGATCGCCGGGGCGGAAGGAAACGGACAGCCCCAGTTGTTCGACTCGCTAGCGGGCCGCATCCCTCCCCGCGCCGGGAGGGTCGTGTGCCGCGGCAAGGATCTCACCCTCGTCTCTACACACGAGACCGTCGGGGCCGGGATCATGCTGCTCCCCGGTGACCGCAAGCTCGAGGCGTTGATGGGCGTCCTCGGCGTCAAGGTCAATTCGACGGTCCAGTCGCTGCGGCGCTTCTCCCGCCTCGGTCTGATGCGGCGGAAGGCGGAGCGGTCGACGGTGTCCGATCTCGTCGAGGATCTCGCCATCAGAACCCCCTCGCTGGATCAGCCGGTGCAGTTCCTTTCCGGGGGCAACCAGCAGAAGGTCTCGGTCGCCCGCACATTCCTCAGACAGCCCGCGGTGATCCTGGCGTACGAGCCGACCCAGGGGGTCGACGTGGGCTCTCGATTCGACATCTACCAGGCGCTGCGCCGCCTCGCCGGTGCCGGGGCGGCGATTCTGGTCAAGTCGAGCGACCCTATCGAGCTCTCCGGGATGTGTGATCGGGTGTTGGTGATGTCGCGGGGCACCATCGTCGAAGAGATCCCGGGAGACGAACTCGACGAGGTCCGCATCGTCGAAGCCATCGTGCGCGGCCCGGGCATGTCGAAGGCCGCCCGGTCACCCCTGGGGGTGGCTATGCCCAAGGCCAAGGCTGGGCGGCCATGACCACCACCCGCGCCGATCGGGCCCGTCAACTGGCCCGCAAGGCCATGCGCAACGCCCGCGACAAGAACAAATGGCGCAAGATCGTCCGGGTCCGGCTGTGGATGCCGGTCGCCCTGCAGGTGCTGCTCATCTTCGCCCTGCTGCTGTACACCGACAGCCAATTCGACGGCTTCATCAACCGCGCCAACATCACCACCGTCTTGGTACTGGCGATCCCTCTCGGACTCGCCGCCATGGCCCAAACCCACGCCCTCCTCGTCGGCTACCTCGACCTCTCGGTGGGGGCCATGATCAGCCTCGGGGTCGTCGTCGGCTCCTTCCTGATCGGTGGCGACGCCTCGACCACGGACATCGTCACCGGCCTGGTGGTGATCCTCCTCTGCGGGGTCGGGCTCGGCCTGGTCAATGCGGTGCTCATCAGGGGGGTGAAGATCCCCGCCCTGATCGCCACCCTGGCGACTCTCAGCATCCTCGACGGCATCTCGCTCACCTTGCGGCCCACCGCCCAGGGGGTGATCAGCCGCGACCTGGTGTCGTTCCTCCGCACCAGCTGGGGACCCATCCCGGTGGCGTTCATCCTGCTGCTGGTGGCCGCGGGACTGCTCGACCTGTGGCTGCACGCCTCCGGGTCCGGACTCGAAGTGCGCGCAGTCGGCTTCGACGAACGTTCCGCCAAGCGTGGCGGTATTCGCACCAACTGGACCCGGGTTCGCGCCCTGGTGCTGTCCGGGGCCTTCGCCGCGGTGGCGTCCTTCTTCGTGATGGCGCGCTCTCCCATCGGGAATGCCAGCATCGGCGCTCCGTTCACGCTCAACAGCATCACCGCTGCGGTCTTGGGGGGAGCCTCGCTTGCCGGTGGTCGCGCCACCTTCCTTGGCGCCGCAGTCGCCTCGGTGCTGCTCGCCCTGATCATCACCGCGCTCCCCTTCCTTGGCCTGTCCCCCGACGACGGGGCGATGATCATCGGGGTCCTGGTTCTCGCCGGACTGTTGCTGTTCCAAGTGGGGGATCTGAAGGAGCTGGTGAAGCGCAACTTCCGCCGCGCCCGCCGCCTGTTTCAGGGCAGCAGAGTCGCCGCCGCCGCGGAGATCCCCCGGTTCTATCCGGCGGGGACCGACTTTGCGGTGACCCCCACCGACCGCAAGCTGATCCGGGGTGGGACCGTGCTCACCATGGACTCGCCCAACGGCGACCACCCGCAGCGGGACGTGTTGATCGAGGGATCCAAGATCGTTGCCGTGGGCCGCGATCTCGCCGCCACCGACGCTGCGGTCATCGATGCCTCCGGCATGATCGTGATGCCCGGGTTCGTGGACTCCCATCGCCATATCTGGGAGGGGTTGCTGCGCAACATCGGCACCGACGTACCCCTCGAGGGGCGCACCAGTTACATCTCCTTCGTCCTCCACAAGCTGGCTCCGGCGTTCCGCCCCGAGGACGCCTACATGGGCAACCTGGTGTCGTCACTCGGTGCCATCGACGCCGGCATCACCACGCTGCTCGACTGGTCGCACATCCAGGGATCACCGGCCCACACCGATGCCGTCATCCAGGCGCTGAAGGACTCGGGGATGCGCGCCGTGTTCGCCTACGGGTTCCCGTGGTGGGGCAAGTGGGAGGAGCGTCAGCCTTCATGGTTCGTCCGAGCCGCCACCGAGCACTTCCAGACCCCCGACCAGATGCTCACCCTGGCGTTGGCGGCGCCGGGTCCGGAGTTCACCGACTTCGAGGTGAGCCGGGATCACTGGAAGCTGGCGCGCGAGACCGGGGCCCGCATCACCACCCACGTCGGTGTCGGTACCTATGGCCAGGACTCCAAGTTGCAGGAGTTCGGCAAGGCCGGTCTCCTCGGACCCGACACCACCTACATCCACTGCACCACGCTCAACGACACCGAGATCCAGATGATCGTCGACAGTGGAGGCACGGTGTCACTCGCCTCGCCCGTCGAGATGATGATGGGACACGGCATGCCGCCCATTCAGAAGTTCCTCGACCGCGGCCTTGCCCCCAGCCTGAGCATCGACGTCGAGACCAACGTCCCCGGCGACATGTTCAATCAAATGCGATCTGTGCTGGGGCTGCAACGAGCCATGGCCGCGTCGGCGGGGAAGACCCCGGTCACTGCCCGTGACGTGCTCGGCTGGGCAACCGTAGAGGGGGCGCGAGCCAACGGCCTGCAGGACAAGGTGGGGACGCTGACCCCGGGCAAGGAAGCCGACGTCATCCTGTTGCGCACCGACCGGTTGAACGTGACCCCGCTCAATGACCCCGCGATGGCCGTGGTCGCCGGGATGGACACCGGCAACGTCGACACTGTGCTCATCGGCGGCCGGGTGATGAAGCAGTCGGGCCAGTTGCTCCATGTCGATTGGCCGGCGGTGCACCGCAAGGCAGCGGAGTCACGCGATCACGTGATCGAGAAGTCGGGGTTCAGGGTTCCGAAAATCTAGGAGTCCTCAGTCTCCAGTCCCCAGTCACCAGTCAAGACTGTTGACTTACAGACATCGGCATGGCACAAACGCGTCCATGCGTGACTGCAGAAGGCTCGACACATGGAAACGGTCGCACCAACTCGTGCTTCGGGTCTATCGGCACACCTCGGCGGTCCCTAGAGATGAGCGCTTCGGACTGATCAGCCAGACCCGCCGAGCAGCGACATCCGTGCCGATGAACATTGCCGAGGGAGCCGGTAGATCGAGCCCTCTTGAGTACGCGAGGTTCCTGTCAATTGCGGCGGGGTCTCTGAACGAGCTCGAGTACCAACTCGAGCTTGCCGCCGACCTCGGCTTCGGGTCGCCGAGCGTCGGGACCGAACTTAGGGCAGAGGTTCGAGACATCCGCGCCATGCTCACGGCTCTCCGGCAGAAGGTCAGCCCTACCAGAGATCACAGACGATTGGCTGGGGATTGGGAACTGGGGACTGGCGACTATTCGTACGCAATCGCCTCGAGGATGTCGAGCTTCGCCCCGCGTCGAGCCGGCAACACCGCGGCCAACACTCCACCGAGGGCGGCGACCACCAGGTAGGTGATCAACTGGGCGACCGGGAAGGCGAGCCGCAGGCCCTGACCCACCGCAACCACCACCGCCGATCCGAGCACGATCCCCACGACGAGTCCGAGGGTGGCGCCAAAGACGGCGATCAGCACCGCCTCCCACCGAATCATCCTGCGCACCTGCCGCCGGCTCATCCCGACGGCGCGTAGCAATCCAATCTCACGGCGTCGCTCCGACACCGAAAGAGCGAGCGTGTTGACGATGCCGAGCAGAGCGATGATCACCGCAAAGGCGAGCAGCACCACCAGCAGGTTGAGGATCCCGTCGATCTGCGCCTCGAAATCTGCGATCAACTCCTCAGTGTCGGTGAGGTTGGCATTGGGGAACTCGTCGGTGACCGCCTCGATGGCAATCCGGGCAGCCTCGAGGTCGGTCCCTTCGACCATGCGGACATAGATCATCTGGTCGAGGCGGAATGAGGAGTGCGCCTCGAAGGTGGTGAAGTCGACGACGATGGGCACCCCGAGGGCCGGGTCGTCGTTGTGGATCCCGACCACGGTCAGCTCCACCGTCTCCAGCGAGGGGAACTCGATGGTGACGGTGTCGCCGAGTCCAATGTCCTGACTCTTCGACTCTGCGAGGGAGATGACCGCAGTCCCCGGACCGAGGTCCCTCATCGAGCCTTCCGCCATGTCGACCGCGACCACTTGGTCGTACGATCCGTCCACGGCGTAGAGGAACTTCTGGCCGTCTTCGCCGGCGAAGCGAAAGTCGCCGATCCGGTCGCGCACCACCACCGCCACATCGGGAAGCTCACCGAGCCGCTCTGCCAGCACCGGGGGCAGACCGGCGATGCGGGGATCGTTGAACCCGACGAGCCGCACCTGGAAGTCGGTCTTGAAGGTCTCGCGAAACAGCTCGGCCACTCCAGCCTTGGCGCTGGCCTGAAACACCGCGATCACAGTCACGAGGGCGACACCGATCATCAGGGCCGAGGCAGTGGACGCGGTGCGACGGGGGTGGCGCATGGTGTTGCCTCGAGCCAACTTCCCCACCACACCGAGGCGCACCAGAGGCGCGCCGGCGATACGGGCAAAGGCCCGAGCCACCAGAGGGGCGAGAAGCGACACGCCCACGAAGGTGATCAGCGCCCCGAACCCGACGATGGCGATGGCGTTGTCGAGCGATGCCAGCAGGCCGACGGCCACGAGGCCGAGTCCCAATGCGAGTACCGCGGTCCCCGCGGCGACGCGCCTGCCGATGGAACGCTGCGGTGCCTCGATGTGGCGCAGCGCCGCCATTGGCGACACCGCCGCAGCCCGGCGAGCCGGGATCACCGATGCCACCAGCGTCACCAGCATGCCCACGAGCAGGCTGACGATGATGGTGCGGGTGGCCACCACCATCTCGTTGGAGGGGATCCCGAATCCGAATGCGGAGAAGGCGGCCTGGATCCCCATCGCCAGCAGCACCCCGACCCCGATCCCGACCAGGGAAGCGGCCAGCCCGACGATGAGGGCCTCGATCACCACCATCGCGGTCACCTGCCGCGGTGTGGCACCAACAGCGCGCAGCAATGCCAGTTCCCGGGTGCGCTGAAAGACGATGATGCGGAAGGTGTTCTGGATCAGGAACGCCCCGACAAACACCGCCACCCCGGCGATGACCAGCAGCAGAGTGGTGATGAAGCCGAGACCCTGCTCGAACTCCTCAAGATTGGCCTCGGTCTGGGCCTCCCCGGTGACGACCTCGGCGTTGGCGGGCAGTAGCTCGGCCACCTGGGCCTGCACGATGAGAGGGTCGACACCCGACCCGACCACCACCGCGATCGAGTCGACCTCACCCTCGGCCTCGAAGATGCGCTGCGCGGTCTCGAAGTCGAAGACGGTCAGCGTGGCTCCCATCAGGTTGTCGGCGTCGCCAAAGGTGGCGATCCCGCTGATGCGGAAGGCCTCGACACCGACCGGAGTTATCACGTCGATGATCTGGCCAACACGCAGGTCGTTGGCTTCTGCGGCGAACGAGTCCACCACGACATCGTCGGCCAGCCGGGGCCAGTCGCCGACACTCACGTCCAGAGGTGTGAGGTCCTCCCCGTTTGGAAAGTAGGAGAACCCCAGAGTCGGCGGACCGCTGCCCCCGATGGGGCACGGTGCGGTTGGGTCGGCGTCGGGGCCTTCCTCGCACGGCGCCGGTGCCACGATCTGGGCGATCCCCTCGATGCTGGGGGCCGCCACCTCCACCCCGGGGATTGCCGCCACCTGCTCCACCAGAGAATCATCGATCCGGTCCGTGGCGATGCCGAACTCGGTCACGCTCTGCACCCAGAGGTCGACACCCGAGTTGACGTTGGTGAACAGGGTCCGGAAGGACGCGGTGATGCTGTCGGAGAACACATAGGTGCCCGACACGAAGGCGACACCGAGGACGATGGCGAGAGCCGTCATCGCCAGCCGCAGCTTGTGGGCCAGGACGCCCTTCACGGCGAGTCGAAACACGTCAGTCCCCCAGGGACTTCAGGTACTCGAGGATCGCCTCCGAGGTGGGGTTCTGCAGCTCGCCGCTCTGCTTGCCGTCGGCGAGGAACACCACGCGGTCGGCGTAGGAGGCGGCATTGGCGTCGTGGGTGACCATGACGATGGTCTGGCCGAACTCATCCACCGCGCGGCGCATGAAGCCGAGCAGCTCAGCACTCGACTTGGAGTCAAGGTTGCCCGACGGCTCGTCGGCGAAGATGATCGTGGGCCGCGACACCAGGGCACGCGCCGCCGCCACGCGCTGCTGCTGGCCCCCGGACAACTCACTGGGGCGATGCCGCAGCCGGTCGCCCAACCCGACGGTCGCCACCACGGTGTCGAACCAGGCCCGGTCGAGGTCACTGCCGGCGATGTCGATCGGCAGGGTGATGTTCTCCGAGGCATCCAGCGTCGGTATCAGGTTGAACGACTGGAAGATGAAGCCCACCTGCTCGCGGCGCAGCAGAGTGAGGTCCTTCTCCTTGAGGTCCTGCAGACGGACATCCCCGATGAACGCCGAGCCGCCGGTCAGCGTGTCGAGTCCGGCGACGCAGTGCAACAAGGTCGACTTGCCCGAACCCGACGGACCCATGATGGCGCTGAACTTGCCCCTCTCGAACGAGAGGCTCAAGTCGGAGAGTGCGGTGACCCGGGTATCCCCCTCCCCGTAGACCTTGCTGGCATTCTCGACCCGGGCGGCGGCGATCACGATGCGACTCCTGCGATGGCGGTCGGCGCCAAATTACCCGAATCCGAAAGCGCCCCCTCCGGCCTGGGCGCGGCGCCGCCGACGACCATCGGAGCCAGCCCGCGGCGGGTAACTGGCAACTACCGCAGCGCTGGCGCCACCTCTGCCGCAAACAACTCCAGCGAATCTCCCCACACGATGTCGGCGAAGTAGCCGGTGAGGTGGACGCATCCAGCATCCTGAAACCCTCCCAGGATGTCGATCACTTGTTGCGGGGTCCCGGCGATGGTTTGGGCGCTCCCGAGGAACTTGTCCACCGACCGCCCGATCTGGGCCGACACCCGCTCCACCTTGTGCTTCAGGTCGGCCGGGTCACTCCCCACCGTGACGAACATGTGGAGAGTGCGGCCGATCGCGGTCGGATCGCGCCCTTCAGCCGCGCAATGCTCATCGAGGATCCGGCTCTTGTCCCGATAGGTTTCAAGAGTCCCGGCGAAATTTGCATAGTCGGCATAACGGGCCACGATCCGCAGGGTCTTCTTCTCGCCGCCCCCGGCGATCCACAGAGGTGGGTGCGGACTCTGCAGCGACTTGGGCTGATTGATGGCGCCCTTCACAGAGAAGTGTTTGCCGGAAAACGTCGCCTCATCCTCGGTCCACATCTTTTTGATGATCTGCACCGCCTCGTCGAGCTGGGCGATGCGGGTGCCGTCGCTGGGAAACTCGTAGCCGTAGGCGAGGTATTCCTGCTCGTACCACCCGGCGCCGATGGCGAACTCGAGGCGACCCCCAGAGATCACATCGACACTGCTTGCCACCTTGGCCAGGTAGGCGGGGTTGCGATAGGAGTTGCAGGTGCACATCTGTCCCAGCCGAATCCGCGTGGTGCTCGCCGCCAGGGCTGCCATCAGCGTCCAGCACTCGTAGGTGGGCTCCTGGGAGGGATGGGGGACGGTGTGGAAGTGGTCGTACACCCACGCGGTGTCGTAGCCAAGCGCTTCGATGCGCCGGGCTGCGGCCAGCATCGTGGGCCACTGCTCGGCAACCGGCACACCGACCAAATCCATACGCCAACCTTGAGGAATGAATGCTCCGAACTTCATGCGGTGACCCTAGACCGTCGTCCGGTCCCGCTGTGCATGACCCCCCCCAACCCTGCTTGACTCCGGTCGAATGGAAGTGGACCGGGACCTACCTCTCCTCCTTCTGCTCATCGGTATGTTCGCCTTCTCGGTGGTCATCTCTGCCGTCGAGACTGCATTTCTGCGCGTGCCGGCGGTGCGGGTGCAGGCGCTCGCGTCCGAGGGAAGCCGGAGGGCGCTGCGGCTCTCCGCCCTCACTCATCGCCTCTCCGAAGTGCTCAACGCGATCCTGCTGGCGGCGTTACTGGCTCAGATCGGCGCCGCCACCATCGCGGGAATCCTCGCCGACCGGTGGTTTGGTCCCCTGGGAGTGACCATCGCCTCGGCGGTGCTCACCTTCTTCCTCTTCATTTACGCCGAGGCGATCCCGAAGACCTACGCGGTTCGTCATCCCGATCGGGTGGCACTCTCCCTGGCTTTCCCGCTGGCCGGGATCGAATTGATCCTCAGGCCCCTGGTGAGGGTTCTGGTGGCGGTGGCCGACCTGCAGATGCCGGGCAAGACAATCGTCGCCTCCCCAACCGTCACCGAGGACGAGTTGCGGATGCTGGCATCCCGAGCCGCGGTAGAAGGGCAGATCACCTCGACCGATCTCGAGCTGATCGAGCGCGCCTTTCGCTTTGGAGATCGCCACGTCGATGGGATCATGGTCCCCCGCCCCGACATCATCGCCGTCGACGAGAACACCCCGGTTCGACTCGCCATCGAAGTGGCGCTCGAAGCGGGGCATCGCCGACTCCCGGTGTACTCGGGATCCGTGGAAAGCATCACGGGCGTAGTCGTAGTCCGTGACCTTCTCCGAATCCCCGATGGTCGCCGCGATCACGTCACGGTGGGAGTGCTCGCCGACCCCCCACTGGTCGTTCCCGAGTCGAAGCGCATCCTCGACCTACTCACCGACATGCAGGCGTCGGGCACGCACATCGCGGTGGTGGTCGACGAGTACGGCGGGACAGCAGGGATGGTCACAATCGAGGACATTGCCGAAGAGATGCTGGGCTCGATCAGCGAAGAACCCGGCGATCCCGATGTCGTCCCGCTCGGAGCGGGACACTGGATGATCGATGCCGCCTTACCGGTAACCGACCTCGCCGAGCTGTTGGAGGACGACCTCGACGACTCGGAGTGGACCACCGCGGCGGGAATGGTGCTCGGTCTGCTCGGGCGCATGCCGCAACTCGGCGACGAAGTCGCCCACGGCAAGCACATTCTGCGGGTGGTCGGCATTCGGGGCCGTCGCATCACCCGGCTCGAGGTGATACGACGGGATTAGGTCGGGCTCGGGCGAGGGCGAGCAATCGATGGCGCATCGACCCGACACGAGACGGTCGCCCGGTCGCCCACCGCACTGGGACTCGATACGGACCCGCGGCTCGGCGCGGTGGAAGCCAATCATCGGTTGACTCCGGCGACTTACTCCCGGGCGACGGCGAGCAGGGTGACGTCATCACCCAAGTCGGTGGCCGGAGCGCAGTAGGCCCGCAACGCGTCGAGGATGGAGGCGACCACCTCGGGCCCCTGCGCCTCCGCCACCGCCGCTCCGAAGCGAGCCTGGCCCCAGAGTTCACCAGCGGGGTTGCGCGCCTCGATCACCCCATCCGAGGCGACCACCACGACCGCACCTGGAGGCAGAGCCCGTACCACAGTGTCGTAGACGGCATCGGCTATCCATCCGAAGGGCATACCCGTGGCTCGCAGCTCCTCGGAGTGTCCGGCGGCGAGGCGCAGCACCGGCAGCGGGTGCCCGGCGTTGGCAAACGACAGCGTTGCGGCTTCGGTGTCGAGCACCCCGTAGAAGCAGGTGACGAACATTCCCGGTGTCATGTCGGCGGCGAGGCGCCCATTGACCCGCCGCAGCAGTTCTGCGGGGTCCTCCACAGTGGCGGCGATGGACCGGACCACCGCCCGACAGCTGGCCATCACGATCGCGGCCGGAACCCCCTTGCCCGAGACATCGGCAACCAGTAAGCCCAGCCTGCCGCCTTCCAACGGAATCACGTCGTAGTAGTCGCCGCCCACCTCCCGCGACGACTCATAACGGGCGGCGAACTGCCATCCCGGGATCGTTGGCAGGTGCTGGGGAAGCAAGTCACGCTGAATGGTCCGGGCCACCGCCAGTTCCCCGTCGAGCCGCGCCCGCTCCACCGCCAGGCGCTCCTGATCCTCGACCAGTTGCCCCACCCGCACCGCCGGGGCGGCGGCGGCGGCGATGCGCTCCAGCATCCGGCGGTCGGGAGCGGTATAAGGGGTTCCCGAGCGTCGCGGGCCGAGGAACATGGCTCCCACCGGGCGCCCTTGCGCGATCAACGGCACCATCACGGAGGCGGCCTCTGGCCATTCCTCGGTGTGCTCGATCTCGGCGCGGTCGAGAACCCCGACACCAATCGCCGCCCGGGGGGGTTCAAGCACCACCCACGACTCGGTGGGCTGCACTGTCTGTCGGATCACCGCGCCGAGGGCGGCGGCAACCGAGAGTGGCCGGACCAATTCGCCGACTTCGCCCGCAAAACGCTCGACAGCGCGCTCGGCGTCATACCGCTGCCGGTAAAAACGCCGATCCACTCCCGACTGCACCTTGCGCCGCACCGGCTGGAACACCAGCGCCAGGGTCACCCCGGTGATCACCCCGGCGACCCCGCGGCCACCGCCCACCGTCCCGGCGAGCAGGCTCCCCAGTCCCACCAACCCGACAACGAAGGTGCCGGCAACCATCGCCGTGAGTGCGCCATAGACGAGAGCCCGATTCACCAACAGTTCCAGGTCCCAGAGGTGGTAACGCACCACCGATATCCCCATCGCGATGGGAAGCAGCAGCAACGACGCGGTGAGCAGGATCAGGAGGTTGAGGTCGTGCAGCGCTTCGAGACGGCGGGTGGCCAGAACCAGGTCGAAGAGGCCTTCCTCGAGCCGGGGCTGCAGCGCCCAGAACGCCAGGATGCAGGCAACGGTTGCCGAGAAAGCGACCACCACGAGACGGATCCGTGGCCGGCTATCCGCCTCGATGCGAACAAAGCGCATAGTCAGTGCCGCCACCGCGAGCAGCGGCGGTGCGATCGTCCACACCGCGGCCACCGCCGCTGGCCACTCCCGGGGATCGATGGCACCCCCCGGGAACAGCGACCACGCCACCACGTGGAACGACAGCGCGCCCAGCGCGATCGCCCACCACCGTCCCAAAGGACGCCCGTCGGGGAAGACCAGAGCGAAGTACAGCACCGCGAGTCCTGCCGCGGAGCGCCACAACTCGGGTCCGGGGCGAAGGGTGCCGATGATCTCCCCCGCATCAGCCCACGCACCGTCGAGTGCCGACATCGGAGCGAACAACGCCGCGCCTACCAGCAAGAGCGTCAGCGAAGTCGTCACTCGCATCGGGGCGTGGCGGCCCCGCAGCAAGATGAGCAGTCCGATCGTCCAGAAGGTGAGCACACCGAGAACGTGCACCCCCAGCTGGGCGTTGCGCAGCAGCGGGCCGTCGAAGAAAAAGAACTCCAGAGCCTCGGCGACGGCAGGCTGCAGAGAAAGTGGGCCCTGATCCACAATGAGCGAGTTTGTCCGAGTGGAGAAGTGAGCGATGAACGCCGCCACCCCGACCACCACCACGGCACCGGCCACCGGCGTCGCCGCCAACCTACCCAGCGAGGCGAACCGCTTCATGGCGTCACGCCGGGGAGCCAGGAGGCCGACGGGATGGTCACCGGGGGCAGGTGGGCATGGCAGGAGACACACGCATCGCCGCCCGAGTGCTCGATGTAGTCAACGAGCACCGGAGCCCCTTGGGCGGCGCCCGGCACCCCATGACACGACACGCAGTATTGGACCAACTCGCTATCGATCCGATGCGGCACGACGGGGGCACCGAATTCGTCGGCGAGCCAGACGATGGCCACCGCCATAAGGGCGAGGCCGAGACCCGCCCCGGCGGCAATCCGGGTGACCGATCGCCAAAATGGAACCCGCCCCCGCACGAAGGCAAGAAGCGGGCGCAGACCGAGGAATAAGGCACCGCCGAAGGCGAGCAGAAGAATGATGAATCCCCCGAAGCCGGCGCCGGTGCCGAGTACGCCGGCGGCGAGCAATCCGATCAGAATCGGCAGTCGTCCCAGTCCGGCCCGTTCCCCCTTTCGCTCCGAGGGAAGAACGAGCCACAGCAGGCCGTAGGCGGCGCCTCCGATCACCGGGAGCGCGAACGCGGCTCGCAGCCACCCCACCTTCCAACCGGTGCGGCGTGCCAGCGCGGTTGCCACCCCGGCGACGAGTCCTTCCCCGCGACGGCGCACCGGGATCCTCTCGGGGTGCCGGGCAGCCACCACTGCCACCGTTACCAGACAGCCGGCTACCCAGAGAAGCGCCGCAAGGGCATTTGACAGACCCAGGGCTGAGGCGTCGTACGGGAACGCCAGAGACACTGCGGTCGACACCGCCACGGCACCGGCAGCACTCCACGCCGCCAGCCTCCAACCCGGGGGCCGGAAGGCGGCCACGAAGGAGAGCAGCGTCACCGCGATCACGAACGCCGCCATCGCCCCCCAGTGCGACTCGTGGCGCTGCACCAGCAGCGTGGCCTTCTCGAAATTGGCGGCGATGTCTGGGCCGAGGATGGAAAGGAGCAGAGCCGCGATGACGAGCAAGCGGAAGTCACGCCTCAGCGGCGGAACCACCACGGCGCGCCATTCCGGATCGAGGGCGATCAACACCAAAGGCGGAACCAGATAGGCGAGCACCAGCGGTTCGAAGCCCGTCGACACCGAGATCACGCCGGCGGCCACCGCGAGGGCGACGACTGCCTGAACTGCTCCCGTGGTCCGGTCGCGGCGGCGCAACTGTGCAACCACACCGGCAAACCCGAGAGTGAAAAGCGCCCCGATCGAGACCTCATGAACCCGATGTGAAATGGCGTCATCGAAGTCGGCGAACCACCCGATCACCAGCATGTTCATGGGGCTGAACACATACAGAAAGAAGGCATAGGCGATCACCGCGCCCACGTGGACCCGGCGGCGCGCCGCAATCCGCCCTTCGGTATTGCCTGTGACGATCCCCTCCTGCGCCAGCCGACTTTAGGGTCGCCGACTCGTGGCCATCGCTAGGACCACGCCATCAGATAGGGTCGCCGCCGTGGACCACGGCTTCTTTGGACCGGAATCGGCCACCTGGCGGATCAACCAGGAACTCACCGTTCTGTTCGGCGGAGTCCGCGCGCTGCTTCTGCATGCCGCTCATCCGCTGGTGGCCGCCGGTGCCCGCCAGACCGCCACCTACCGCCGCGATCCGTGGGCACGGCTGATGCGCACACTTTCGCTGCAGCTGCTTGTTCCCTTTGGCACCCGAGATGAGGCCCAGCACGCCGCCGATCGGATCAACCGCCTCCACACGGTCATCAACGGCATCGACTCCGTCACCGGAGAGCGCTACGACGCTCTCGACCCCGACCTGCTGCTCTGGGTTCATGCTTGCCTCGAGGAGAGCAGCGTCGTCTTCTACGAGCTGACCGTCCGCGAGTTGTCCGCAGAGGAGAAGCAGCAGTTCCACGAAGAGAACCTCGTTGCCGCCGAGCTGATGCTGCTGTCGCCTGACCGAGTGCCGGCGACCTACGACGAGATGACCGCATACATCCGCGCCGTGATCGCTTCCGACCGGCTCCAGATCACCGACGTGGCCGGCGAGGTGGCCGACCTGATCCGCGGCGGGCCGGTGCCGTGGCACATCAAGCCGATCTGGAAGTTCATCTCCTTTGCCGCCATCGGCACCCTCCCCGCGGAGGTGCGCGATCGCTACGGCTTTCGGTGGGGTCGGTGGCGGCAGCGCTGGCTCAGCTGCAGCCTGCGAGTGCTCAAGGTGTTGCGTCCCCTGCTTCCCGCCCGCTTTCGTCTCATCCTCCCGGCGCGCGTGGCGCAACGGCGGTTGGCGTAGCTCTCGAGGTCTCGGCTACTCGCTTTCCGCCGGACGCGTTCCCGTTGCCACCCCCACCGGTATCGGCAACGGGGAACCGGTAGCCAAGCTCTAGCCTGGCCCGATGCTCGATGCGGTAATCGTTGGCGCCGGACCCAATGGCCTTGTCGCCGCGGTGACGCTGGCGGCGGCGGGAAAACAGGTCCTCGTGCTCGAGGCGGCGGCAACTATCGGAGGTGGGGCGCGGACGGCCGAGTTGACCCTCCCCGGAATCCGCCACGATGTGTGTTCTTCGGTACACCCGCTCGGGGCGGGTTCGCCGGCAATGCAGGCTCTTGCCCTCTCCGGGGTCGAGTGGTCACACCCCGAGATTCCGATGGCACATCCCCTCGACGACGGGTCCGCCGCCCTCCTCCTGCGCGACCTCGATGCCACCGCGGATCACCTCGGCGACGACGCCCGGACGTATCGCCGCACCTTCGGCAGCGTCACCCGACACTGGGAGCACTCCGTACGCTTCGCGCTCGGCCCGCCGCTCGCCGCGTTGCGTCGGCCGGTGGCGGGAGCGCGCTTTGGGATGCTCGCACTGCAACCGGCGTCGTGGCTGGCTCGCCGTTTCAAGACCGCCACCGGTAGAGCGCTCGTTGCCGGCCTGGCGGGACACGCGGCGGTGCCGCTGACCCGGATCGCCTCCGCCGGTGTCGGCCTCACGCTCGGGGCGGCAGGACACGCGGTGGGATGGCCATTCGCCACCGGAGGGTCGGCCGCGATCGTGACCGCGCTGGCGGCGCGGTTCGAGTCACTGGGCGGGGAGATTCGCACTCGGAGCGAGGTTCTCGACTGGTTCGATCTCCCGCCCGCTCGTCTAGTCATGTTCGACACCTCACCGCGTATTGCGGCCCGCATCGCCAAGGACCGCATCTCGTCGCGAGTCGCCACGCGGTACCGCAGCCTGCGCCCCGGCCCGGGCGTGTTCAAAGTAGATGTCGCACTGTCCGGCCCGATTCCATGGACGAATGCCGAGTGTCGCCGCGCCGGGACGATTCACGTCGGCGGCACCTACGAGGAGATCGCCCGCGCAGAATCAGAAGTCGCCGCCGGCCAGCATCCGGAGAAGCCATTCATCGTGTCGTCACAACCGGTGGTCGCCGACCGGTCGCGGGCTCCAGTGGGCATACACATCCTGTGGGCGTACTGCCACGTGCCTGCTGGCTCGGAACAAGACATGACCGATCGGATCTTCGCCCAGTTCGAGCGCTTCGCCCCCGGATTTGGTGACCTCGTGGTGGCGATCAATCGGCGCTCGACGGCCGACCTCGCCGCCGACAACGCCAATCAAGCCGGTGGGGACATCACCGGTGGCGAGCTGTCGGTGCGCGGAGTGTTCGCCCGCCCCAAGCTGCTGCGCCCCTATCGGGCGGCCGCGAGCATTTACCTGTGTTCGGCCTCGACGCCACCGGGTGCCGGCGTACATGGGATGTGCGGCCACCACGCCGCCGCCGCCGCGCTGCGTCACCTCGCATAGGCGCGCCCACGCTCGATCAGGCCCAGCGAGTGGGACGCTCTTGAAGTGAGTCGAACCCGTAGCGATTGCAGAATTCCAAGAACCGCTTCTGTGGAACCCCACGCCACTGGAGAGAGTCCACACTGGCGCCGAGCGGAACGTCGGGACGCAAGACTGCGAGATAGCGGAACAGCAAGGCATCACTCATGTTCTCTCGCATCGCGGACACCAGGCGTTCGGCCCCGCGCACCGGAACCTCCCACAGGTTTGCCTCGAGCGGAATGTCCTCGATGTGGCGATAGTGCGCCAGGACGGTGGCCGCCGACTTGGCTCCCCAGCCGGGAACACCCGGGAAACCATCTGAGGTGTCTCCAACGAGGCCGAGGTAGTCGGGTATCGACTCTGGAGCGACCCCGAACTTCTCCCAGACCCCGGCTTCGTCGATGAACACTCCCTTGCGCCGATCGAACCCGACGATCCGATCACCGACCACGCATTGCGCGAGATCCTTGTCAGGCGACATCATGACCACCCGTTCGAATTCGTCACCGAACTGGGCCGCCGCCGATGCGATGGCGTCGTCGGCCTCATACTCCGCCATTCGCCACACCGTCACGCCGAGTGCCTCCAACCCGTCCTCCGCGATCGGAAACTGAGCCAATAGCTCCTCGGGAACCCCTGCCTCGGTCTTGTAACCGTCGTAGAGATCGTTGCGAAAGGATCGGATCACGGTGTCGAAGGCGGCGCCGAGATGGGTCACCCCCTCGGACATCAGGGCCAGGGTGCTGGCCATGATTCCGTGCACCGCCGAAATCGGCCTGCCCTCTGGATCGGTGCGGGGCGGTGCTCCAAAGTGCGACCGGAAGAGCTCGTAGGTCCCGTCGAGCAAGTGAAGCTGGGGCATGGAGGGAGGGTACGTGGCGGCAGGAGCCGATGCCATGGGAGTCATCAGTCATCAACCAGACAGAATCCGGAATCGGGCCTCCGGCCTCCGGCCTGTCAGCTGTTGGCCAGAAACAAGAACGGGCAACCGGCAACGGGCAACGCCTTCTCTCGCTCATGACTCACGACTCAAAGCTTCGGGTACACGATCGGGTGGGTCATTAACCCACCAGCCACGCTCAGGGTTAACCTTCCGGCCATGGCTGTCCGACGCCACCCCATGTTGCTGGGCCGGGTCCAGTTCGAGAGCGGATTCATGTCGGACACGTGGCGGATGAGTTCGCCGTCACAAGGCAAGGTGGGGACATTCCGCCGCTACCCGTCACTCCATCTATCGCGGGGAGTCGTCGCCGGAGTTCCGATCGAGATCAAGCCCGAAGGCTGGGGAACGGTCGTATATCTCGAAGCAGGTGTGGAGACGGGACGAATCGTGCGCCGGTCCTGGACGGGACGCCGCTGGGATCTGATCGGATCCGGATTCGGATGCGAATTGGTCAGCGAACCTTTACCGCGGCGGTGGACGCTACGCATCGGTGGCCACCCCATCGCAGCCCTGGCGGGAACACCGTTGTCCTACAACCGGCTCCGTGCCAATGTCGACGTGTCGGTACCCGCCTGGGCACTGGCTCTCGTGTGGCACGTGGTGGTGCGCCCCTGGGAAGCCGCGGCGGAGCCCCGGACCTTGCGACCGGTCCCAGCGCCCCGGCTGTGACCAGTCCCCTGATCGATGTCGCCGAGTTGGCCGCCATCCACGAAGACTCCGGGGTTCGTGTCGTTGATGTCCGCTGGTACTTGGGGGAACCGGAACGGGGCCGGGCGGCATACGCCGCAGGACACCTCCCCGGAGCCGTGTTCGCCGACCTCGAGACCGAACTCAGCGCGCCAGTCGGACCGGGACGGCACCCCCTCCCCGAGCGCGCCGACTTCATAGCCACGATGGGCCGCCTCGGGATCGGCGACGATCACCACGTGGTGGCCTACGACGATCGGGGCGGAGCGATCGCCTCCAGGCTGTGGTGGATGCTGCGTGACATCGGCCACGAGGAGGTGCGAGTGCTCGACGGCGGACTCCCGGCGTGGGTGGCCGCGCGACATCCACTCACCGTCGCAATCGCGCACATAGTGCCCGCAGTGCTCACCGTACGTCCCGGGACCACACGCCGCATCGACCGCGAGACACTTGCGGGGCGCCTGGGCACCGTGACCCTGCTCGATGTCCGCGACCCGGAGCGCTACCGCGGCGAACTCGAGCCGGTCGACCCTGTGGCCGGCCACATCCCCACCGCGCGCAATGCCCCGCTCACCGACAACCTCGACCGCCGCGGGCGCTTCCGCTCAACAGCCGAACTGGCGCAGCTCTACCAAGGCCTCGGCGCCGATGACGATGTGGTGCTGTACTGCGGCAGCGGGGTCACCGCCTGCCACAGCGCGCTGGCGATGCAAGTCGCCGGTCTCCCCGAGCCGATCCTGTATCCCGGCTCATGGAGCGACTGGTCGAGCGCGGGAATGGCGGTGACAGTGGGGGACGATCCCGGCGCCGTGCCCTGAACCCGTCTGCCGATTGACCCGAGACTCTCACAGGCCGAGCGCCTGCTCCGCCGCGTCCAATGTGTGTCCGCCGCGCAACGCTGGAGCGAAGAGATCACCGTGGCGGGCGATGCGATCCCAGATGGTGCCGATGGTGAACCCCGCCGGGTCCACCTCACCCACCTCCTCCCACAGGAGGGGAGTCGAAACGGGGGCGCCGGACCGCGGTCGCACCGAGTACACCGAAGCGATCGTCTTGCCGGCAACGTTCTGGTTGTGGTCGATGAACACCTTGCCCGCCCGACGGGGTATGTCCCACTCCATGGTTGCAAGGCCCGGATCGGCCAAAACCACCAATCGGCCCACCGACTCGACGAAGTGGCGCACCCGGTCGTAGGGATGGACCGGGTCGAGTGGCACGTATATGTGCAGCCCGGTGGCACCGGAGGTCTTGGGATACCCGGTGAGGCCGAGGCGTTCCAGTGCGACGCGGATCACCTCGGCCACGGTCACCACCTGGTCCCAGGTGGCACCGTCGGCGGGGTCGAGGTCGAAGATGGCGAAGTCGGGCGATGCGGCGGTGGCCACCCGGCTCAGCCAGGGATGGATCTCTATCGCCCCCAGATTGGCGATCCACAAGAGCGCCGCAGCATCCGGCGCGGTGACGAAGTCGATCACGTCGCCGCGGTGGCCCGACCACAGTGGAGCAGTGGGAAGCCACTCGGGTTTGTGGGATGGAGCCTGCTTCTCATAGAACCAATCCCCGTCCGCCCCATCGGGGAAGCGAGCCAGAACGATGGCTCGATCGCGTAAGTGGGGCAGGAGCACCGGGGCCACGGCGTGGTAGTAGGCCATGAGGTCGCCCTTCGTCTCACCACCGGGGAAGAACGGCTTGTCGGGATTGGTGAGGCGCACCCCGCGGTCGACTCCCACGGCTGACCAGGCCTCGCCCTCGGCGACGATGCGCAGATCCTCTGGGAAGGCGACACGCCCCGAGGCGAGGGCACGGGTGGCATCCGGCGGCGGCGGCGCAGGGCGGGCGAACGCGAGGGCGGCTTCCAATTCCTCCTGGATGGCGATGTGGCTCGCCTTCTCGCGCGCCTCGCTGATGAGCGTCAGACGCATTCCCGCATCGATGGCCGCTTCGACCAGCGGTCCGATGCGGAGCGTTCCCTTCCCGTAGGGGAGATGGCGCACCTCGCCGCCGTGGCCGAATTCGTTGTCGGTGAACTGGCAGTGGAGTGGGTCGAGGGTCCAACCCGGAAAACGATCGCGCAAGAACCCGAACACTCCAAGGAAGGCGTCCTTGGATGTCAGAGCACCGCCCGACATCGCATGAACGTGGGCCCAGTCGACCACCGGGTGGACGAACGAGAATTTCTCGGCGATCAAGGCGATGTCACCCAGGGTGCCGAAGGCACGATCGGTGCCGCCCACCTCGAGACCCAGTGCTACCCCGAGGTGGCGCACCTTGGGTGCGATCATCTCCAGGCTCTCCTCGGCCAGGCGATGCAGTTGTTCGGGGGTGCGCTTCTTCACGTATCCGGTATGGGCGACGATGACGCGAGATCCGAAAGCGTGCCCCAGCTTCATGGTGTGCTCTAGCGCGGACCGGGTCAGCTTGGCCTTCTCGGGATCATCAGAGGTGAGGATGGCGAAGTAGGGGGCGTGGATCGAGATGGCGATGTCGCGCTCGGCGGCGAGCCGACCGAAGGCGGCGCACCGCTTCTCCTTCCACGGGAAACCTGAGGTGAAACCGAATTCGAAGGCACCTTGGCCGCGTTCCACCAGCCCGTCGAGAAAGGCGGCGTCGTCCCCGTGTTCTGGGGGCAGTCCGGAGATGCCGAAGCGGATCACGAGCGGAGGCTATCGGGCCGGAGACCGGAGACCGGAGACCGGAGACCGGAGACCGGAGACCGGAGCAATGATGATTCCGCATCCGGCATCCGGCAACCGGCAACCGGCATCCCTCCCTATCCTCCCCGACGTGCCTCGCACTTCCGCCGACGTCGTCGTGGCCGGGGCGGGGATTGCCGGGGTGGCGACCGCCTACTTTCTCGCGGTACACCACGGGCAACGCGTCGTCTTGTGCGATCCGCTTCCGCCATTGACGCTCACCTCGGACAAGTCCACGGAGTGTTACCGCAATCTGTGGCCCAATCGGCCGATGGTGCAGCTCATGAACCGATCCATCGACCTGCTCGAACAACTTGCCGGCGAGAGCGACAACGTCTTTGGCCTCAACCGACGGGGCTATCTCTATGTGACGGCGGATACCGATCGCCTCGAGGGGCTACGCGCCACAGCAGAGCGTGCCGCGGCGCTGGGCTCGGGGCCACTCCGCGTACATTCCGGCACTGGAACGGGTACGAACTATCAACGAGCCGAGCCCGAGGGGTGGGACCCTGCCCCCACAGGCACCGATCTCATCACCGACCTCACTCTGCTCCACGACATGTTGCCTGGGTTGAGCGACCGGGTGGCCGGAGCGTTGCACGTCCGTCGCGCCGGGTGGCTCTCGGCCCAGCAGCTCGGGGCGTACCTACTCGATCGATGCCGGGACGCCGGCCTCATCTACCTTCCCCATCGCGTGACCGCGGTGACGGTCGCCGCGCACCGGGTTGGCGGGGTCGAACTCGATGACGGAAGCAAGGTCGGGTGTGGCGCGTTTGTCGACGCCGCTGGCCCGATGATTGGTGCCGTGGCCGGCCTGATGGGAGAGACCCTCCCGGTGCACTCCGAGGTTCATCACAAGGTGGGGTTCCGCGACACTCTCGGTGTGATCCCCCGGGATGCCGGGCTACTCATCTGGAGCGACCCGCTGCGCCTCGATTGGTCCGACGAAGAACGGCACCATCTCGCCGCTGCCGGCCGCGACGATCTGCTGGGCGAGATGCCCCCGGCATGTCACGGTCGCCCCGAGGGCAGCCAGGGATCGCCGTGGGTCTT
Organism: Acidimicrobiia bacterium; assembly: GCA_046714175.1. Lineage (GTDB taxonomy): Bacteria > Actinomycetota > Acidimicrobiia > Spongiisociales > UBA11373 > UBA11373. The sequence continues at coordinate 4,728 of JBKKBI010000053.1, read as the reverse complement.
GGCTCTGTGGGAGTACCGCCGCCTCGTGACCGATCCGGTGTGGCCGCTCCCCGAAGACCCCCTCTACGCCGAAGTGGTGATCAAGGGCATGGCGGCGATGTTCCCCGCCATGGCCCGGTACCGGGACCGGATACCGCAGCCCGTCATCGACGGCGGGTACTACACCAAAACGGTGGAGAACCGTCCCCTCGCCGGACCTCTCCAAACCGATGGTGCGTTCGTCGCCGGGGCGCTTTCGGGCTTCGGGGTGATGGCCGCGTGTGGTATCGGGGAGTTGACGGCGGCCCATGTCGCCGGCGGCTCCCTGCCCGAGCACGCCGACGGATTCACCCTGTCTCGCTACGACGACCCGGAGTATCGCAGCGAGCTGGAGACGCTCACGGAGACCGGGCAACTGTAGGGGCGGTCCGCTCCGCCCCGACGGTTACGGGTTGCCCGAGAACTGCCCCGCGAAGTCGACTGTGATCTCGGTTCCGGCCGTTAGAAAGCCCGTCGTGTTGCTGCAATCAAAACTGCCCACAAGACCGCTGGCGTCGTTCTGGTCGAAATCGAAGACGCAGCCGCTGGACTCAATGCCGGTGATCACGGCCTGGGGGTCGCCGAAGCTCACGGTAAAGCTGCCCGGAAAGGTATTGAGCACAATGATCGAGTTGTTGGAGTCGGCGAAGGTCGCGCTCCAACCGCCATTGTTGAACGCGCTGGCCACGGAAAGGAACGGGAACTCACCAGAGGCCTCGTAATCACCACTGATTTGGAAGGTGATGGATCCCTCGCCGCCCCCAATGGGGTTGCCCCCGGCGGTGGTGGTGACGCCTCCGTTGCCGTCGTCGGGCTGGGTGGTCGTGGCGCCACTGTCGTCGTCGCCGCACCCTGCGGCGATCACAGTGAGAACGGCCATCGCCATTAGGGTTCGCATGCGCATGGAACGGACTCCTCGTGCCGGGTATCGGAAGGCGAGCCTACCTGCAGACTGCCGCTTTGCGCTCGACGCCTCCGCGGCTGCTCGACCCCCCATTGCCTCGATGCAGAGGAAACGGACCACGTCGCTCGCCAAAACCCGAAGAAATCTCACAAGCAACCGAAGGTTTGCCGTGGGCCGGGTGGGAATCGAACCCACAACCGCCGGGTTAAAAGCCCGTTGCTCTGCCTAGTTGAGCTACCGGCCCGCACCGAAGGTAGCGGGCGTCGGGGACAGTGGCGGCGATACCCTCAGGCTCTACATCGGGGAGGGACCATTTCCGCCAAGACCGCGCTCGTCTTCGGTGAAGCCCTCATCGACGAGCACCCCAACGGGCGAGTCGTGGCCGGAGCCCCCCTCCATGTCGCCGCCCATCTCGCCGCCCGGGGTTGGCGAGCCCGCCTGGTGACCCGGGTGGGCAACGACGCCGACGGGCGTTGGATCATCGCCACAGCCGCAGCGTTGGGGATCGACGGGTCGTTGATCGAGACCGATCCGAGCTTGCCCACAGGGATCAGCGTGATCACCCCGACGGAGGACGGACACGCCTTCGACGTTCAGTACCCGGCGGCATGGGATCGGGTGATCGGGCCGCAACACGTGCCGAACCACGAGGCACTCGTATTTGGATCCCTCCCACTCCGCGACCCGGTGGCAGCGGCCGCACTGACCCGCCTGGTCGGCGTTTCCAAAGGCCTGGTCGCGCTCGACGCCAACCTGCGAACACCGTGGATAGACCTGCAGGCGATCCGCCGCCTCCTCCCCCGGGTGGGCTTGCTGAAGGTGAACCTCGTTGAGGCGGCGGCGTTGGGAGAGCAGGCCGGGCCCGCATGGGTCTGCGTCACCTCAGGACCCGAAGGAGCGGTGCTGCGCGGGCGGGGAAGCGAGTGGTCTGTTCCCGGGGTGGCGGTCGACGTGGTGGACACCGTGGGCGCCGGCGATGCCTTTCTCGCGGTGCTCGTCGACGGACTGGTGACCGGAGTCGATCCCGGAAGGATCCTGGAGGAGGCAAATCGCGTGGCCGCGGCCACCGTTTCGCGACCGGGCGGACTTCCTGTCCGCCGCTCGCTTCCGGAGTGAGTTACCGCTTCCCGAACTCTCGTCCTGCATGGGCCGGGGCATCCGAATACCATCCTCTCCGACCTAACCATGGGAGGGGAAAGAAGCAATGGACAAGAAGCAATCTGCGGGGATGATCATTCTCGGCGGGGCGGCACTCGCCATCGGATCGTTTTTGCCCTGGGGTGAGATCCTCGGGATCAGTGCCAGCGGCATGGACGGTGGCGATGGGTGGTTCACCCTGATCTCCGGTGTGGTGCTGGCCGCGGTCGGGTACATGGCGTTCAGCGGCGGCAAGGCCCTCCCGGCCTGGCTGGGCTGGGCGGCTCTCGTGGTCGGTGCCGGCGTCGCCGTGATCAACTACTTCGACATCAGCGGGATCGAAGGCCTCAGCGTCGGCATCGGCATGTGGATCATGCTCGCAGGCTCGGTGCTGGCCTTGGTCGGGTTGCTGATGGGCCGCAAGAAGGCCTAGTCAACCGATCGGATCGTGGTGACGGTCCCATCAGGGGCCGTCACTCGCGTCCGGACTTGTACCCTGGCTAGAGGAGGGGACATGGTTGGCGGCCGGAGCACGGTGGCGCGGGCGATGCTGGCACTGGGCCTCGCCTCCTGCGGCGGAGGTGCGGCAACCACCACCATCGCCCCGACAACCACCACGGAGTCGACGCCTGTCCCCGCCTCGATCCCCGCCGCCTGCGATGCCACTTCGGTGACGACCGTCCCCCTCGGAAGCCCCGTCACAACCATCGCTGCGAATCCCCTGACCGCCGAACAGCAAGCAGAGGTCCTTGCCGCCTTCGATGCAGTCGTACGCGATAGTTACCTCTACCCCGAGGCGGTCGACGGCGGCTGGGCTGATGAAGTGGCCACCGTCGTGGCCGCGGTTGACACCGGCATCGACACCATGGAGTTTTACTCCCAACTCAAGACACTGGTCACCACACTGGGGGACGAGCACTCGCACTTCGAAACACCGGCCGAGGTACTCGCCGCCGAACAAGCGCTGGCCGCAAGTAACGACTTTGTCGGCATCGGCGTGCTCGTCGTGCCCCAAGTCGACGAAGATCTCTTCGCCGTGGTTTCGGTCGTCCCGGGTTCGCCCGCCGAACAGGCCGGGATCCGATCCCGCGACGCCATCCATGCGGTGGATGGACAACCGGTAGACGGAAGCTCCACCGCCGCCACCAACCCGCTCCGTGGGCCGGAGTGCAGCCTGATCATCCTCTCAGTGACCCCGCCTGGTGGCGAAACAACAGACCTGGCCGCGGTCCGTTATCGGGTGGAGGGGGCGATACCAATTGTTTCGGAGATGATGTTGTCGTCCAATGGCAGGCGCATCGGATACGTGATGATCCCCACCCTCTTCGACGAGACCATCGACGACCAGGTCGCTGCAGCCCTCGAAGGCTTCGGAGAGTTGGACGGGTTGGTCCTCGATTTGCGGTTGAACGCTGGCGGATCCAGCCGTGTGCTGGAGCCGCTGCTCGGTCTGTTCACCTCTGGTCTGGTCGGAGAGTTCCGCGGCGGTGCCTCACCTCGGCCCCTCCTCGTCACCCCCACCGACGCGGGCAACAGCCAGACGGTGCCGCTCGCAGTGCTCGTCGGGGAAGACACCGTTAGCTACGCCGAGGTTTTTTCCGGAACGCTGGGAGTCCTCGGCCGCGCTGTCCTGGTCGGAACCACGACCGAAGGCAACGTCGAGACCTTGAGAGGATTCGAACTTCCCGACGGCTCGAAGTTGTGGCTGGCCGCGGAGCGGTTTTACCCCGCCTCAGCGGGCGACATCGACTGGGAGCGTGACGGGATCGTGCCCGAGGTGATCATTGCGGCCGAGTGGTGGCAATACACATTCGAAAGCGACCCGGCGATTGCCGCCGCGGTGGCCGCGCTGTCGAGCGGGTGACGCCCGCGGGACCACCGATATACTCCCTGAGCCTTCGGGTCGGACGAAGGGGGGCCGGGTGTATGCTCGCCGAGACCCGCCCTCATCGTCCAGCGGCCTAGGACGCCGGCCTTTCAAGCCGGAAACACGGGTTCGAATCCCGTTGGGGGCACGCCTGGGGGCGTGGTGAAGCTGGAGTTCACGCCGGCCTGTCAAGCCGGAGGTCGCGGGTTCGAGTCCCGTCGCCCCCGCCAGAAGTCGCCCGGTCAGGTAGCTCAGTTGGTAGAGCGCGGGTCTGAAAAACCTGAGGTCGTCGGATCGATGCCGACCCTGACCACCAACGCAGACGGCGCCCAACCCAAGAGGGTCAGGCCCTTCCGAGCCCTACCCAGGCTCGGAAGAACCCTCCAAGGAGCTTCGCACCCTGTGTTAGGTCGTCGGATCGATGCCGACCCTGACCACGAAGAAGCTGTCAGCTAACAGCCAGAGACCGGAGACCAGAGACCGGAGACCGGAGACCGGAGACCGAACCGAGGTTCACCCATCGCCCGTCGCCCATCGCCGCCTTCTAGCCAATCGCCAATAACCGGTCTTGCTTCCTTACGCTCTCAGTGATGCAGGACGCGACCCTCCGTCCATTCTGATCGTCTCCGAGCGACGCCAGCCCTCTAGATCTCAGAGGGCTATCGGCTCGACCCGTTCGCTCTCGGCAAGGGCTCGGTTCACATCCGCGGCCAGACGATTGAGTTCTTCCACCCGCGCTGCGGCGGCGGTGCGATCAGGTGTGGTGCGGAGCCGGGGCAACTCGCGGCGCATGGTGCGGCGC
>JBKKBI010000052.1:0-16329 GCA_046714175.1 Acidimicrobiia bacterium | reverse complement strand
GCGCACCGTCTCCCCGTTGATCAGCGTGTTCTCGAACAGGTGCAGGGCAAGGGCGGCGAACTCGGTTGCTCTGCCGAGACGCTTGGGGAACACATGAACCTGGGCCAGTGACTCCCGCACCTCGGCGGTCATCCCGCCGAGCATCGGGGTCTCCATGATCCCAGGGGCGATGGTGTTGACCCGGATCCCGTACGAAGCGAGATCGCGGGCCAGGGGAAGAGTCATTGCCATCACGCCCCCCTTGGATGCGGAATAGGCCGCCTGTCCGATTTGGCCCTCGGTAGCGGCAATGGAGGCGACGTTGACAATGACCCCGCGCTCCCCGTCCTCAGTGGGCTTGTTTTCCGCCATGCGCTTGGCGACATGGCGGGTGACATCGAAGGTGCCGATCAGGTTGACCCGCAGCACCTTCTCATAGACGTCGAGGGGGAACAGATCGCCATCACGGGTGACGACGCGGTGGGCGTTGGCGATCCCGGCGGCGTTGAGGCACAGGTGGATGCCCCCCATGGCGCCGGCGGCGGCATCGACTGCGGCGGCGACATCGCTGGTGACGGTGACGTCGCCGGCGAAGAAGTGGCCACCGATCTGCTCCGCCACCTCGGCTCCGTGGGAGGTGGGGAGGTCCAGGATCGTGACCTTGGCGCCGGCGATGGTGAGACGGCGGGCGGTGGCCTCACCGAGCCCGCTTCCCCCGCCGGTGACGAGCGCCTTGGAACCCTTGATCTGCATGGTGAGCGGAGGTTACATGGGCTCGCGCAGATGGCAGAGGGCAGATCGCAGATGGCAAGGGACAACGGACAACGGGAGGCCGGCGCAGCCGGCGCTCCCTACTCTCCTCCGATGCTCCTCACCGACCGCGACCGCGCTCTCGCCTCGGGTGAGATGGGACCCGCGGCGGCGATGGCGATGCGGGTCATCACCGCCGTGGCCGCGGCCAACGACGCACCGGGCCTCATCGACGTCACCGCGGCGCACATCGACTCGTGCCTCTATCACGGCGACGCCGGACTCGACTTTGCGGAGCGCCTCGCCGGCGACGGAGCCCGGGTGGTGATCCCGACGACGCTCAATGTCGCCACACTCGACCTGCTGCATCCGAATCTCTTCCGCGGCGACACCCATCTCCAGGAGCGGGGGCGACGGCTGATGCAGGCGTATGTGGCGATGGGTGGCACCCCCACCTGGACCTGTGCCCCTTATCAGACAACCGTCCGTCCCGGATTCGGGCAGCATGTTGCCTGGGCAGAGTCGAATGCGATCGTCTTCGTCAATTCCGTGCTTGGCGCCCGCACCGACCGCTACGGCGACTTCATCGACATCTGCGCCGCCATCACCGGCCGGGTTCCCGACGCCGGCCTGCACCGCGACGAGAACCGCCGCGCCCGAGTCGTGTTCGACGTCACCGCGATCCCCGAGGCTGTGTTGCAGGCGGACATCGCGTATCCGGTGCTTGGTCACCTCGTGGGACGCCGCACCGGGACATTGGTGCCGGCGATCGTCGGACTGCCCGGCGACGCATCCGAAGACGCGCTCAAGGCGCTCGGAGCGGCCGCAGCCTCCTCGGGCGGTGTGGCGCTGTTCCACGCGGTCGGTCGCACCCCAGAGGCGCCAACCCTCGCAGCCGCGCTCGGCGGCGGAGAACCGGAGACCACGATCACGGTCGATCTGGAGAGTCTGACCGCGACCCGCGCCGAGTTGTCCACCCGTACCTCAGGAAGGCTGGCGGCGGTGAGCGTCGGCACGCCTCACTTCTCTCAGAGTGAGTTCGCATCGCTGGCAGACCTATTGGACGACCGGAAAATCGCCCCGGGTGTCGAGTTCTACATCAATACCTCCCGAGAGGTGCTGGCCGACGTGGCGGCGCAGGGTTTGGTTGGACCACTGCGCAGCGCGGGCATCCAGATCGTCACCGACACCTGCACCTACATCACGCCCATCATCCGCGACGCCGCCGGCGTCGTCATGACCAACTCAGGGAAGATGGCCTATTACGCCCCGGGCAATCTTGGAGTCGAAGTCGCTTTCGGCAGCCTTGCCGACTGCGTCGAGTCCGGGGTGGCAGGAGCGATCCGACTCCGCGGGGACTGGACATGAGCCTGCGGGCGTTGCTTGCCGGCGTGGCCAGCGGTGAGGTGCTGGTGCTCGATGAGGCGTTGTCGATGTGGGGCGGCTTCGACCCCGAGACCGGGTTGGTCATCGATCGGCATCATCCGCAGTTCGGAGCCGACCTCACCGGCAAGATCGTGGTGCTCCCCTCGGGACGGGGATCCTCGTCGTCGTCGAGCGTGCTCGCCGAGGCGATCCGCACCGGAACTGCTCCCGCGGCGATGGTGCTGGGCCAACCAGACGACATCATCCTGCTCGGTGCGATCGTCGCCCAGGAGTTGTACCGGATCACGATGCCGGTGGTGGTCGCCGATGCCGCTGGCTACGCCGCTCTCAAGACGGGCCAGCGAGTGTCGCTAGCCGGCGACAGGCTCGCCCAATCCGGATCGGGCTGATGCCTCATGACTTCAAATCCCCCACGATCGGTGCAATGGCCGGATCGGTGAGTGCATCAGTTGCTGGTCCCCCTCGTTCGGGTCCGACCAGGGCGTGTCGATCGCACTAAACCCGCAGCGGGTGAAGAATCCCGCCGCGGTGGTGCGAACTGCCCCCCAGGCGACGACGCCCTCATGGTCCGACGCGTGCTCGAGGAGGCGCTCCAGAAGCAATGCCCCGATCCCTCGGCCGCGATGCCCATGCTCGACTGCCAGGTCGCGCACCCGCCAGGCGGCGGTGGGAATCCCACCGGCGGGTATGGGCTGGGGGTGGATCGTCCCTATCCCCACCAGCACCCCATCCTTGAGCGACCCGAGATGGCAAACCGCGGGATGGGTGTCACCCGGGTAGTCGACGGCCTCCGGAGCCAGTCCGGGGTGCAGCAGCGCCCGCCGCAGCGGCCGGGTCTCGGCGGCTGCGATCACCTCGAAGTCGTAGTCGGACATGGTTGCGCGAACGGTAGTGAGAAGGGAGAAACGAACCGCTCGCGTTCGTGGGGTGACTCCCCCCTCCGGGGTACTCCCCCCTCCGGGGAGAGAAACGAAAGACACGCCCCTCGCCCCTCGGGGCGCGAAAGAGCCGGGAGACACTTCGGCTGGCGCCGCCGCAAAGGACCAGTTTGCGGGTCTCCCGGCTCCGGTGGTCCGGGTGGATTCGCCGATTACTCGGCCAAACCCTCGTTGTGGCCGGGCCTAGCGCCGGACCACCTCCGGAGTCCTATGAAAACTGTCAACCACTTTGGGACCACCTCCTTTCTCCGTGCGGTCATATTGCCAGATTCCTCCCCTTTCTGGGGAGTACTTTTGAACTAAGAGCCGATTCGCGGCATCATTTGGCGTTGTGACCGACCACGCCATCTCGAAGTTGAACGGGGGACGGCCCCGGAAGACGTACGACGGCGACCGCACCTGCGCCGCTGCGGGATGCACTACCCGGCTGTCGTCGTACAACAAGAACGAGTTCTGCTGGACCCACTACCAGCCGGTGCCCAAGCCGGCCCGGATCCCGGCCGACAACTAGCCGGCGGCGATTCCGGGACGAGGTGGCTCAGTACCACGAGAACGTCTGCGCGGCGATTTCGCCGGGGATCTCCGGCCCGTCGTCACAGACTTCCACCAGCCCCTGTTCGAATTGCGCCCCACGACGACCGACACCGACGGTGGCCCGAGGCGAGGTTTCAGTGGGTTTCGGGCCGAAATTACAGGGTAGCCTCGTCGAATGCCCGAGTACTTCGAGCTGGTGGAACTTTCGCCCGGCGTCCATGTCGCGGTGTCCGACATCAGCGGACCCGCTGTAGGTAACGCCGCGATCATCGACACCGGTGACAAGACCCTGGTCATCGACGCCTTGATGACCGCTTCGGCGGCGCGAGAGCTCCGGTCTGAAGTGGTTCGGCTCACCGGGGAGTCGGCCTTCCTGCTGGTCAACACCCACTGGCACAGCGATCACACCTGGGGCAACCAGGAGTTTGCAGACATCCCCATCGCGTCCACGGCTCGCACCCTTGAGCTGATGATCGCCGACAGCCCGGCCGACCTCGGTGCGTATGAGGCGGAGTTGGAAGCGCACTTGATCGCGTTGCGGGCCAAGTTGGAGTCCGATGATCCCGAGGTGCGCGCGGCAGCGCAGCATCGCATCCCCGGAGTCGAGGCCCACAAAGCAGCGGCGCCCGGATTCCGACTCACCCTCCCCGACCTGCTGTTCGAAGATCGCCTGGTGGTCGAGGGAGAGCGCCGCGTCGAATTGCTCACCTACGGTGGCGGGCACACCGACAGCGACGTGTTCGCATGGCTGCCGGAGGACCGAATCGTGATCGCCGGCGATCTGTGCTGGAACCGCATCCACCCGCGAACCCAGGACGGGCATCCGGCGGCGTGGGCGGACATCCTGGAGCGGATGCTCGCCTTGAACCCGCTTCAGATCCATCCCGGGCATGGACGACCCGGAGGGCCTGAGGTCGCGGAGGCGCTGATCCCCTACCTGCGCACGGTGGCCGGCTATGTCGCCGATGCGCGTGACGGCGCCGACCCCGCTGCGCTGTCCGCGCCGCCCGGCAGCGAGGACTGGGACACGGTGGAACGGATGCGCCACGGAGTGGCAAGACTCGCGGCCCGAACCCTGAATAGTCGATAGGGGCGAGGGGCGAGGGACGAGGGACAACGCCCCCGTCAGAACTGCAGCGCTGCGGCTGACCAATGGAAGCCGGCTCCGAAGGCGGTGAGAACCACAAGGTCGCCTTCCTTGATGCGGCCCTCACGGCGGGCCTCGTCGAGAGCCAGCGGCACCGTCGCCGATCCGGTGTTGCCAAAGCGGTCGACGTTGACATACAACTGATCCTCGCGTAGGCCCATTTTCTCGCGCACCGTCTCCAGGATGCGGAGGTTGGCCTGGTGCGGGATCACCAGCGCCACATCGTCCTTGACCCTGCCCGCCATGGCCAGCACCTCCTCCGCGGCTTCCGTCATCCGCCTCACAGCATGGCGATAGACCTCACGACCGTTCATCACGATGTCGTGTTGCCCGCCCTTCTGCGCTTCCTCCAGGGTGAAGGGCCGTCGCGTGCCGCCGGTTTCCAGCGTGAGAATGTCTGCGGCGCTGCCGTCGGTACCGGCAACCGCGGAAAGTATCTCGGCACGAACCTTGTCGCCGTCACCAACCACCACCGCACCGGCACCGTCGCCGAAAAGAACGCAAGTGGTGCGGTCCTCCCAGTTCATCAGCCGGCTGATCAACTCCACGCCCACCACCAGGATGCGCTTGGTGGCCATGTGCACGCGCGTGCGAGCAATGTCGAGGGCGAGCACGAACCCTGCGCAGCCACTGCCACCGAGGTCGTAGGCGGTCACCTCCCGGGCGCCGAGACGGTTCTGGAGGTGAGCCGCGGTGTCAGGGGTGTACACCTCGGGGGTGTCGCTGGCGACGATGATCTCGTCCAGGTCCGCTGCGGTCATGCCCGCGTCGGCGAGGGCCGCCTCGGCAGCCATGGCGGCCAAATCGAGCGTCGTCTCATCGTCGGCGGCGAAGCGGCGTTCCCGGATTCCGGTGCGTGACAGGATCCATTCGTCGTCCGTATCCACAAGAGCGGACCAGTCGGCGTTGGTCATCACCCGCGCCGGCACGTACGACCCCGATCCAAGAATGCCGATTGCCCCCGCCACGACGCGCCCCTCGCTCTGGAGACCGCAGCCTACGACTCCGGGTCGATTCGCGCTTCGTTGCTGGAGAGGGCCACAATGCCCCCTTACCCCATGGAACTGTTTCTCGGCTCGCTGCTGATCTTCGCCCTCCGAATCGGGGATGTCTCCATCGCCAGCGTCCGAATCGTCACCCTGATGCGGGGGCGGATCGGCCTCGCGGCCGTGCTCGGTTTCTTCGAGTCGCTGTTCTGGGTGAGCGCCGCTGCGATCGTGTTCACCAATCTGGACCACCCGATTCGCATCATCTCCTTTGCCGCCGGTTTTGCCACCGGTACCTTGCTGGGCGGGTTCGTGGAGCGGTGGCTGGCGATGGGCACCGCCCTGCTGCGGGTGATCGCATCGGTGGAATCGCCTCCGATCGCGGCGCCGCTGCGCCAGGCCGGTTTCCCGGTGACGGTGCTCAACGCCGAGGGGCGCGACGGCGATGTGCGGATCAACTTCATGGTGCTCCCCCGCCGCCGGGTCAAAGAAGCCCTGGCGATCGTCGCCTCGATAAGTCCTGATGCCTTCATCACCGTCGAAGACATCAGGATCGCGGAGTTGGAACGGATCAAGCGGTCGGCGGTGATTGGGGGCTGACGCCCGCGGCCCGTTGGCCGCCGCCCGTTGCCCGTTGCCCGTTGGCGCATCCTTATCGCCCATCGTTGCGTTTTCGCCAATTGCGAATGCTCCGCAGAGGCCGACTCACAACGATTCGGCCCCGGGTTGTTCCCGGGGCCGAAGGTCGTCGCGTCGTTTCGGAGAACTCAGGCTCCGAAGATCTCCGCCCAATGGTTGGCGAGCTCGGTGTCGTAGGTCAGCGTGAACCCGCAGGCCCACACGAACCCGTCCGTGCCCGACACCAGATAGCGCTCACCGACGTCGAGGTCAGCACCGATCAGTGCGATCGACTCCTCCTGCATCAGGCCCTCGGCGCTCAGCGTCACCGTGGCACCCTCGCCGCCCTTGTACCAGCGATGCACCTCGAAGACCGCGTTGGTCCCATCGGGATTCGCCGACACCAGGGTGCCGTCGAAGGCGTAATCCTGGTCGAGGAGCATCTGCTCCGTGTACTGGATGCACATCCCCATGGCGCCGCCGCCGATGGGTTCGCCCCCGACGACCTCATCGGCCTCGTCCTGCAGCAGGGCGTAGCCGCCGATGGCGGCCGCAGCCACCACCGCCAGTCCGCCAGCGCCCAGGGCCACCCGCCGCAGTAAGGGCTGCCGGCGGGGCGCCGTCTTTGTTTCGTTCCGATCCATGCTCGTAACCTCCTGGAATAGGGCCCGTGCGTGGGCCCCGCTTGTGTCCGTGGGCACCTCCAGGGGTTGGAGCGGGTCGGCCCGGCGGAGTGCTTCGATGGGATCGCCCTCGAAGTTCCTTCTGGTCATTCCCGTTTCACCTCTCCCGGCCCCGGTGGGATGCCGTACATCCCTCCAGGTGTCCGGGACCGCTCGTCAAATTTCACCGACTTTTCGCCGCCGATCCCGACCCGGCCCAACTCGCGCCCCAGGCGGTTACGGGCCCGATGCAGGCGCACCGCGACTGCCGCCGCGGTGATGCCGAGCACCACGGCGATCTCATCGTTGTCGAGATCCTCCCACGCCACCAGGCTGAGCAACTCCCGGTCGTCGGGACGGAGGGCATCGAGTGCCTGGTGGATCGCGTCGAAGTCCGGCGGCGTCGTCGGGGCCGGCTCCCCCTCCAAGCGGGCCGAGAGGCGGCGGCGGCGGTCGGCGGACCGGTACTGGTTGGCCAACACCCAGCGGGCGACCCCGTAGATCCACGGGATGCGGCGCTCATCCTCCGGCACTTCGTCGAGGCGCTTCCAGGCGACCAGCATCGTGTCGGCTACCGCGTCGTGGGCATCGTCGCGCGAGCGAGCCCGGCGCAGGGCGTACTTCATTACCCGCGGGTAGGCGTCGTCGTAGAACAACCGGTATCGCTCCACCCGCTCCCCGTGGCTCTCCGTCATTGCGTTTCAGACGCTACTCAGCGATTTCCGGTTCCGGCCGGGAGTGGTACCTCCACCCCCGACCGACCCGCAGCCAGTAGGGAGTCGGCGCGGCTCAGCCGAACAACTCCGCCCACTCTGTGGCGATCTCAGTGTCATAGGTGACCGAGTATCCACACGCCCAGACGAACCCGTCGGTGGCAGAAATCAAGTAGCGCTGCCCCACCGCGAGGGCGGTGCCAACCAGAGCCTGGGCCTCCTCACGGAGCAGGCCACCCGCCCCGAGCACCACCTCGGCACCCTCGCCGCCCTTGAACCAGGCGTGCACCTCGAAGGTCGCCAGTTCGCCATCGGCGGAAGCCGCCACCAAAGTGCCGTCGAACGCCAGTTCCTGGGCCAGAAGCACGTTCTGGTCGTAGACCATGCAGTCGGAGGCGGCCCCGCCGCCCAGGGCCTCGCCCCCAATAATTGCCTCGGCGGTGTCGCCGTCACCGCAAGCCGCCGCTGCCACGGCCAGCACCACCACGGCCACCAGAGCCCGCCGAGCGCCAATTCGTCCCGCCATATCATCTCCCTCGTTTCTCCTGTGAGCACCTGAGATGTCGCGCCTGGCCACTTCGGTTCCTGGAAATGGCCAGGCCGCAGCCTTATGCCGGTAGCCTGGCCGGACGCCCGGAGGCACCACGCCCACCCCAGCCCATCACCACCCACCCCACGGAAAACGGCTTGCCCTGCTGTCGCTGGGCGCGCTCGGAATCGTGTACGGCGACATCGGCACCAGCCCGCTGTACGCCCTTAGGGAGTCATTTCATCCCGACCACGGCGTAGGGGTCAGCGAGGGCGCCTTGCTCGGGGTTCTGTCCCTCATCTTCTGGTCACTGGTGATCGTGATCTCGATCAAGTATCTGGTCTTCGTGCTCCGCGCCGACCAGCAGGGCGAAGGCGGCATCCTGGTGCTCACCGCCCTGATCACCATCCGCAATCCCGAAACGCGGCGGCGGCTGATGATCATGGTGGGTTTGTTCGGCACCGCCCTCCTCTACGGGGACGGGATGATCACGCCGGCGATCTCGGTCCTATCGGCGGTGGAGGGTCTTGAGGTAGCGGCGCCCGCTCTCGAGCCCTACGTACTTGGCATAGCGGCCACCGTCCTGGTGGCGCTGTTTGCGTTCCAACAACGCGGTACTGCGGCAGTGGGCCGCATCTTTGGCCCGATCATGGTCGTGTGGTTCGCCGTCATCGGAGGACTCGGCCTGGCCTCGGTCATCGAGCACCCCGACGTGCTGCGGGCGCTCGAACCCGGTTATGCCGTCGCCTTCTTCGTCGACAACGGCTTCCGCGGGTTCCTGGTACTCGGGTCGGTGTTCCTGGTGGTGACCGGAGGCGAGGCCCTCTATGCCGACATGGGGCACTTCGGACGGCGTCCGATCCGACTCGCCTGGTTCGGAATGGTGCTTCCCTCCCTCCTGCTCAACTACCTCGGGCAGGGTGCACTCGTACTCCACGACCCGGCTGCCGTGGAAAGCCCCTTCTATCTGCTCGCGCCCGCCGGGCTGCGTATCCCGTTGATCCTGCTCGCCACCATGGCGGCAGTCATCGCCTCCCAGGCTCTGATCTCGGGGGCATTCTCATTGGCGATGCAGTCGTCGCTGCTCGGATACCTACCCCGACTGCGGGTGCAGCACACCTCCGACGTCGCTCAGGGCCAGGTGTACGTACCGACGATCAACTGGGCGCTCATGGTTTCGTGCCTGGCCCTGGTGTTTGGGTTTCGCACCTCGTCCAACCTCGCCGCCGCCTATGGAGTCGCAGTGACGGCAACGATGGCGATCACCACCATCCTGTTCGCGGCCGTTGCCCGGGAGAAGTGGAAGTGGCCCCGGGCGGGCGTGGTGGCGATGACGGCGGTGTTCCTCACCGTCGACATCGCCTTCCTCGGGGCGAACCTCTTCAAGATCCCCGCGGGCGGATGGTTCCCGCTGGTAGTCGCTGGCGTGATCTTCACCTTGATGACCACCTGGAAGACCGGCAAGCGACTCGTCGGGGAGCGCCTTCGCGAGGGCGACATACCGTTGCGGGCATTCGTGGAGAGCCTGGAGGCGCACCCACCGCGCCGGGTGCCGGGAACCGCGGTATATCTGTACCGGCGGTCATTTTCCGCCCCGCCGATCCTGATCACCAACCTGCGGCTCCATGGAGTACTGCATGAACAGGTGATCCTGCTCGGGGTGGAGGTGAAAGACGTCCCCCGAGTCCATCCGCGAAAGGCGCTCGAGGTGCACCACCTGGGAAGAGGCATCACCCAGGCGATCCTGCACGTCGGCTATCAGCAGCAACCTGATGTGCCCCGGGCTCTCGAGGCCGATGCCACCGAACTCCGATACCACCCGCTCGACTCGTACTACTTCCTCGGCCGGGACACGATCCTGGTCACCGGCCGCCCGGGGATGGCACGGTGGCGAGAGCAGTTGTTTGCGGTGATGTCACGCAACACCCGCAACGCCGCCTCCTACTTCGGGATCCCAGCCGCCCGGGCGGTCGAGGTCGGACTCCAGGTCGAGTTGTAGGCGAAACCTGCGACCATCATCGCCATGGGAGAACGCGCCACCCAGGTGATCCTGATCGTCCTGGCGATCCTGGTCGGCTTCACGATTCTGGGATGGCTGCTCAAGGCGCTGTGGTGGGTGACCGTCGTCGCCGCCGGCATCGTCATCGGCGGGGTGTTGCTGGGGAGAATCGCGAAGTAGAGATTGTCTCCTCCCGGGAGAGGGCGGGTCTGTTTCCTACCCCGGAGGGGGAGGTGGCCCGGAGGGCCGGAGGCGGAAATCGCGCCAGACCACCGTTGCCATACAATTCCCCCCTCCCGGCTGCGCCGTACTCCCCCCTCCGGGGGGAAACTGATTCCTATGCGGACAGTTCTCGCAGCAACTGCACGATCTCGCGGCCGGTGGCGAATGCCTGGCGCAGATCCGCACCGGCAGCACGCAGGTCGTGCCTGCCGGCGGCGAGCAGATCTTGGGCGGGGTCGGGCCAGTCGGAGCCTTCAAGTCCGATGACCGACTCGGCCACCGGGTCTGCCAGATCCACCCCAGCGCCGATCAGGCGCCGCATCTCCTCGAGAATGTCCCATCCCGCACCTACCTCGTGACCGGCCTCCTCGGCTCGGGTGAGCAACTCCTCGAGACGCTCGGCGAACCGCTCCAGTTTGGCTCCGATGGCGACCAGGGTGTCGCTGGCGATCACCTGGTGGGTCTTGGGGGCGATCACCTCGCCGACGTGCACGGCGTGAACCTCACAAATCAATGCCCACACCTCGTCAGGGGTGGTGGCGTCCTCCACCTCACCCGAGAGGTGCTCCAAGGTGGCCTGGGTCCCGGCGATGTCGCCCAGAAGGCGCCCCGCATGCCCATCGGTGATGAACCGGATGTGCTCGATCGCCACCCTGAGGCGGCGGAGCTGCGCCTGCTCGTGGTCGATCAGGTTCTGTGCCCGCTCCTTGAGTTCGGGAAGCGGACGGTGTCGGGCCGGGACGGTTGTCTCGGTGGTCGTCTCCTGAGCCATCAACGCCGAAGCACCGACGGTGAGAACGAGCACCAGCCCGATCAGGATTCCGCGTCGTATGGTCGTCATGTCGTCTTCTCCTTGGTGGTTACAGGTCGCCGAGCAACGCGTCGAGTTCGTCGAGGAGATCCTCGATTTCGTCGAACTCATCCACCTCGGCATCGATTTCGGGAAGGGGAACCGTGCTGGTGGTGGTGCTGGTCGAAGTCGTATTCGATGTGCTCGTCACCGCCGCGGAGGAGGCGGCTGGCGCCGCGGTCGTGGTCACTGTCGTGGCCACCTCCCCCATCGGTGCTGACTCCGCCACCGCGGCCCCTTCGGACCCAGCGCTGGTGGTCACAGGACGATCCGGGTCCGATCCGCTACCCGATCCCCCGCATCCGACCAGCAGCGCCACCATGGCCAGGGCGCCCCATCCGGTGTGGTTTCCGACTCGCATACCCGCAGCATCGGACCGGCATGTGTGGGGGCGAACAGACGATCGTGAAGAGTTTGTAAGCGACCCGCGATTCGGGCGCCGGGTTCAACAGATGCCGGCCACCAAGACGCCCTGGGAGTATTGGGCTCCCGGCGGCGACGCGCCGGGAGCCGGTCGAATCAGGATCCGCCGATGGCGTAGAGACGGGTGTCGGTGCTGGTCACAAAGACCACCCCGTCGAGCACGGTGACCGACGAACGCACTGCGCCGCCGGTTTCCCACCGCCACAATTCCTCGCCCGTCTCCAGGTCGAGCGCGAACACGGTTCCAGCCTCGGTCCCGAAGTACACGATGCCTCCGGCGATGGTCGGAGCCGAACGCACCGCGGACCCGGCGTTGAAGTCGTGGAGAATCGTGTCGGCGACCAGGTCCAAGATCAACAACCGCGACGCCACCGGGATCACCATGGTGTCACCGTTGATGGCCGGAGCGGTACCGGCCCCGTTCACGTCGTAGTAGAGCGGGTTGCGATCTGGTGCGGGGGCGGAACAGGTCGGCACCGCGAAGGCGTACAACTGTCCGCTCGTGGTGAGGGCGTAGACCACACCGTCGACCACGACCGGGTTCACTTCGATCGCTCCGATGGGCGCCGAACGACACACCTGCTGGCCAGTCTCGGCATCGATGGCATACAGGTATCCGCCAGTGGAGCCGCTCGTGCCAAAGTAGATCACTCCATCGGCGAGGGCGGGAGCACCCAGAACCGGACCGACGGGTTCGCACTCCGGAACCTCCTCGGTGAGACCGGCACACTCCTCGGGGGTGAGGGGGAACGTCCAGTCCAGGGTCCGCGTCATCGGCGTGATCCCGAGGACACGACCCGAGCCGGGACCTGCGGTGGCGACAATCACGCGATCGCCCACGATCAGCGGGGTAGCCCGCACGGACTGGCCGGCACCGGCAAACTCCGTGTGGACCACATTGAAGGGCGAGTTCACGGCCTCGCGGAAGGTGATGACCCCATCGCTCGACCCGTAGGCGATCACCGCGATCGGTGGCGCCTCGCCGCGGTCGGCACCGGACAATTCTCCGATGGCAGGCGTGGCCACAATCGGCGACGGCGAACCAAAGGTCCACAACTGGCTTCCGTTGGTCATGTCGACCGCGTGCACCGACCCGTCCTGGGAAGCGATGAACACCCACTTGCCGAAGGTCACCGGCGACGCCACCACCTGATCGGCGGTGGCGTATCGCCAGTAGAAGCCCTCGGCCTCGGTGACGCCCGTGGCGTCGGCCAGGAATCCCGACCGCCCCGGATCGCCTCGGAACATGGTCACCCCGGCGAAAATCGAGCCTGCGGGAACCTCGATGGCGGTCTCCTCCAGCGAGGGGAGGGTCGTCGTGGTGGCGAGAGTCTCGACAGTCGGCGTATCGTCGCTGAGCAGCGTCGTGACCCCGACGCTGACACCGGCGACAACCAGCAGCAGCGCCGCGGCCTGCAGAATCCGTCTGCCGATGCTGGTGACCGCGCGGCGACGCACCAGACCCTGTGCGCGGCGCTGGGCCGGGCTCAGAGTCTCCAGGGTGTCGAGGCCGGCCCCGGATACCACGGCCGCCCACTGCGCGGTCAACGCTTCGGAGGCAACCTCATCGTCGGCGACCTCGACACCGAGAGCGGCGGCCACATGCGGTAGCGCCGTCCAGTCCTCGGTCCAGGTCGCGGGCAGATGCCCGATCACGTCCTGGGCGGCAAAAGCCACCGCCTGACCGGCGGGGTCGGTCCACAGTTTGGCGAGGTGAGCGGCCCGAATCGCCACGGTGGGAACACCCAGATCCATGGCGAGACCGGTGGCGTACAGGGCGAGTTCGGCATCCTTTTCCCGGCCAGCGCGGGCGACCAACAGCTCCAGCGCGGCGAGGTGCCAGTTGGCGGCGAGGAGTTCGTCGGTGAGGTTCTCCACGTCGCGTTGCGGCCACGAGCGGTCTAGGGGAAGCGAGAGCAGCCGCAATACCTCGATCTCCTTGCGGAGACGGAGTCCGTTCACTCCCTCCGGTGTGACGGCGAGAGCAGCGGTCGCCTCGGCGCCAGCCTCCTCGAGACGGCCCAGTCCGATCAGGGCGCGGGCCCGGAGCACCCGAGCGCGGTTCTCCCACTCGTGGAACTGCGTCTCGACATGGCCCATGACCTGGTCTGATGCAGCCAGCGCCTCCTGGTAACGCTCGAAATAGAGCGCGCCTTCGGCGCGGGCGATGGCAGCGATGAAAGCGGGGGCAGGGGCATCGAGTTTGGCCGCGGCGGCTTCGGCGCGTTCGGCGGCGGCGAGCGCGGCGGCGGGTTGACCGACGGCGAAGGCGGCGCGGGCCCAGTAGGCCTCTTTGTCGGCCACCGACACCGGACCCTCCAGCGGCCCGGCTTCCTCACGCAACCGATCGAAACCACCCTCCGCGTGGCGGACTTCGCCGCGGTCCAAATGCACCCAAGCGCGGTTGAGGCGGCCGCGGAACTTCTGACCGGCGTCTCCGTGGATCTCGAGCAGTTCCTGTCCCCGTTCGAGGACCCGATCGGCTTCGCGCGGGAACCCGATACGGCTCAACACACGGCCGCGCAGCGTGAGCAGAGAGGCGGCCTTGGCGGGGAAACCGAGGTTCCACGATTGCTGCTCCCCGAGGGCTGCATAGGTCTCGGCGCGCTGGGGCATCTGCATGTTGTCCGCCACCGCGGTGGCGAACCCAAGAGCGTTGATCTCTTCCTCATCGCCGTCGAGGAGGCGAATGGCGATGTCGAGTTGCGCCATGGCTTCGGCCGCATGACCCGAGGCGCTCAGCGGACGGGCCCTGGTAAGGCGCAGCCGACCCTGGGTCACGGCGTCGAGGCCGGGGGCGTGCTCCTCGGCGGTGATCGCAAGAGCGGCGAGATCACCCGCCGCTATCTGATCGATCCCGGCGCGGAGGGCGGCAGCGGCGAGGAGGGGACGGGCTTCGGCCCAGCGGGCGGCAGCAGCGAGAAGATGGCCGACATCACCGGGATCGCCACCCTTGGCGGAGATGGCATCGGCGAGACTTCCGGCCAGTTGGGCGTCACGAACCGGCGAAGCTGCCGCATCCTCGCCACCGGCACCGGGGGCGAAACCACCGTCGCGAAATGCCAGGGTCCCGTCGGCTACCAGGGCCTCCCCGGCGTCGACCACCTCGGACACCGGAACGCCCAGGGCCGCGGCGGCCTCTTCGGCCCGGACCGGGTGACGGGCAAGACGGGCCAGCGCCCGGAGATCACGACCGATGTTCGACACGAGTGAACCCTCCGCTCGATGGGAAGCCGCCCCGGCGCGACCGGCCAAGAGTAGCCACGGGTGGCCGGGTGAGGTCGGGGTGGCCTGGGAGGGCTTGGGCCCCGCCGGTCAGCCGGCGCAGCCCGACGCGTCGAGTTCGATCTCGAGCATGTCGGCGGCGTTGGGGTAGGCCCCAGGATGGGCTAACCAGGGCACCGCCTGCAGCCGGAGCGACCCGCCATCAGCGGTATCGACGATCAGTTCCATCGTGGGCGCCGCCACCTCGCTGTCGACCGCGACAGGATCGATCGCTAGTTCCGGAAGCACCACGACCAGGTAATCGCCACACTGGGTGGCAGTGACAATGTCAGAGCGCAGTTCGCCTTCTTCGAGGAACTCCGCTTCGCAGCGGGTTTCGGACGTGGCCCCTGCGGTTGCCCAGGGCTGGTTGCCGTACGAGTCGAAGGAGGCGGTGTACCACGACTCGGCCTCGAGAACCGAGGCAGGCCCGTAGTCCACCAGACCCCAACCACACTCGAGGACCGGAGCCCCGGCATCGAATCCGGTGATCACCACCACCAGTTCGTCGGCGGCCGAGCGATAGAAGAGGGCCAGGTGGCTCGAGGGGTCGCGGTCCACCTCGGTTTCCTCGTCCTCGTCGAAACCAAACCGGGCGGACACGTTGGTTTCGGGGAAGCGCGGGTCGGTGAGCACCGGTTCAGTCGTCGTGGTGGTCGCCTCGACCTCCCCGGTGGTGGTGGTCTCGCCGGGCTGCGTCGTGGTCGGCCCGGCGGATCCCGTGGTAGTCGTCGCCGCGGTACCGGTGTCGTCATCACCGCAAGCGGCAGCGGTCAGTGCGAGCAGCAGGAGAATAGTGCGAGTGCGCATGCCCATGCGCGGAGGGTAGACCGTGAGTCCCTAGATGGCGCGCATCTTCCCAATGGCGAGCCCCCACTCCCAGCCACTCAGTTCGGGAGGCTCGATGCCGAGGCCGGTCAGGATGGAGAAGATCTGACTGCGGTGTTCGGCACCGTGGTTGAGCACCTGGGTGAGAATCACCGATGCCTCGACGTCGTACGGTTCGTCGTCGGATCCGACCCGGATCACTTTGCCCGAATCCCGAGCCGCGGTGATGAAGGTGTCCACTACCGCGGAGAAGGTGGCCGTGATGGTGTCGAACCCTGGCCAGGGATCGTCGCCACGAATCCGCGCTGTGGTCGTGTTACCGAGGCGGAAGGCGTAACCGGTTTCGCCTCCCACGATGTGCTGCAGGGTGGCGCGGATCGAACCGTAGGTGCCGACCGCGGTGGAGTCGAGCTGGGCGTCGGAGAGGTCCCGGCACAACCGGGTCGTCTCCAGATTGGCCCACTCGTTTTGGCGGTAGAGGTCGGTGATGAGATCGGACAT
>JBKKBI010000051.1:0-12821 GCA_046714175.1 Acidimicrobiia bacterium | reverse complement strand
GCGGAGAAGGAACAAGAGGAGGCCGGACAAGAGGACGCCGGAGATCGCGACGTTTCCGGTTTCCGGCTTCTGGACTCCGGCATCCGGCCTCCTGCCCGGAATCCCACGGTTGAGATTCGTGTCATCGCCTAGCGGTACAATCGCCGCCCTCTTCCGGGACGGGTGATGTCTTCCGATGCGATCGTCATCAGAGGTGCGCGGGAGCACAACCTCAAGAATGTCTCCCTGGAATTACCGCGCAACCAGTTGATCGTCTTCACCGGCCTCTCCGGTTCGGGGAAATCGTCGCTCGCCTTCGACACGATCTACGCCGAAGGGCAGCGCCGTTACGTGGAGAGCCTGTCGGCGTATGCCCGGCAGTTCCTCGGCCAGATGGAGAAGCCAGACGTCGAGTTCATCGAGGGACTGTCGCCGGCGATCTCGATCGACCAGAAGACCGCCAGCCGTAACCCGCGGTCCACGGTCGGCACCGTCACCGAGATCCACGACTACCTGCGGCTTCTCTTCGCTCGCATCGGGATTCCCCATTGCCCCAAGTGCGGGCGACCGGTGGCGCGGCAGACCCCACAGCAGATCGTCGATCAGATCCTGCAACTCGCCGACGGGAGCCGCTTCCAGATACTCGCCCCGGTGGTGCGGGGACGCAAGGGGGAGTACGAGGCACTGCTCAAGGAGCTGGGGATGGAGGGCTTCAGCCGGGCCCGCATCGACGGCGAAGTCCGCGACCTCACCGATGAGATCAAACTCGACAGGTACTTCCAGCACACGGTGGAGGTGGTGGTCGATCGGCTGGTGAAGAAGGACACCATCCGGCGGCGACTGACCGACTCTCTGGAGACCGCGCTTCGCCTCGCCGATGGCGTGGCACTGGTCGAGATCGAGGATGGCCCGACCCTCAGTTTCTCCCAGCATCTCGCCTGCGCGCATTGCGGCCTCTCGTTCGAGGAGCTACAGCCGCGCAACTTTTCCTTCAACAGTCCCTATGGGGCGTGCGAGGCCTGCAACGGCCTCGGTACCCGATTCCAGGTGGACTGGACCCTGGCAGTGCCCGACGACGAGCGCTCGCTGGCCGAGGGTGCCATCCAGCCCTGGGCGGGGCGGCATCGCGCCTCGTATTACCAGCGGGTGCTGGAAGGGGTGGCGACGGCGTACGGGTTTTCCATGGACACGCCCTTCAAGAAGCTCGCCAAGAAGGCACTGAAGCTGGTGCTGGAAGGCACCGGCGAGGAACCGGTGACCGTGTCCTACCAGAACCGGTTCGGCCGCCAGCGCAAATACCAGACCAACTACGAGGGTTTGATCCCGTGGCTGGTGCGGCGGCATGAGGGCGCCGACTCCGACAGTGCCCGCGAGGCCTATGAGCAGTACATGCGGCTCGTCCCCTGCGACGCCTGCGGGGGAGCGCGGCTCAACCCGGTGTCGTTGGCGGTGACGGTGGGCGGTCACAACCTGCATCAGGTCTCGTCCGTGTCACTGCGGCAGGCGCACGCATTCATCACCGGTCTCGACCTGGCGGAGCGGGATCGCACCATCGCCGCCGCCATCCTCAAGGAGATCACTGCCCGGCTCGCCTTTCTCCTCGATGTCGGCCTCGACTACCTCACCCTTGCCCGCGGGGCCGCCTCGCTCGCCGGTGGCGAGGCACAGCGGATTCGCCTCGCCACCCAGATCGGATCCGGGCTGGTCGGGGTGCTCTACATCCTCGACGAGCCTTCGATCGGCCTTCATCAACGCGACAACCAGCGACTCATCGAGACCCTGGTCCGTCTCCGCGATCTGGGCAACACGGTGATCGTGGTGGAGCACGATGAGGACACCATCCGTGTCGCCGATCACATCGTCGACCTCGGCCCCGGGGCCGGAGAACACGGCGGACGTATCGTTGCCGAGGGCGGGGTGGCGGCCATCACCGCCGAACCCACCTCGATCACCGGCGACTACCTGGCGGGACGGCGCCGCATCGAGGTGCCGGCCGAGCGGCGCATCGCCACCGAGCGGGAGTTACGGGTCGTCGGGGCCACCGAGAACAATCTCAAGGACCTCGACGCCGTATTCCCACTTGGACTGTTCATCGCGGTGACCGGCGTCTCCGGGTCGGGAAAGTCGACATTGGTCGAGGAGATCCTGGCCAAGGCACTGCGCATGGAGCTCTATCGCACCCGAGAGCTACCGGGCCGGCATCGCCGGGTGCTGGGCATGGAGCTCATCGACAAAGCCATCGACATCGACCAATCGCCGATCGGACGCACTCCGCGCTCCAATCCCGCCACCTACACGAAGGTGTTCGACAAGATCCGGGAACTCTTCGCCGCGGTTCCGGACGCCCGGGCGCGGGGCTACCAGCCTGGACGCTTCTCCTTCAATGTCAGCGGTGGTCGCTGCGAGGCGTGTAAGGGCGACGGCACGATCAAGATCGAGATGCACTTTCTGCCCGACGTCTATATCCCCTGTGAGCAGTGCAAAGGGAAGCGGTACAACCGGGAGACACTCGAGATTCTGTGGAAGGGCCACTCGGTCTCCGACGTTCTGGACATGTCGGTGTCGGAGGGCCTCGAGTTCTTCGCCAACCAGCAAGGCATCGCCCGGGTGCTGCAGACCCTCTACGACGTCGGCCTGGGTTATATCCGTCTCGGACAGCCTGCTCCGACCCTGTCGGGGGGCGAGGCGCAGCGGGTCAAGCTTGCCTCCGAGTTGGGGCGCCGCTCCACCGGGAGCACCGTGTACATCCTCGACGAGCCCACCACCGGGCTGCATTTCGAGGATGTGCGCAAGCTGCTCGGGGTGCTGCAACGGCTGGTCGATTCCGGCAACACGGTGCTGGTGATCGAACACAACCTCGATGTGATCAAGTCCGCCGATTGGCTCATCGATCTCGGGCCCGAAGGCGGCGACGAAGGTGGGCGCATCGTGGCGGCCGGCACCCCGGAGGAGGTGGCCCTGGTGGCCGAGTCCTACACCGGCAAGTTCCTTCGTGAGTTGCTCCCGGCGTGAGCTGGGACGATCGCCTCGCCAGCTGGTGGATCGAGGAGCTCGACACGGATCCCGGTTATGAGCGTGACGTCGACCCGTTGGTGGTGGCGGTGCTGCCCGAGCGTGGCGCGGGACTGCTGCTCGACGTCGGCTGCGGCCAGGGTCGTGCGTTGAATCGCTACGGGCCTTCGATCGGGGTGGAACTGCTCCCGACACTGGCGCGCCTGGCGGTGGCCAAGGCCCCGGTGGTGCTGGCCGACATCGGCCGTTCGCTCCCGTTTGCCACAGCCTCGTTCGCCGGAGCCTACGCAGTGCTGGTGCTGGAGCACCTGGCGGACCCGACGGCTCTGGTGCGGGAGTTGGCCCGCGTCGTGCAACCCGGCGGTTGGTGTGTCGTGGTCCACAACCATCCGGCCCTGACCGCACCCGAGTCAGGCCCGGTGGTGGACACCAATGACGGCGAGGTGCTGTGGCGCTGGGGCGACTATCTCGGGGCGGGGTACACCGATGAACCCGCCGGGCTGAACTCGGTCCGCTTTCACCATCGTTCCCTCGGGCACCTCTTGGAGATGTTCAGCGCCGCCGGCTGGTGCCTGGAGACTCTGCTGGAGGCGGCCGCGGGCGATCCCGACGATCCGATACTGCGCGCCCAGCGCTCCATCCCGCGGTTGCTGGCGGCGCGGTGGCGCAATAGTCGCCCGGCATCCTCGGCAGCAACGGGATAGGCTCCGCGATTCAGGGGGTGCGGGCATCGTGCGAAGACTCGGTGTACTGGCGCTGGCAGGGACTCTCCTGTTCGGGTTCGCCTCGGCCGCCCGCGCCGGGGGTGCCGTCGGGGGTGACCTACCCGGTGAGTTCGTGGTCGAGAGTGCGGACTTCTTCGTCGACGCCGACGGTGTCCTGTGGGCGAAACTGCATCCCCGGGTGCCATGGGGCCCGGTGCCGCCCTCGGAGTGGTTCTCCGACTTCATCGGCCTTTTCGTATCGACGGGCAGCGACCGCGCCTTCGTCTGGTTTCAGACTCACGACGGGGTGTCGGAGACCCTCTCCCAGACGCAGACCCCGGACGGGGCGGTGGACGGCACCGCCGAGGCATACATCATGGACGACGGCGCCGTACTGTTCCGCACCGGCCTCGTCTACGCCGGCGGCGATCTCACAGTGGTGCTCCAGGGCGCCTACCTCCCCACCGAAGGGGGGACCCGCCTCGAGCACTCCCTGAACCAGACCATACCCGCCGCCGACATCGGAACCTCCGACGACCCATTGCACTTCGACGGCGAGACTCCGGTGTACGACCTGGAGCAGGGCGAGGTGATCGAGCCGGTCGTGGTGGCGACGACCACACCCCAGACGACGACGACAACGAGCGCCACCACCGTCACTACGAGGCCTACGACCACCGAACGACCCGGCACTACGACGGCGCGCGGTGGCACCTGCTGGTCGTGCTGGGGAACCATCGCCTTGTTGCTCGCGGTGCTGCTCTGTGCCCTGTGGGTGTGGCTGAAGACCTACGAGTGGTGGACCTGCTGGCTGCCGTGGTTCATCGTGATCTTCGTCTGGGTGCCATTCCTGCTCGCCGGCCTGTGGTGGTGGCGCCCCACCTGGTGGTGGGTCCCGCTGCTGGCGTGGTTCCCCCTGGTGGGCGGGTACTGGTGGTACTGGGCGCGGCACCGCTCGTGGTGGAAGCCCTGGCACCTGTATGTGGTGGCTGGTTACCTCACCGCCCTGGTGGTGGGCATGTTCGTGGTGGGTGCCCCGGAATGGGGGCTGCTGTTCCCGCTGTTCTGGTTGCCCTGGGTCGGGTTCTACTTCTGGTTCCGGGGGGCGCGGCAACCGTGGTTCCGTCCCTGGATGTGGGGCCTGGCCCTCGGCTACGTGATCTGGATCTTCGTCTGGGTGGTTGCCTTGACCCCGTGGTGGGCCTGGTGGCTCCCGGTAGTGCTGGTGGCTTTCGTTTGGTGGTGGCTGGCTGGTCATGGCCACACCTGGCAGGAGTTACGCGGGCCGCGGTGGTGTTGGGCGTTGCCTTTTACCTTGCTGCCGTTCCTCGCCTGGTGGATCCTGATCTGGGAGCCGTGGTGGTGCCTCGCCATCGTGGTCTTCCTGGTGCTCCATCTGTTCTGTGCCGTCTTCACCCACTTCCGCGAGCAGGAGTGGTGGTCGTGGTGGCTGGTGTGGTTCCTGATCGGGTTCGTGTGGGTGCCCTTCCTGCTCGCCGCCTTGTGGTTCGTGCGGCCGACGTGGTGGGGATGGGCGCTGCTGCCGTGGTTCGTCGTCATCCCGCTGGTGGCATGGCGGTGGGGCAGGTTGCAGCCGTGGTGGAACCTCAACCTGTGGTACCTGGTGGCCGGATACCTGGCGGTGGCTGCCGGGGCCGCGTACGTCGTGGCGGCCCCTGAGTGGGGTCTCCTATTCGGGTGGTTCTGGCTTCCCTGGGTCGGGTTGTGGCTGTGGTACCGGGCGCGGCTGCAGCCGTGGTGGAGCCCGTGGATGCTCGGCCTGGTGCTCGGCTACGTGGTGTGGGTGCTGGCGTGGGTTGCATGGCTCACCCCGTTCTGGGGATGGTGGTTCCCGCTGGCCCTCTTCGCGTTCCTGGGCTGGTGGTTTGTGGACCACGGTTACGACTGGGCGCTGATCCACCACAAGTCCTGCTTCTTGATCCCGTGGTGCCTGGCTCCCTGGCTCGGCTACATGACCGCGGTGTATTGCATCGCTGGGTTCGAGGCTGCGCTCTAACAGCACCCGGCCTCTCTTCTCCTCCTCGCCCCTCGCCCTTCTTGCCTCGCCCCTTCTTCCCCCTCCCCCCTCTTACACTCCGGCAGTGCTCCGCCCCGCCACCGACGAGATCCCGGACGCACCAGGCGCCTACCTGTTTCGCGATCGCCACGGCGCGGTGATCTACGTTGGCAAAGCAAAGTCGTTGCGCAAGCGAGTGTTCACCTACTTCGGCCGTGATCTGCCGCCGCGCACCGCGGCGATGGTCGATACCGCCGAGACCGTCGATGCGTTCGTCACGGAGAATGAGGTCGAGGCGCTCATGCTCGAGTACAGCCTGATCCAGAAGCACAAGCCGCGCTTCAACATCCGGCTGCGCGACGACAAGTCATATCCCTACCTGGCCCTCACCATGACCGAGGAGTGGCCGCGAGCCACTGTGATGCGGGGCAAGCGGCAGCGGGGCAACCGGTACTTCGGACCGTACGGGCACGCCTATGCCATCCGCCAGACGCTGGATCTCCTGCTGCGCACCTTCCCGGTGCGCACCTGCAGCAATGAAAAGTTCAAGACCCACAAGGCGTCCGGACGTCCCTGTCTTCTCTTCCACATCGAGCGGTGCTCGGGGCCGTGCATCGCGGCAGTGGACCGTGAGGAGTACGGCCGCCACCTGGAGGGTCTTGCCGAATTCCTCAGCGGCCGGAGCGACGATCTGGTGCACCAACTCCGCGCCGACATGGGCCAGGCCGCTGAGTCTCTGGAGTACGAGCGCGCTGCTCGGATTCGCGATCGCCTGGGTGCGGTGGAGCGGGCCCGGGAGCGTCAGGAGGTGGCGTCGCTGCGGCGCGAGGATTTCGATGTGATCGCCCTCGAAGGTGACGACCTGGAAGCGGCGATGGTGCTGCTGGCGATTCGCAACGGGAGAGTCACCGGCCGGGCCGCATCGATCGTCGACCGGGTCGAGGATGTGACGTCGGCCGGTTTGATGGAGGCGATGCTGCAGCAGACCTATGGCGATGAGGTGCCACCGCCGGAGGTGCTGGTTCCCGAGTTGCCCGAGGACCCTGACGTATTCCGGCAATGGCTGGCAACGCGGCGCGGCGCTCCGGTGCAACTCCGGGTGCCGGCCCGTGGCTCCAAGGTGCGACTGATGGAGACGGCGCGCACCAACGCCCGCGAAGAGTTCGCCCGGCATCGGCTGCGACGCGCCGGCGACCACAACGCCCGGGCGCGGGCGCTGCGCAGCATCCAGGAGGAGCTCGACCTGCCCGAGCCTCCGCTGCGAATCGAGGCCTTCGACATCTCCACCATCCAGGGCCGGTACACCGTGGGCTCGATGGTTGTGATGGAGGACGGCCTTCCCAAGCGCTCGCAGTACCGGCGCTTCGAGGTGAAGGGCGTGGCCGGCCAGGACGACTTCGCCGCCATGGAGGAGGTGCTCACCCGCCGTTTCCGCGCCTATCTGGCGGAGCGGGACCGCCCGGTGGAGGAGCGCGGCAAATTTGCCTATCCGCCGACACTGGTGCTCGTCGATGGAGGTGCCGGCCAACTGGGGCGCGCCGTCAAGGTCGTGTCCGATCTGGGGATCGACGTCCCGGTCGCCGGCCTCGCCAAGCGCATGGAGGAGGTGTATCTGCCGGGACGCCCTGAGCCGGTGCGGATTCCCCGGGGCCGCGAAGCGCTGTTTCTGTTGCAGCAGATTCGCGACGAGGCGCACCGTTTTGCCATCGGGTACCACCGCACGCTGCGAGGCAAGGCGATGGTCGCGGGGGTGCTCGACGCGGTGCGCGGGCTGGGACCGGTGCGGCGCCAGGCGTTGCTCAAGGCTTTCGGCTCGCTGAAGCGGATGCGGGATGCCTCGGTGGAGGAACTGGCCGAAGTGGTCCCGGCGCAGGTGGCGGCGGAGTTGCACCGGGTCCTCCACGCGCCGCCCGATGATGCCATCGCCGAGCGTGCCACCAGGGTACGGTTGCCCTGAGGAGATGCCGCCGTGCCGACACCACAGCCGCCGTCCCCGGCCAATATGACCCGCCCCCATCTCGTCATCATCTCCGGAATGTCGGGGGCCGGCCGTTCCGCCGCCTCCAAGGCTCTGGAGGATGCCGGGTTCTTCGTCATCGACAACCTGCCCGCTGATCTCATCGCCGAAGTCGTAGCCAGCTCCGATCTGCGCGAAGGCCGCCGGCGGCGGCTGGCAGTAGTTGTGGACACCCGCGGGGGACTCGACTTCGGCGAGTTGGAGATGGTCATGCGCCGACTCGAAGCCGACGGCGTGGTGACCACGCTGCTGTTTCTCGATGCTGACGACGAGGTGCTGGCGCAACGCTTCGAGGAGACTCGTCGTCCGCATCCGGTTCCCGCCGACACGGTTGCCGAGTCCATCGCCGCCGAGCGGGCCGCGCTACGCGACCTGCGGGGCCGAGCCGATGTCATCATCGACACCACCGACCGCAACGTTCACGAGCTCCGCCAGGCCGTGGTCGAGTCCTTCTCCGACGCCGCGGGGCGCCGTCACCTTCGGGTCAGCGTCACCTCGTTCGGGTTCAAGCACGGCGTACCCCGCGTCGTCGACCTGCTCTTCGACGTCCGGTTTCTCGCCAACCCGCACTGGGAAGAGAGTCTGCGGGCGCAAACCGGCCTTGACCCCGAGGTGCGGCAGTTCGTGGTCGACGATCCCGACGCCATGCGGTTCATCGCGATGGTGTCCGAGCTGCTGGCCTTTCTGGTACCGCGCTACGCCGCAGAAGGCAAGGCCTACCTGACAGTGGCAGTCGGCTGTACCGGCGGTCGGCATCGCTCCGTCGCCATCGCCGAAGAGCTGGCGACACGGCTTCGTACTTTGGAGGAGATCGAGGTGACCACCCGGCACCGGGACCTGGCCCGATGAGGGACACCGACCTGATGCTCGAGCCGGTACTGGCCGAACTGGAGTTGGAGGTTCCGGGGCGTCGCGTGACCGCCCTCGGCGGTGGCCATGGCCTCGCGGTGGCCCTGCGCGCCATCCTCGATTACGCCGAGTCCGTGACCGCGATCGTCGGAGTGGCCGACGACGGAGGCTCGTCCGGCCGGTTGTCGCCGGCGCTGGAGATACCGGCGATGGGGGACATCCGGCGCGCCCTGCTGGCACTGAGTCCGGAGCCGTCATGGTGGCGGCGCTTGATGGAGTACCGGTTCGGCGAGGGCGGCGCCGACGTCGGCGGACACTCGCTGGGGAACCTGCTGATCGCGGCGCTGACCGACATGTCGGGTGGGTTCGAGGAGGCGCTGCACACCGCGGGGACGCTGCTCGGCGCCCGGGGCGAGGTGGTGCCTGCGGCGGCGCAGCCCTTGACCCTGGAGGCTGACGTGGGGGGGCGGACCGTGCAGGGGCAGGTGGCGATTGCGACCGGCAGGGGTCGCATCACCGCGCTACGAGTGGTGCCGGACTCGGTGCATGCCACCCCGCGCGCGCTCGGAGCCATCGCGGCTGCCGACGAAATCGTCCTCGGCCCGGGGAGCCTGTTCACCTCCGTGATCGCTGGGCTGCGGGTGCCGGGCATCGCGGAAGCCATTGGTTCGGCTGGCGGCCGCCTGGTCTATGTGTGCAACCTGATCACCCAAGATGGCGAGACGCTCGAGATGGATGGCGATGACCACGTGGCCGCGCTGGTGGAGATCGGAGGAATCCGCGCTCCGGACGTCGTGGTGGCTCACGATGGCCCGTTGCGGGTGCCGCCCGGCCTCAGCCGCGTCCCCGCGCCGTCTGCAAAGACACTCGTGGTCACCGGGGACCTCGCCGATGGCGGGGCAGAGTGGCCGGCGCACGACCCGGTGCGACTGGGGGCGATGCTGCGCGGGCTAGCGTGAAGTCACCCACGTGACCCGGCTTCCTTCCATCGCCGACACCGATTACCGCGGCCTGACCGTTTTGGTGCGCGCCGATCTGAACGTGCCGTTGCGGGACGGGGTGGTCGAGGACGACTTCCGCCTCGAGGCCGCACTCCCCACCGTGCTGGCGTTGCGGCAGAGCGGGGCGCGGGTGGTGCTGTGCAGCCACCTCGGACGCCCCCAGGGTCCCGACCCCGAGTTCTCGATGCGCCCGGTGGGGGCACGGCTCGCTGCCCTCGGTGGCTTCGAGGTCGTCGTGGCTCCCGACGTGGCCGGACCGGGGGCTGCCGCGGCGGTGGCGGCACAGCGTGATGCCGTGATCCTGCTCGAGAACACCCGGTTCGAGGCCGGAGAGACCGCCAATGATCCTGACCTGGCCGATCGGCTGGCGGCGCTCGCCGAGGCTTTCGTGATGGATGCCTTCGGTTCGGCACACCGGGCGCACTCATCGACGGTGGGGGTGGCGGAGCGGTTGCCCGCTGCGGCCGGGCCGCTGCTCATGGCCGAGGTGGAGGCCTTCGACCGCATCCTGGGCAGTCCCAACCGACCATTTGTGGTGGTGCTCGGCGGAGCCAAGGTGTCCGACAAGCTGGGCGCGATCAAGACGCTGCTGCCCAAGGTGGACGTGATGCTGGTGGGAGGCGCGATGTGCTTCACCCTGCTCGCCGCCGAGGGGTACGGAGTGGGGCAATCACTGGTCGAACGCGACATGATCCCGGCGGCTGAGGCCGTCCTGGCATCCGCCGATGGTTCGCGGCTCAGCCTTCCCACCGACCTGGTCGCCGCCGATCGCCTTGCCCTGGACTCTCCCCATCGGGTGGTAGCGGCGGGCGCCATCCCTGACAAGCAGCTGTGCCTCGACATCGGGCCGGAAACCGCGGAGCGCTTCGCCGCGATTCTCGGGGGAGCCGACACCGTGTTCTGGAATGGGCCGATGGGTGTCTTCGAAATGGAGCCCTTTGCGGCCGGTACCAAGCGGGTGGCCGCGGCCATCGCATCCGGTGGTGGCTATTCGGTGGTCGGTGGCGGTGACAGTGTGGCGGCGCTTCGCAGCATGGGCCTGGACGGTGCGGTCTCCCACCTTTCCACCGGAGGCGGAGCCGGCCTGGAGTTGATCGAACGCGGCTCGCTGCCGGGCATCGAAGTCCTGCGCCGCCCGGCCGGCGACGGTACGAGGCGGACCGATGGCGCGTAAGGACCTGATCGTCGGCAACTGGAAGATGAACGCCACCCACCTGGAGGCGATCCAGATGGTCCAGAAACTGTCGTATCGCCTCGAGCCCGACGACCACGAGCGGGTCGAGGTCGTGGTGTGCCCTCCGTTCACTGCACTCCGCTCGGTACAGACGGTGATCGAGGCCGACCACCTGGCGATTCGGCTCGGCGCCCAGGACGTCCACTGGCAGGAGTCCGGGGCCTACACCGGCGCCATCGCGCCCGGAATGCTGCGCAGTCTCGGAGTGCGCTTCGTGATCGTCGGTCACTCGGAGCGCCGCAGCATGTTCGGGGACGACGACGCTGCCGTGGCTCGCAAGACCGCGGCGGTGCTCGATGCCGGCATGACGCCGATCGTCGCAGTCGGCGAGTCGTTGGAACAGCGCGAGGCCGGCACCACCGAGCAGGTGATCACCGGCCAACTGTCCGCGGCGCTGCGCGGATTGCCCGCAGAGCATGTCGCCGGGCTGGCGGTGGCTTATGAACCCATCTGGGCGATCGGCACCGGTCGAACCGCCGATCCCGATGTCGCCGGAGATGCTGCCGCCAATTTGCGAGCCGCGGTCACCGGCTCCCAAGGCGAGGAGGTGGCGGCGCGGGTACGGATCCTCTACGGGGGATCGGTGAATCCCGGGAACATCGCCGCGTTCATGGCCAAACGCGACATCGACGGGGCCCTGGTCGGGGGGGCCTCTCTGGACCCGGATCAGTTCGCCGCCATAGTGCGCTACTGGGTGTGACCGGTGGTTCCCGGGGTGGCGGCATCGGCCCGACTAGCGTCGCCAGGGTGACTCACGATCTGGTGCTGCTCCGCCACGGCGAGAGCACCTGGAACCTGGAGAATCGTTTCACGGGCTGGGCCGATGTCGGACTCACCACTCGTGGGGTGGCGGAAGCCACGGCGGCGGGCCATCTGCTGACCGCGTCCGGCCTGCAGCCCACGGTGGCGCACACCTCGGTGCTGTCGCGGGCGATCGCAACGCTCCATTTCACCCTCGAGTCCGCCGACCGGCTGTGGGTTCCGGTGCGCCGGCACTGGCGTCTCAATGAGCGGCACTACGGAGCCCTGCAAGGGTTGAACAAAGCTGAGACCGCGGCGCGCCACGGTGAGGAGCAGGTCCAGATATGGCGCCGCTCCTACGACGTGCTCCCGCCGCCGCTGGACAGCGCTGATCCCAGCCATGCCTCCCACGACCCGCGCTACTCCGAGCTCACCCCCGACCAGATCCCCGCGGCCGAGAGCCTCGCCGACGTGGTCCGCCGAATGCTTCCCTACTGGCACGATGCCATCGTCCCCGACCTGCGGCGCGGAGGCACGGTGCTAGTCGTGGCGCACGGGAACAGCCTGCGGGCTCTCGTGAAACACCTGGAAGGCATCTCCGACGAGGCGATACCCGCCCTGAACATCCCCACCGGCATTCCCCGGCATTACCGGTTGGACGGGGATCTGGCGGTGGCACACGCCGGGTACCTCGGTGACCCGGACACCGCGGCCACAGCCGCGGCCGCGGTGGCGCAGCAGGGAAGAGCCAGCTGAGAGCGCGGGCACTTTGCGACCGTGTCGCTTGATTCGGGCGCTCCGTTAGCCTGCCCCGACGTGCCTGCCGTTTCCCTGCCACCGCGGTCCACACGCGCTGCCGCGCCGCGGCGCGTCGGTCTCGTCCTCGTCGTCGGGACACTGCTCGTCGCCGGATGTGGCTTGGGCGGCGGCGCCGCAACCACGGTGACCACGGCCTCGGATACCACTATTCCTGCGGTCACTTCGACCGTCCCCGGATCGACCTCGACCACCGACGCGATTGGGGGACGCAACGAATACGGCGGCGAAGTGGTGATCGGGGAGCTCGAGGAGCCGTTCAGCCTCAACCCGTACGTGACCGGCGGAGGCGGCCCCACGGAGCGCATCGGCCAGGCCTACTTCGCCGGGGTGGCGGATGTGGATGGGTTTTCTTTGGAGTTGGTGCCGGATGTGGTGGTGGAGTTGCCGTCGGTGGGGAATGGTGGGTTGGTGGTGAATGGGGATGGGACTGAGACGGTGGTGTTTCGGA
>JBKKBI010000050.1:0-2606 GCA_046714175.1 Acidimicrobiia bacterium | reverse complement strand
AGAACCAGCGGAAGAACTCGGCGCCGTAGCGCACCTCGGCGGCGGCGTCCGGAAGCGCCTTGCCGTTTTCCCGGGTGATCAGTTCGGCGAAGTCCTTCTCCCGATCCATGATCGCCTCGAAGGCGCGGCGCAGGATCTCGCCCCGGACCCGCGGCGCAGTGTCGGCCCACGAAGCGAAGGCGTCGTGGGCGGCGGCGACCGCGGCGATCCCATCGGCCTCGGTGCCACTCGCCACCTCGGCGATGATCTCCTCGGTGGCCGGGTCGAACACCGGGAACGTGCCGCCATCGCCAGCAGCCCGCCACTCCCCACCGATGTGGAGCCCGGTCTTCTGCTGTGCCACCAGTTGGTCGAGGAGGGGCATGGGGGGAATCGTAGGGCGATGGGCGATGGGCGATGAGGCGCCCTGGCTGGTTGCTGGAGAGTGGCGGCTATCTCGTGACTCTCTCCCACACCTCCTCGCTCACGTTCCCCCCACTCACGACCGCCACGGTGGTACCGATGGGTTCCACCTTGGCGGCCAGCAGTGCGGCCACGGCAACTGCTCCCCCGCCTTCGACGCGCAAGCCGTGGGCCTGGCGGAGGTGGCGCATGGCGCTGGCGATCTCATCCTCGGTCACCAGCACGACGCCATCGAGGAGACGGCGGCACATCTCCAGGGTGTAATGGTTCTCCGGTCCCAGACCGCCGGCGAGAGCATCGGCCAGGGTGTCCTCTTCGACGACCGCGACATTGCGACCGGCGGCGAGCGAATCGTGCATCGCCGGACCTCGGTCCTGACTGACCCCGATGACGTGCACCGATGGCAGCAACGACTTGGCGGCCAGCGCCACTCCCGCAATCAGGCCGCCACCGGAGAGGGGCACGACGAGCAATCCGGCGTCAGGCAGCGCTTCGACGATCTCGGCCCCCAGAGTGCCCTGGCCGGCAATCACCCGGGGATCGTCGAAGGGGTGGACGAACACCGCACCGGTGTCGGCGACGATGCGACGCGCCGCGGCTTCGGCGTCGTCCTGTCCGGGTCCTCCGATCACAACCTCCGCGCCGAATCTGCGAATGGCATCGACCTTGGCCGCGGGAACCCGAGAGGAGACACAGATGGTGGCGGCAATGCCGAGGCGCGCGGCCACGGAGGCCACCGCCTTGCCGTGATTCCCCGACGACACCGCCACGACACCTGAGGCGCGCTCGGCCGCGGTGAGCGTGAGCAGCGTATTGGTGGCACCTCGCACCTTGAACGACCCGGTCTCCTGGAGGCATTCGGCGGCGAGCCATACGCCGGGTCCGAGATCGTCGGCGGGAATAAGAGCCACGGGACGGACCAGACCAGCGATGCGCTCCCGCGCCGCGGTGACCGCGCTCAGATCCGGCTCAGGACCGCGACTCACGCGCTGACTTCAAGTGGGCGTGCGATGGTGGAGCCGTCGCCGAACTCGACTTGGGTGAAGACGGCGACGACTTCTGCCACAGTCGTGGTCGTTGCGCTGCCGCCGTGGAGGTCTGATCGGCCCCGGTGGTGGACATGGTCTCCTTGTTGTCACCGCCGCAGACCACCAACGCTTCCCGCCGCATCAAGCCCTTCCGTGGATACGGGGGTCGAGGCTAGCCCCGGGAGGAACCGAGCAACACCAGATGGCGTACGATCCCAGGTCGCAGAGGGAGCACCGTGGCCAAACCGGCGATCATCACCGTCGACGACGACCCCCAGGTGCTCGACGCGGTGCAGCGAGACCTGAGGGCTCGGTACGCCGCCGACTACCGCATCGTTGCCGCCGCGTCGGGCGAAGAGGCAGTCGAGGCCGTACGCGCGCTGAAACAGCGCGGTGACGAAGTGGCTTTGATCGTCGCCGACCAGCGGATGCCCGGAATGTCGGGTACCGAATTCCTGCTCGCCGCCGCCCCGTTCTACCCCAGCGCCCGCACCGTCCTGCTCACCGCCTACGCCGACACCGACGCCGCCATCCAGGCCATCAACGAAGTGGGCCTGGACCACTATCTCCTCAAGCCGTGGGCCCCGCCCGAGGACCGCCTTTATCCGGTGCTGGACGACCTGCTCACCGACTGGAAGGCGAACACCGAGGCCCCCTTCGACGGCATTCGGGTGCTGGGCACGACCTGGTCTCCGGCAACCCATGAAGCCAAGGACTTCCTGGCTCGCAACCAGATCCCCTACCGGTTCCTCGACGTGGAGCGCGACTCCGACGCCGCGGCAGTTCTGGCCGCCGCCGGCGAGGCACCGCTTCCCCTCGTACTGTTCGCCGACGGCACCTCGATCGCGAATCCCGACCGGCGCACCCTGGCCGCCAAGGTCGGGCTGCACACTGAAGCCGCGGCGTCGTTCTATGACCTGATCGTGATCGGCGCCGGGCCAGCCGGTCTTGCCGCCGGCCTGTACGGCGCGTCGGAGGGCCTGCGCACCGTGGTGATCGAGCGGGATGCCACCGGGGGCCAGGCGGGCACCTCGTCAAAGATCGAGAACTATCTCGGATTCCCCAAGGGGATCGCCGGCAGCGACCTGGCGCGTCGTGCCGCCACCCAGGCGCAGCGCCTGGGGGCGGAGATCATCACTGCGGGCGACGTGGTCGGGGTGGGCGTGCAGGATCAAA
>JBKKBI010000049.1:0-2605 GCA_046714175.1 Acidimicrobiia bacterium | reverse complement strand
CTGTTCGGGTGTCGCGCGTTTCAAGCACCCAACCCGCCGGCGAGCCCTGCGGCCAAGGTACCGGGTAGACCTCACCGTGCATCGCTACGGCGACATTGGGTCGCCCTGGCTCGCGGGCTCCACAAGTGAGTGGCGCAGCTTTTTCGGGCGAAGGGCGAGACAACCACTCAAGGTTCAAAGGACGCCAGCAATGTCAGCTCGAAGGGCGGGCTCGCCGTCGGAATACGCGATGAATCGCACGGAGGCCATCGCACCCAGGAAGAGCCCGAGCAGGAGAGCGAGTTGGACGGTTCGCACTGGGCCGTCTTGGACATCGAGGAGCATCGCCGCCAGCCCGCTCGCGACAGCGAAGCCGAGGCACCCGCGGCACCATCGTGCTATGCGAGAGTTCCTAGCGAATGTGGCGGCCAGCATGATGACAGCCAGTACCGCCACCACGGCATAGAAACCTCG
Source organism: Acidimicrobiia bacterium (assembly GCA_046714175.1). Classification (GTDB taxonomy): domain Bacteria; phylum Actinomycetota; class Acidimicrobiia; order Spongiisociales; family UBA11373; genus UBA11373. Next base: position 2,152 of record JBKKBI010000049.1, on the reverse strand, counting down.
CCGCTCGGCTCGCCCGAGCGACGATAGGGCGTCCCCCGTGGTGGAGACATGCACGTTGAACACAACGAGGGCCAAGACGACGGCGGCCGCCAGATCGAGCCAAGGATGATCCCGCCAAAGGGTTCTCATGATCTGCTGCCCGGCGAAGGGCGAGCGGTGAGCCTCACGGGGGCGGATGCGATCGTAGACATGGCTGGCAGGACCTCTCTCTTCTGGATCGGTTGGTTGGCTCGGGTGGGCTTTGAGCACAAAGGCTGGTGAGTCCCCGCCGGCCTCAGCTCAACATGGCTGATCGTGCGTACCGGCTGCTGGTTCACCAACCGCGTAGCGGTACGAGACCACCACGAGCTGCCACACCGTCTCAAGCTCCTGCCCGTCGCGCAGCCCGAATAGCTGCATCGTCCCGCTGATCGGGTGTGGCTCGCCCCAATCCTTGGCGAGGACCTCGTCGTAGACCGCCGGTGGCAAGGTGAGATGGAGGCTGCCATCGCCAGGGGGGTGCAGGTGGGCAAACTCTGTGCCGCACTGGAAGGCCGCCGCCGGCCCTCGAGCGACCGCCTCGTCGAGGTGGTGAACGCCCCGAAGCACGCCACGAGCGAGCAGCACGTAGCGATCGCCGACCCGAGCAGGCACATCGAGGTCACGTGCTGGTGTCGACACGAGGGTGACGATCTGGACGCACCAGGGCTCAGTTACCCGATGGAGTTGAGCACCAGCATCACCAGCGGAGTCTGATTACCACGAGGATCAACTCGCTCGCTGGCCAGGTGAGTACCGCCGCGGCGAACACACCGGTGAGGGCGGCACGCCAGCGAGGCAGCAGGACCAACGGGAGCAACACAGCCAACGTCATCACCGCCATGTGGACACTATTGGTCTCAAGAACTCGGGCCGCGCCGCCGTTGGCTGGCAACCATGTGAGCTTAAGGCCGTTCTGGAGATTCAACAGTGCTTCGCCCGCAACGACGGCGCTGAGGACCACAACCGCCACGAGTCCGAGAACGTGGGTCCGGTTTCGCCACCAGAGCGCACCTGCGACTGCCGCCGGCGCGCCGACCGCCATGCTGATGACCGTCCATTGTCCGCTCACCGCTCCGAAGAGGGTGCCGTAGAAAAAGTAGAACACCCACGTGGCGAACACGAGAGCGGCCGCGCCGCTCAGCGCGGCGAGAGGAATGGTGTGCCGGTGCGGGCGAGCCTTGGCCGACACAGCACCCACTGCGAATGCGGTCAGCACCCATGGACTGCCAAGCGCGGCCAGCGGTCTGAAGTACGGCGGCCACCAGGCGCCGAAGAACCGGCTCCACAGCCCGAGGGCCCCGCCGGCGGCGATGGCAACGGCGAGGGCCACCCAGGCGCTGTAGCTCAGCTGCTTGCCCGTCCCGGTCGTCGGCGTGATATCGACTCCTGCGGTCACCGGCGTGGTGACCACCTCAGCGCCCTACCACCAGCGAAAGAACGACGGCGGTACCCGTGCCGGCCGTCCCTGACAACGTGGTCGTATCCGGTCCGACCCGGGGAAGCCAACCGCCTTTCCCGGGACCGGCCGGCCGAGCCCGAGTAGAAGCTGTCGTTGGTGGCGCCCGCCTGTCGCGCCGGCGGCTCGAAGCGACACCATCGAGACCATCGCGCTCCAGGGCCACGAGCGCCGCTTTGGTCCAGTCGATCTTTGACAGGGGCATATCCATACTATAGCGTATGGAAGTGGTCTGGGCGCAACGAACCCAAAGCACGGCCACTCTGACGGGAACCTTGATGAAATCGTTCCGGCACCAAACCACCGCGCTGGTGTGCGCGCCGGCGTTCATCGTCGGCACCGCCGGCTCGCCTCCGGCGGCAGGCTCCGCCCCGGACCATGCCGCGGCCCGAAATACCATCGCCAGGGAGATCCTGAAAGAGCTGGGCGTCCTGCCCGCCAGTGCGACTTAGGGATCGGGTGACCGGGGATCATCCGGTCGTCGCCTCACGTCGGGGGTTGTGCCTGGCCCTGGTGGGGGCGCTGGTGATGGCCGGATCGGCTGCTTGCAGCTGGGAGCGGTCAGAGCCGGCGAAGCCGGATACAGCCGCCCTTGTCCTTGCCAGGGGTCTGTCGTCCCTCGATCTGAGTGCGGTCGACTTCACCGGCGTCACCGCAACCGAGGCAGGCCAGCAG
>JBKKBI010000048.1:0-38446 GCA_046714175.1 Acidimicrobiia bacterium | reverse complement strand
GGCCCCGGCCCGGTCGTTGCGGCGGCTGCCCTCGGGTTATCGCCCCGGCGGGACCCTGGCGCTGGTCCTGCGCGGCGGGTGCCTGGTGAGCACGGTTCTCGTCGGCATCGCGCTGCCAGCACTGTTTTCGGTTCATCGCTCGCTCGGAAATGGGTTGGGTTTGACCGAGGCCCGGACGCGAGTCGCCGACGTGACCACGCTCATCGGTGCGATTGGCCTGGTGACCGGCGTCGCCTTCGTCATGTGGCTGCGTCGGATCTATCGCAACCTGCGCGCCCTCGGGGTCCGCTGGATGCGGCTGAGCCCGGGGTGGGCGGTGTGGGCCTGGTTCGTCCCCGGATTCAACCTGATCGCCCCGAAACGGATGCTTGACGACATCTGGCGTGCCACCGGACTCGAAGCGCCGCATCCCATCGGCGACCGGTGGCGCCGCGGACCGGTGCCCTGGTGGCTGCATGCCTGGTGGGTGCTGTTCGTCGGTGCCGCCGCGCTGTTGATCGCCGGTGCCTGGATCGACAGTGGACTGGACGATCGCGGTGCGGTGCTGATGCTGGTGCTGGCCGCAGCCCTCTCGCTGGTCGTGCTCCCGGCAGCGGTCTTGGTGATCGGCGGGGTCACCCGGCGCCAGGAGGCTCGGGCCCGCTATCTCGAGTTGGAGCAGCCCGAACCGAGGCATCGTCCCCGCGTCGAGCGGCGGGTACTAGCCGTGGTGGTCGGGGTGGCCGCCGCGGTCGGCACCTACGGGATGGCAGTGTGGCCCGCGGTGGCCACAGATGCCAAGGCCACCGGGATCGGGTCGGGGTTCGAGGCGTTCGGAGTCGCGGTGGTGTATCCGCACCGCTTCAGCGCGGTCGCGGCACAGGGAACAGAACACGACACCGGAACGGTGCTGGTCGGCAATCGGGATGGCACCGAGCAGATCACCCTGCTGTGGTCCTCCCCGGGATCGCCTACGGAGGACCTGTTCGTGTTGGTCGACGGTGTCATCATCTCCCTGCCGTCCTCCTCGGGAGCGACCATGTATCGGGGTCGGCCGGTCTCCTTGATCGTGGACGGGCAGCCTGCAGTCTTGGAAAACTTCTCCGTGGGGACAGACAGCGACATGAGCTATGGGACGGTGATGGCGGCCACCTGTTCCGGCAGCGCGCGGGTGGTGACCATGATCGTGATCGTGGAGACGACCCGCGGAATCCGCAACGCCCTCTCCAACGCGGTGGCGCCCTCGATCACCTGCTGAAACCGCGGTCGGTCATCGCCGGCGGCCAGCCAATAGACTCGCTGTCGATGGAGTCGTATCCCGCGGTCGTCATTGGTGCCGGTCAGGCCGGCCTGGCGGTCAGCCGCCAGCTCCAGATGCGGGAAATCCCGCACCTGGTGCTGGAGCGGGGTCGGGTCGCCGAGACATGGCGCAGCCAGCGGTGGGACTCGTTCCGGGTGAACACCCTCAACGGGATCAATGGACTCCCCGGCGCCGCGATTCCCGGCGATCCGGAGCGTTTCGCTTCAGCGGAAGAGCTGGTGCGCTACTTCGAGGGATACGCGGAGTCGTTTGGGCTTCCGATCCGCCAAGGGGTAACGGTCACCGCGGTGAAGGCGAGCGGCGACGGCTTCGAGGTGCTGACCGACCATGCCGAAGTCGGATCGCTACAGGGGCGCGTCGTGGTGTTGGCGTCGGGAGCGCAGAATCGCGCCCGCATCCCATCACTGGCGGGCCAACTGCCGTCCGATCTCATCCAGATCCACGCCGGCCAGTATCGCAATTCTGCCTCCCTCCCTTCGGGCGGGGTGCTTGTGGTGGGCAGTGCCCAGTCGGGCTGCCAGATCGCTGAAGATCTACTCGGTGCCGGTCGCAGGGTTTTTCTCAGCGTCAGCAAGGTCGCGCGCTCTCCCCGGCGATACCGGGGTCGGGATGTGCTGCGGTGGCTGGAGGAGATGGGGGTTTTGGGAACGCGCCTGGCCGAACTCCCTGATCCCCAGATGCAGTTCAACCCGCAGCCGCAGATCTCGGGAGTGGGGGAACGTGGCCATACGGTGAGCCTGCAGGATCTCGCCGCCCAAGGGACAACGCTGGTGGGCCGTTTGATCGGAGTCGACGGACGCACTCTTGCGTTTGACGACTCGGTGGCGGAGTGCGTCCGCTTTGCCGACACAGGCTCTGCGGAGCTCAAGATGATGATCGACGGCTATATCGCCGGTGCGGGAATCACCGCAGATCCGTCCGAGCCCGATCCGGTCGACCTGCCCGCGGTCGACCCGGACGCCCTGGCCGGGCCAACCCGGATTGCGGTCGGCGACATCGCTGCAGTGGTGTGGACAACCGGGTTCGATGGCGATTTCTCATGGGTGCATCTTCCCGTAATCGACGACCGCGGTCACCTGGTGCACAACGACGGGATCACTCCGGTGCCCGGGCTCTACCTCGTCGGGGTGCCGTGGCTGCGCACTCGGGCCTCCGGCCTCATCGCCGGAGCGGGAGACGACGCGGCTTTCATCGTCGCCGCCGCCGCCGAGCATCTGAAGGGGTGATGCCCGGTGAGGAGCCCCGCAGGGGGCGGCGGCGAGGCGTAGGCTTACGCCCAATACATGAGGGGGTCTGTGATGCGGGCTCGGCTTGCTGTGGTGGCCTCGTTCCTGCTCGTTGTCGGAGCCTGCGGGGGGGATTCGGGCACTGCGACTGTCCCCTCCACCGCGGCCACCACGACGACGGCGGTCGCGACCACGACCACTACCGAAGCCGGGTTCGAGGTGGTGAGCGAGGACGGCGATCTCACGATCGAGGTCCCCATCGCGGCTGCCGCCTCCGATCCGGGGATCACCATTCGGCTGCTCTCCGGTGATGAATACCCGCCGGAGCTGGCGGCGGCGGCAGACGATCCCGAGTCGCGAATCTACGAACTCGGACCCGCCGGGCTGGAGTTTGCCGCTCCCGTCAGGGTGACGCGTCGCATCGATGCGGCTCGCTTCGAGGGCATGGCTGCCGCGATGGTGCCTGCCGTCGTCTTGATGACCTATGACGCCAGCACCGCAACCTACGAACTGTACGACGATCTTCGGGTCACCCGCGATGGCGACGATGTGTTCGTATCTGGAACCACGACCCACTTTTCGCCGGTGATCGCGGTGAACTTGGGTGGATATGTGGAAACGCACCTCGACGATTACCACCTCGGGTACGCCACCGAGGTGGGTTCGAGTCTGAAGATCGGTCTCAAGTGGTACGGCGGAGGACTGGAGCAGATCGATCCGCCGGCGATGGTCGATGCGGTCGGCTACTCCCGGTCGGCGGCGGTCCGGTTCGGGATGACCACCACCGCGGGTTTTTTTGCAGCAGCCGGTGCCGGGGTCGATACCCGCGGTCTCGAGGTCGCTTGCGACAAGGGTGCGCAGTTCCGCCCCCGCCTCGGCGCCAAGGTCACGATCGATCCCGCCGGACCCGATAGCGGATTCCACTCCAACCTCATCGCCAACCTGATGCCGGGTCGGCAGATAGAACTCACCATGAAGATGATCGAGGACTTCTATTGCCTTGATCCGGCGACGTCATTCCTTGCGGCGCTGACATTGGTGGCCCTTGCGCTCTTTACCGATCATCCCGGAGGGCAGGTGTACATCCCCGATGAGAACTACTACGGGGGCTTCTCCGGATTCAAACTGCAAACCCCCTTCACTCCTAGGTTGGAAGGCGCCTGGGCGGGATTGATCTGCGACAACGACCAGAACGGGCGGGTGGATGCCACCGACACGTTCTTCGCCCCCTGGGGGCTGATGCGAGACGGCGATGACCTCACCTACGTGGCTCCGCTGTACGGATACGGCGACTACTTCGTCTACCTGGCCGATGCCTCACAGTTCTCCGCGGCTCCCGAGGGCGAGCAGTGGACGGTGAGCGCGGCGTTGTCAGCCTTCGGAGAGAAGTACACCGGGACCGGGAGATTCGAGACCTCAATCGGGATTCTGGGATCCGGGGGAAACCCGTTCGTCTACCAGGTGGGACCGGACGAGGCCGAGACCACCGCCGAGGTCGAGCTGCAGCAGTTCATCACCCGGCTCAATTTCCAGTTCTGAGGGAGGAGGCTCGGTGGCACGGCGCAGATCACCGGTTGCGGCGCTGCTCCTGATCGCCGCCTGTGGAGGGGGCGGGGCGGGGGTCACTATCACCACCGACGCGGTGACCACCAGCGCGCCGTCGGTGACGACCACCACCGAGCCGGGCCTTACGGTGATCAGCGAAGACGGCGGGTTGCGGGTCACGGTTCCGCATTCGGCGGCAGCTTCGGATCCGGGCATCACGATCCAGCTGCTGGGGGCCGCGGAGTACCCGCCCGGATTGGAAGGGCTGCCCGCCGAGGCCGGTCTGCAGGTCTACGACCTGGGACCCGATGGGTTCGAGTTCGGCGCGCCGGTGACAATCACGGTTCGCCGTGACGTCGCCGCCTTCGAAGGTCTGGCCCCCAACGAAGTCCCGGTGATGGTCCTGCTCACCAGCAACTCCGATGGGGGCTTCGAGTTGCTGGGCGATCTCGCCATCACCCGGCGGGGGAGCGAGGTGCTGGTATCGGGAACGACGGCTCACTTCTCCCCGGTGGTCGCGGTCCAGGAGTCGACCACTGCGGTCGTGACCCTCGACCGGGAAATGATCGAAGCCGTGCCCTCGATGCGTTCGTTCCAAAACATCCTGCAGTTGGGCGCCGAGGTCCCCGGACTGATCCCGGTTGCCCCAGCAGGATTTCGCGACTCGTCGGGATCGATTGCTGGCGGGATCGCGTCACCGGTTTCTATCGACGGGCTGCCTTTCTCGGGTCGCGGATCGAGCATCGACATCAAGTGCGAGGATGTTGCGCAGATCGATGTGATGCCGATTACCTTCTCCGCCGAATTCGGTACCTCCTCCGGTTCAGGCGCATTGGCCTTCACCCGCCTTGACAGCCTGCTGCTCGATCCGGCCGTCGAGGAACTCCGCTTGACCCTCGCCGCCCGCGCCCGCTGTTGGGATCCCACGACCTCGATACTGCACCGCGACCTGAGCGGCCTGGAGGTGGCGACCGATCATCCCGGCGGCACCGTGTGGATTCCCAATGAAGACTTTCTGGGCGGCTTGTCGGCAACGCTCGGCTGGCTGCCGCTCCAGCCGGACGTCATCGGTCTGTACGCCGGGCTCATATGCGACAACGATGGCAACGGTGTCGTCGATGCCACCGACACCATGTTTCCCGCCTACCCGCTTAGCGAAGTGAGCGGCCGGCTCGAGTTCAAAGTCCCACTGTTTGGGTTCGCCGACTACTTCGTCTACATGCTCGACGGCAAGCAGTACTCGGGGATGCCGTCCGGTACCGGATGGCCGGTAGGTGAAGCGTTCTCCGCGTTCGAGTCGATGTACACGGGGTTGGGACGTTTCGAGTCATCGCTCGGGGTGGCGGCGGTCGATGGCATGCCCTTCGTGTACCCGGTCGGCCCGAGCGAGGCCTCGGTGCCGGCGGGCGCGGCGCGACTCGAGATGTTCGAGATGCTTCGGGTCAGGTTCTGAGCCGAGTCAATCGGCCGACGGGGCGGCGGTTCGGGCCTTGATCAGATCGCCGGGACCTGTGAGGGGGTAGTGGCAGGCGGCGACGTGGTCCGGCCCCATCTCCCGCAATTCGGGCACCTGATCGCGGCACGCCGGGAACTGGGCCTTGGGACAACGGGGATGGAAGCGACACCCTGATGGGGGATCGATCGGTGACGGCACGTCCCCCTGGAGGATGATCCGGTTGCGGGTGTTGGCGCGATCCGGGTCAGGGATCGGTACCGCGGAGAGCAAGGTCCCCGTGTAGGGATGCTTGGGGTTGCGGTACAGGTCGGCGCGCGGGGCGATCTCGGCGATCTTGCCCAGGTACATCACGGCCACCCGGTTGGAGACATGGCGCACCACCGAGAGGTCGTGGGCGATGAACAGGTAGGTGAGGCGGAATTCCTTCTGCAGGTCGCCGAGCAGGTTGAGGATCTGGGCCTGGATCGAGACGTCGAGCGCGGATACCGGCTCGTCGCAGACGATGAGTCGGGGGGTGAGGGCGAGGGCTCGCGCTACCCCGATGCGCTGCCGCTGTCCGCCGGAGAACTCGTGCGGGTACCGGTTGTAATGCTCCGGGTTGAGCCCCACGAGTTCCATGAGCTCTTCCACTTCCGCCTTGATTTGGTGGCGGGGAACGGTTCTGTGGATGCGGTAGGGGTCGCCGATGATCGACCCCACCGTCTTCCGAGGATTCAGGGAGGCGTAGGGGTCCTGGAAGATGATCTGCATCTGGCGGCGCAGGGGGCGCATCTCGCGGCGTGAGTAGTGGGTGTAGTCCTCGCCGTCGAACTCCAGTTTCCCTGCGGTGGGCTCGCGCAGTTTGGTGATGACCCGCGCCAGTGTTGACTTGCCGCACCCTGTCTCACCCACCAGGCCCACCGTCTCCCCGGGGAAGATCTCCAGGTCGACTCCGTCCACGGCCTGGACGTCACCAACCCGCCTCTGGAACACGATGCCCCGCGTCACCGGGAAGTATTTCTTTACGCCGGTAATGCGCAGGAGTGGACTGCCCTTTTGCCCCGTCCCCGTGGTCATATGTGCTGCACCACCTTCTCCTGAAAGATGCGCACCTTCTCGGCGTCGGTGAGGTGGCAGGCCTCGGCGTGGACTCCGTCGCTGCGCAGCTCGGGTACTTCGACTCGGCACACATCCATGGTGTAGGGGCAGCGGGGATGGAAAGAACAGCCGGCCGGGACGAAAATGAGCGACGGGGGAAGGCCTTTGATCGGGTTGAGGCGTTCGTCACCGCTGGCGTCGAGCCGTGGGATCGACTGCAACAGACCCCAGGTGTAGGGGTGCCGGCCGCTGTGGAACAAACCGCGTGCAGTCCCCGCCTCGACGATCTTGCCGGCGTACATCACCTGGATCCGGTCGCAATGTTCTGCAACCACTCCGAGATCGTGTGTGATGAGCGCCACCGCGGCGTGAAACTCGGTCTTGAGGCGATCGATGAGATCCAGGATCTGCGCCTGTACGGTGACATCGAGAGCAGTAGTCGGTTCATCGGCGATCAGCAGATCCGGGTTCATCACCAGGGCCATTGCGATCATGGCTCGCTGCCGCATCCCTCCCGAAAACTCATGGGGATAGCGTCGGGCCCCCTCCTCAGGTTTGGCAATGCCTACTTTGCGCAACATCTCCACTGCGCGAGCCGCCGCTGCCTTCTTCGACACCTTCTCGTGGGCCCGCACTGCTTCGGCGATCTGGGCCCCGACGCGATACATCGGGTGGAGCGATGTCATGGGGTCCTGAAACACCATCCCCATCTCCTTGCCCCGGACATGCCGCATTTCATCCGTGCCAAGTTGCAGGAGATCCTGTCCCTTGAATAGCACCTGGCCGGTGATCTCGGCCTGGCGGGAGGTGATGAGACCCATGACCGTCAAAAAGCCCACGCTCTTGCCCGAACCCGACTCACCAACTACGCCGAGCACCTCACCGCGGCGGATCTCGAAGCTGATGCCATCGACGGCCTTGACCAGTCCGTCGCCCGTGGGAAAGTGCACAGTGAGGTCGATGACTTCGAGCAGCACGTCGCCGCGCCCCGTGATGGTCATGAATACCTCACCCGGGGATCGAGGACGGCGTAAAGGATGTCCGCGACCAGGCTCATCAGGGCGACGGCGAGCCCGGCGAACACCACCACGTCCATGATCACCGGTATGTCGCCGCTCTGCACCGAGCGAACGACGTAGGTTCCCAGCCCGGGAAGATTGAAGACGCTCTCGGTGATGATGGCCCCGCCCAGGAGTGAGCCCAGGTCGGCGCCGAAAAGCGACACAACCGGGGTAAGGCTGGCGCGCAGGCCGTGTTTGAACACCACCCTGCGCTCGGAGAGCCCCTTGGCCCGGGCGGTTCGGATCCAGTCTTGACCGAACGTCTCCAGCAGGCTTCCTCGCACCATGCGGGCGTAGAAGGCGGCGAACAGCAGCGCCAGCACGACCCACGGTAAGAGCATGTGGAGAAACCACTGGCTGGGACTCTCGGTTATGGCGACGTAGCCGGTTCCAGGAAGCCAATGCAGCTTCTCCCAGAAGACGTACAGCGCCATCAGTCCCAGCCAGAACACCGGAGCCGACACCCCGAAGAGGGCAAAGCCCATCGATACCCGGTCCTGCCACCGACCCCGCTTCAGCGCCGAAATGATGCCGATCAGCACTCCGAGGACCAGCCAGATCGTGGCCGCCCCGAGCGCAAGCTGGGCGGTCACCCACGTGCGATCGAGGAACTGCTCCCGGATGGGGGAGCGGGTCACGAACGAGAGCCCAAAGCCGGGCCAGCCATATTCATCGCCGAGAAAGATGCGCTTCAGGAACAGGCCGTATTGGATCCAGAAGGGCTGATCGAGGCCGAACGCCTCGCGCACTTGATTGATCAGCCGTTCACTCGGTGCCCGACCGGCGAAGAGGATTGCCGGATCCACCGGCGGGATCACGAAAAAGATGAGGAAGGTGAAGAACGTGACCAAGATGACGACGAGCAGAACCCAGAGCAGTCGGCGGGCGATGTACCTCCCCATCCCGGTTGCACCTCATCGTCGTGTCACCCCGGAGCGGCGTGGGGATCGCTCCGCCGCAGCAGAGCGATCCCCGGCGCCGTCGTCTTATCTCAGTTTTGCAAAGACGGGTCGACAGCCACCTTGGAGAAGGCGGTGACGCCCGAGAACTGGTCGAAGTCCCAGGCGGTGACCGCCGGGCCAATGGTGGTGATGATGTTCGGCCACAGATAAGGAATCCACGGCACGATCTCTTCCATCAACTTCTTGTCCAGGTCGTTCCAGCAATCGAGACCACCCTGCTCATCGGTCAGGGAGATCAGCTTGCAGTTGTCGATATCGGCATCGACGCTCGGGGTTGCCCCGAACTCCACACCGAGCGCAGCCGCCTGCGCAGTGGTGAGACCGACCATCGAGTAGTTGTAGTTGCCCTCGGCCTTGATGCCGCGGCCATCGAACAGGAATCCGACGAACGAGCTCGAATCGGGGTAGTCCTTACCCCATCCCGGGTTCATTCCGATCGGGACGTTGTTGGCGACCGTCTGGATCTGCGTGTAATGGTCCGAGACCTCGCGCACTTCGACGGTGATGCCGATCTTCGCCAGTGATGCCACCACGACAGCCTCGGCTTCGATCCAGGGGGATGTGGCCCGGTTGATCATGATGACGCCACTGCACTCGGGGGCATCGCACATGCCATCGCCGTCGGTGTCGTAAACCGACTGCGCCATTTCCGCTTGCGCCGCCTCGAGGTCCCCGCGGAACCCTTCGGTGGCATAGGGGTCATAGTCAGCACCCAGACCCGACAGAGCCGGCGGCTGGATGTGGGTGGCAATGATGCCGCTGATGTCGCCGCCCCAGGCCTGCAGGATGCCGGCCTTGTCCATGATCAGGTTGGCCGCGCGACGCACATGAACGTCGTCGAACGGTGCCGCGACCAGGTTCATGGTGATGTACCACGTCCGGTCGTCACCACCGCTCCGAAGGCGGTCCTGCAGGGCGGGGTCGGTGGAGTAGTCCTGGAGCACGTCCGCCGGGGGGTTCCCGGAGGAAACGGCGCCGTCCAACTCACCAGCCTTGATCTTGGCGTAGATGTCCTGAACGTTCGTGTTCAGATCGATCTCGATCCGGTCGACGTAGTTGGCCCGGACTTCCGGGTCATCGGTCGCCGCGTCGTAATCGGGGTTGCGGACGAAGTACGAGTGATTCGCCGGGTCGAAGCCAGAGATCGGCCCGGAGGCCGTCAGTGCTTCACAGCTCGACGCATCGAGCTCGTCGCTGCCCTCATACATGTACGGACCGCTGGAAACCAGGTACCGGCCGTACGTGGCGTCCATGAAGCAGCCCGCCACTTCCTCCGGCTGCGGTGCCGTCGCGGCCATAGCCAGGAGGTACACGAAGTCGGGGGAGACACGAGTCAGATGGAAGATGATCGTCTTGTCGTCCGGGGTCTCGATTCCCGCGATCGAGTCCGGCAGCGTCTCGTGGAGAACCAGTCCGTTGATCAGCCCGTCGTAGTAGAACTCGTACTGAGCGACCACGGACTCGACCGTCATGCGCCGGAAGGCGAACTCGATGTCATGCGAAGTGATTTCGCGCGACAACGGCGGGCCGAACATGATCCCGTCCTTCAGGGTGAACGTATACGTCAACCCATCTTCCGAGACCACCGGGAAGTCGGCCGCGAGGTCGGGAACCAGGGTGTTTCCGTTCGCCCCGTCGGTGTGGTAGTAGGTGAGCAGGGTCCGGGCCAGCAGGTTCGTGAAGATGCCGAACGAAATACCGAGGTACTCGCCGCTGGGGTCTCCACCGCTGGTGTAGGCGATGCCGTCCGTCTCCAAACGGAGGGTGCCGCCCGTGGTGACTCCCCCGCCGCCGCCTCCGCCGTCATCGTCCCCGCAGGCTGCGGCGACGAGAGCGAGCGACAGCAGCAGCGCCAGGGCGCCGATGGTGTTCTTCCTCAAGTGATTGGCTCCTTTTTGCTTGCCAAACCTTGGAAGACCGTGCGCCGTCGCAGGCCAACCTCAGTCTTGGTGTCGCCACGCTAGTGAATCGCGTCGCCACCGGTTCATGGCACCGACGCCCTTTCGGGTCTAGCGGCCGGTGCGGGGGTCCAGGGCGTCGCGCAACCCATCGCCGACCAGGTTGAAACCCAGGGTGGTGGCAAAGAGAAACAGCCCGGGAAACACCATCATCCACCACGCCACCCGGAAGACGCCTGCCGCCTCGGACAATTGGCGCCCCCACGAGGGGACCGTCTGCGGCACCCCGAGGCCAAGGAACGAGAGTGCGGCCTCAAAGATGATGTTGGCGGGGATCAGGAGCGTCGAGTAGACGATGATCGGGGCCACCAGATTCGGGAGCAGCTCGCGAAACATGATCGTGATGTTGCTTGCCCCCAGGGCGCGGTTGGCATCGACGAACTCCTGCTCTCGCAGTGACAGGGTGTTGCCGCGGACCACGCGGGCGATGTTGGGCCAGGAGAACAGCGCGATCACAAAGATCACCAATTGCAGGCCGGGCTTGATGAGGCCGCCGAAACACCCCTCTGGAGCCGACGAACACGCCCCCACTATCCCGATGGCGAACAGCAGCAATGGGAACGAGAGGACGATGTCAGTGGTGCGGGAGATGAGTGTGTCCCGCCAGCCGCCGTAGAAGCCGGCGATGAGGCCGAGCGTCACCCCGACCAACACGGCGAATCCGGTCGCCACCACACCGACCACGAGCGAGGTGCGGGCCCCATAGAGCACCCGGACGAATAGGTCCCGGCCCGAGCGATCGGCGCCGAACCAGAACTGGTCGTTGGGTCCCAGTGGGAGCCCGAACTCGTTCACCATCTTCACCGGTTCGTGGATGAAGAGGTCGTTGGGGCCGTGATGCACCACGTTGGTTGCGATCGCCGGCGCCAGCAGGGCGGCGACCACCAGCAGGCCCAGGAATGCAAGTGCGCCGAGGGCGACCTTATCGCGGCGAAACCGCATCAAGAACAGCTGCCAGGGGGAGCGGCCGACGACAGCCGCGGGGATGAGACCCGGTTCAGCGACCGGTTGATGATCCTGGGATGGGTTGCCCCCGGCGACCGCGGTCATGGTTCCTCTGCCGTTGCGGGCGCCACGCTACACGGAGGCGACATTGCGTATCGCGGCCTGGGACAACACATATAGCGGACCGGGTTCAGTATTGGGCCGGTGGTAAACTGGCTTTACTCCACACGAATCGCTCGCAGTTGACCAACAGCACTGCCGGTGGCCGCGCGGATCGGCGCGACACCAGTGTTTTTCGTTGTTCAGGGAGGAGGCGATCGTGGGGCCAGGAATGAGCCGCTCGCAACTGAGCCGGATCGCCTTCATCGGGAACTACGCCCCGCGCCAATGCGGGATCGCCACTTTTACCACCGATCTGTGTGAGGCCGTGGCCGAACAGTTCCCCGAGATCTCGTGCATCGCGGTTCCGGTCAACGACCTCGCGGCTGGTTACGAGTATCCGACCCGGGTGCGTTTCGAGCTGACCGAGAAGGATATCGAGTCGTATCTGCGTGCGGCCGACTTCCTCAACATCAACAACGTGGATCTCGTGTGCCTGCAGCACGAGTACGGCATCTTCGGCGGGCGGGTCGGGAGCCACATCCTGGCTCTGATGCGCGAGTTGCGAATGCCGATCGTCACCACCCTGCACACGGTGCTTCGTGAGCCCGACGCCGACCAGCGGCGGGTTCTGCAGCAGGTGGCAGCACTCTCCGATCGGGTGGTGGTGATGAGCGAACGCGGGGCGGAGTTCCTCCGGGACATCTACGGCGTGTCTGCCGACAAGATCGATCTCATACCGCACGGCATCCCTGATGTCCCATTCGTCGATCCCAGCTTTCACAAGGACCAGTTCGGAGTCGAAGGCAAGATCGTGCTGCTCAGCTTCGGACTCCTGTCGGCGAGCAAGGGAATCGAAACGGTTATCTCCGCACTCCCCGCCATCGTCAAGGAGTATCCCAACGTCGTGTACTTCATCCTTGGAGCCACCCACCCGCACGTGGTCCAGAAGGACGGGGAGTCCTACCGGCTCTCGCTGCAATGGCTCGCCCAAGAGAAGGGCGTCGAGGGTCATGTCGTTTTCTACAACCGCTTTGTGAGCCTCGAAGAGTTGATCGACTTCATCGGAGCTGCCGACATCTACCTCACTCCCTACCTCAACGAGGCCCAGATCACCTCGGGGACCCTCGCTTACACAATCGGAGCTGGGAAGGCGGTGATCTCCACGCCGTACTGGTACGCCGAGGAGATGCTGGCCGAGGAGCGCGGGGTGCTGGTCCCGTTCGACGATGCCGATGCTCTGGCCGCAGAGGTCATCGACCTGCTCGGCAACGACTCCAAGCGGCATGCGATGCGCAAGCGTGCCTACCTGTTCGGCAGAGCGATGATCTGGTCCGAGGTGGCGCAACGCTACGTCGAATGCTTCGAACGGGCTCGGGCGGAGCGAATGCATTTCCAGCCTGCGCCAGCAGTCAAGTCTCTTGACGAGCGCCCCGGCGAATTGCCGCCCCTGAAACTCGATCATCTGCGTCGCATGACGGACGACACCGGGATGCTGCAGCACGGCAGCTTCACCATTCCCAACTTCCGCGAGGGGTACACCACCGACGACAACGCCCGGGCCCTTCTCGTGAGCGCGCTGCTCGAGGAGTTGGGGCATACCGAGGCGGTGGATCTGGCGTCGCGCTATCTCGCCTTTGTCGCCTATGCCTTCGATCCCGCCACGGGACGGTTCCGGAACTTCATGGACTTTCAGCGCCGCTGGCTCGGCGCCGCCGGCTCGGACGACTGCCATGGCCGGGCTCTGTGGGCGCTGGGAACCGTGCTGGCGCGTTCGAACGCGTCATCGGTGCAAGGCATGGCCGGACGCCTGTTCGAACAGGCCCTTCCCGCCATCCTGGGGACGACCAGCCCACGGGCGTGGGCGTTCGCTCTTCTCGGTATCCACGAGTACTCGCAGCGCTTTGCCGGCGACCGTCGGGTGAGCCAGGTGCGAGAGGAGTTGGCCAATCGGCTGCTGACCCTGTACGACGCCCATCGCACCGAGGGCTGGAACTGGTTCGAGGACGGGCTCACCTACTGCAATGCCGCCCTGCCCCATGCTCTACTTACCTGCGGCGACGCCATACCGAACCCGGCGATGACCAAGGCCGGCCTCGACTCTCTCGCATGGCTGGCCGATCTGCAGCGCGCTGACACCGAGGGCGGACACTTTGTGGCGATCGGGTCGGACGGTTTCTATCGCCGTGGCGGTGACCGGGCCCGGTTCGATCAACAGCCCGTGGAAGCCCAGTCGATGGTCTCGGCGTGCCTGGAGGCCTATCGCCGCACGGGCGACCGGTACTGGAACAAGGAGGCGCACCGCGCCCTGGAGTGGTTCCTCGGCCGCAACGACCTCAACCTCCCCATCTACGACCCGACCACCGGTGGATGCCGCGATGGCCTCCACTCCGATCGTGCCAACGAGAATCAGGGCGCGGAGTCGACACTGGCGTTTCTTCAAGCGCTCCTCGAGCTGCGGCTCGCCGAGAGTTCCTATCTGTCCCTGGAAGCGGCGCGCGCGTGACCGAAGGTCCGCAGCTGTTTCGCCGCCACGGCGGCAATCCGATTCTGACTGCCTCCGATTGGCCGTACCCGGTCAACAGCGTCTTCAATGCCGGAGCGGTGCTGCTCCCGGATGGAGACACCCTGCTCCTGTGCCGGGTGGAGGACCGGCGTGGGCTGTCGCACTTCGGCGCGGCTCGCTCGTCCAATGGTGTCGACGGCTGGCGCATCGATCCCGAACCGACTCTCGACGCCGACCCCGAGAAGTATCCGGAGGAGTTGTGGGGGATCGAAGACCCGCGCATCACCTTCATCCCCGAGTTGGAGAAGTACGCAGTCGTCTATACCGCTTTCACCGAGGCAGGCCCCGGCGTGGCGCTCGCCTTCACTTCCGACTTCCGCTCCTTTGAGCGACAAGGCTTGATCATGGCCCCGGAGGACAAGGACGCCGCGTTGCTGCCGCGGCGAATCCGGGGCGATTGGGCTCTCATCCATCGTCCCGTCGGCAAGCCTTACGCCCACATGTGGATCTCCTATTCCAAGGATCTGGAGCACTGGGGTGCCAGCAGGCTGATGCTGGAGGCGCGACTCGGGGCCTGGTGGGATGCGAACAAGATCGGAATGTCGCCGCCGCCCATCGAGACCGCCGCGGGATGGCTGGTGATCTATCACGGGGTACGGCAATCCCCCGCGGGCGCCCGCTATCGACTCGGCCTGGCGCTGTTCGACCTGGATTCCCCGGAGCGATGCCTGCGCCGCGGCGACGAATGGGTGTTCGGTCCCGAAGCGCCTTACGAGGTGACCGGGGATGTCGACAATGTGGTGTTTCCCTGCGGATACACCATTGGTCCGGACGGCGACACGCTGCGCCTCTATTACGGGGCGGCCGACACCAGCATCGCGCTGGCCACCGCCAGCATCAAAGAGTTGCTGGAGTGGCTGGAGAAGCACGACGCCTGAATGCCGCGGCGGGCTGGTGACCGGCAACTGGCAACGGGTAACGGGCAACGTTCCTGGGTAGCCATCAAGTAACTACCCTTTCCCCGCGGAGGTCCCCATGAACCAGATCACCCACTGGATCGACAACAAGCCGTTTGGCGGCAAGGTCGAGCGCTGGGGAGATGTGTACGACCCCGCCACCGGTGTGGTTCAGGCGCAGGTGGCGATGGCGACCGTGGATCTGGTGGATGCGGCGGTGGCGTCGTCCCGTCACGCCTTCGAGACCTGGGGCGATGTCTCTCTGTCCCGGCGGACCGCCATCCTGTTTGCGTTCCGCGACCTGGTGGAACGGCATCGCGATGACATCGCCCGCTTCCTCGTCTCCGAGCACGGCAAGGTGTTCAGCGATGCCCAGGGTGAAGTTCAACGCGGGCTCGAAGTCGTCGAGTTCGCCTGCGGGATCCCGCAGCTCACCAAGGGGGAGTTCAACGAGAACGTCTCCAGCGCCGTGGACACCTACTCGATCCGTCAGCCGGTGGGAGTGGTCGCCGGCATCACCCCCTTCAACTTCCCGGCCATGGTCCCCATGTGGATGTACCCGATCGCCATCGCCTGCGGTAACACTTTCATCCTCAAGCCGTCGGAGAAGGATCCTTCGGCCGCAAACTTCACAGCCGAGCTGTTCATGAAAGCCGGGCTCCCCGACGGGGTGCTCAACGTCGTACACGGCGACAAGGTGGCGGTAGATCGGATCCTCACCCACCCCGACATCGGTGCGGTGTCATTCGTCGGTTCGACTCCGATCGCCCGTTATGTATACGAGACAGGGACCCGCGCCGGCAAGCGAGTCGCCGCACTCGGTGGGGCGAAGAACCATATGATCGTCCTACCCGACGCCGACATGGACCTCGCCGCCGATGCCGCAGTCTCGGCCGGATACGGCTCGGCCGGTGAGCGGTGCATGGCGATCTCTGTGCTGGTGACCGTGGGCGACGCCGCCGAGCGCCTCATGCCCAAAGTCGTGGAGCGCCTGCATCGCATCAAGGTGGCTGCGGGACTAGAACCCGGTGCAGAGATGGGACCGCTGGTTACGGCTCAGCATCGCGACAAAGTGGTCGGATACATCGAGTCGGGGGTGAGCGAAGGAGCCACCCTGGTCGCCGATGGGCGCGACTTGACCGACCGCCCCGGGTTTTTCGTGGGGCCGACGCTGTTCGACAACGTGACCCCGGAGATGACCATCTACCGCGACGAGATCTTTGGTCCCGTGCTGTCGACGGTGCGGGTCGACTCCTACGACGATGCCATGAAGCTGCTGGACGAGAATCCCTGGGCCAACGGAGTCGCCCTGTTCACCAACGACGGGGGAGCGGCGCGCAAGTTCCAGAACGAAGCCCAGGTGGGCATGGTGGGGATCAACGTTCCCATCCCGGTGCCGATGGCCTACCACTCGTTCGGCGGGTGGAAGGCCTCGATCTTCGGTGACGCCCGTATGTACGGAATGGAGGGGGTGAACTTCTACACCCGCCTCAAAGTGATCACGTCCCGCTGGCCCGACCCCCGTCACCGCGGAGTGAATCTGGGGTTTCCGCAGATGAAGTAGCGGCGGGCGCGGCTCAGGATTCACGGCCTTGGAACGGGAGCCAGTCTGCCCTCTGCGGGTAGCGCTCCTACAGCGCCTTCATTTCCGCGGCGAGTCGTGTCAATGATGCCTTCGCGTCGCCGAAGAGCATCGTCGTGTTGGGCATGTAGAACAGTTCGTTCTCGATCCCGGCAAAGCCAGGGTTCATCGATCGCTTCATGACGATGACCGATTGCGACTTGTAGGCATCGATGATCGGCATGCCGTAGATGGGGCTCTCCGGGTCGTTGATCGCCGCGGGGTTGACCACGTCGTTGGCTCCCACGATCAGGGCGACATCCGTCTCGGGAAACTGCGGGTTGATCTCCGCCATCTCCACCAGGTTGTCGTAGGCGATGTTGGCCTCGGCGAGTAGCACGTTCATGTGCCCCGGCATGCGTCCCGCCACGGGATGGATCGCGTAGCGAACCTCGCCGCCGTTGCGCTCCACCAACTCGGCAACTTCTTTCACCTGATGCTGGGCTTGAGCCACTGCCATCCCGTATCCGGGCACCACCACGACCCGCCGGGCGTAGGCAAGGCGCAGCGCCGCATCCGCGATAGACACTTCCTGGACCGTGAGACCGGAGGCGGTTTTGGTGCCGGTGGTGACCTTGGCTCCGAATGCGCCGAACAGAATGTTGCGGAATGACCGGTTCATCGCCCGGGACATGATGATCGAAAGCAGGAAGCCCGAAGCACCGTCGAGGGCGCCGGCGATGATCAGCACCGTATTGTCGATGGCGAACCCGGTGGCCGACGCCGCCAGACCGGCATATGAGTTGAGCAGCGAGATCACGACCGGCATGTCGGCACCGCCGATGGGAAGAACGATGAACAGTCCGATCGCCGCCGCCAGACCAACAAGCAGGAAAAAAGCCAGGTGGTTGTCGGGTTCGATTATCAGATACACCAAGAGACCGACGACGGTGACGAAGAGCACCGCGTTGACCAGGTTTTGGCCCTTGTAGGTTATCGGGCGACCGGGAATCAACTCGGCGAGCTTGCCGAAGGCGACGAACGACCCGGTGACGGTCAGGGCTCCGAACAGCACCTCGATGCCCAGAGCGCTCATCTGTGCGGTTGTGATCACCTCGCCGTCCCGCAACGCAGTGGTGAACTCGGCGACGCCGACGAGTGTGGCGGCCAGCGCACCGAACATGTGCGAAAAGGCGATCCGTTGCGGCATCGCGGTCATCGGCACCCACTGTCCGAGTGGGTATCCGAGGAGGGTGCCAGCGATCAACCCGCCGATGATCCACTGATACTCGATGATGTCCTGCTGGATAAGGGTGCCGATGATCGCCAGCAGCATTCCCAGAGCCGCCTGCAGCATTCCCCGGCGGGCATGATCAGGCTTGGTGAGCGAGCGCAATCCCAGGATGAACAGGACCGACGCCGCCAGGTAGGTGATCTGGGTGGCGAGTTCGCGATCCACTCACTTGTCCTTTTCGGCGTGCTTGAACATCCGCAGCATCCGGTCGGTGATCAGGAAACCGCCGACGACGTTGGTCATGGCGCATCCCACTGCGATCGCACCGAGGATCGAAGCCACCAGCCCGTGCCCGGAACCGGCCACGACCAGCGAACCGACCAGGGAGATGCCCGATATGGCGTTGGTGGCCGACATAAGCGGGGTGTGCAGGAGCGGCGGCACGCGGGTAATCACCTGAAACCCGACGAATCCGGCGAGGACGAAGACATAGACCTGAAGGATGTCAGTCACCGGGCGAGATTAGGCGAGGAGACGAAAGCCTCCCGCCACCAGCGTCCTCCCCCCGCCCCCTACGGCCGTCAGTGGCAGGTATCGGCCAGAACGGGCAACGAGTAACGGGGAACGGGCAACTTCTCGGGCGGGTGACGGGCAGCCAGGAGCGGGTCGCCTTCCGCCGTCATCGAACGGTACCCTGCGTGCTCACACTCGAAGGGGCCTTATGACCACCGCCAACATCATCAAGGAGCGGCTTGATGCTGCGATCGCACCGCATCGGTTGCTCGAGCACCCGTTCTATCGCTCGTGGCGGGCCGGGACCCTGCCGGTGGCCGCGCTCGCCACTTATGCCGCCGAGTACGGGTCGCTGATCGAGGCCGTCGACTCGGGTTGGGAGATGGTGGCCGAGTCGGAGCACGCCGCCGAGGAGCGGGAGCACTCCGAGCTGTGGGCCCGTTTCGCCGCCCACCTCGGCACTTCCGTGACCACCCCGCAGATCCCGGCGGTGGCGGCAATGCTGGCGACGGCCCGTCGCCTATTTTCTGCGCCGGAGACCGCGTGGGGGGCGCTCTATGCCTTTGAGGCGCAGCAACCCGACACCGCCGCCGAGAAACTACTCGGTCTCACCACTCACTATGGATTCGATGCCGCCGCGGCACCCACGGAGTACTTCCGGGTGCATGCCGGGGCGTACGACGAGGCGGAAATGATCGTCTCTGCCCTGGAAGGCTACGGAGGCGAGGCCCCGGCGGTCGCGGCGTGCGCGGAGATGTCGGCGGCATTGTGGGATGCGCTGACCGGGATTCACGAGAAGCACTGCTGATCGTCGGGAGGCCGGTGACAGCGAGATGAAGACTCTCCCCACCGGGATCGTCACCTTCCTCTTCACCGATGTCGAGGGCTCGACCCGCCGGGTCCAGGAGCTCGGTGCCGCCTGGGCGGCTGTGGTCGAGGACCACGATCGCCTGATGCGAGCCGCGGTAGAGGATCACGGCGGCACGGTGGTGCGGATCGAGGGCGATTCGGTCTTCGCCGCCTTTCCTACACCCGGGGAGGGTGTCGCCGCCGCGGTGACGGGCCAGTTGGGTCTGGCAGCGCGTGACTGGCCGGGGGGAGAGCCATTACTGGTGCGCATGGGACTGCACACCGGTCTGGGCACTCTCGGGGGGAGCGACTACATCGGCATCGACGTCCACCGTGCCGCTCGGGTCGCCTCATCGGCCCATGGCGGCCAGATCGTCCTCTCCGAGGCCACCGCGCCCCTCGCCGAGCGTCACCTGCCTCCGGGGTGCGAACTGGCGGACCTGGGCAAGCACCGACTCAAGGATCTGTCGGATGCGGAGACCCTCTTTCAGGTGCTCGTACCCGGGATGCAGCGGGCCTTTCCACCGCTGCACACCCTCGATCTCGTGCATCACAACCTTCCGGTACAGGTCACCTCGTTCGTCGGGCGCTCCCGTGAGATCGCCGAGGCACGCCGTCTGCTCGCCACCTCGAGGATCCTCACCCTGCTTGGTCCCGGCGGAACGGGCAAGACCCGGCTGGCGCTGCAGGTGGCGGCGGAGGTTTCTGCCGATTTCGCGGATGGAGTCTTCTTCGTGTCCCTGGCCGAGGTGGCCGACCATCGCTTGATCGCTTCGACCGTTCTCGACTCCCTGGGAACAGCGCCAGGAGCAGGAGAGCCCGGACCGCGCCTCGAGCGGTTACTCGCGCAGAAGTCGGTGCTGCTCGTGATGGACAACTTCGAGCATCTCATCGACGGCGCCACCATCGTGTCCGACGTCGTTCGGGCCTCTCCGGGCTCGAAGGTTCTGGTGACGTCGCGAGTGCCCCTGCGAGTGAGCGGCGAGCAAGAGATGGCGATCGATCCCCTCGACGTCACCGCCATCGGCGATGTCGTGAGTCCGGACCACCTGGAGCGTGTCGATGCGGTTCATCTCTTCCTCGAACGGGCCGCGGCCGTTCAACCCGGGTTCGCTCTCACCCAGGAGAACGCCGGAACGATTGCCGAGTTGGTGCGCCGGCTCGATGGACTCCCTCTCGCCATCGAGTTGATCGCACCGCGTCTCCGGCTGCTCTCGGTGGAGGCGGTGCTGGATCGTCTCGATCTCAGCAAGCTCGGTGGCGGCTCGCGCGACCTGCCGGAGCGGCACCGCACGCTGTGGAATGCGGTGGCGTGGAGCGAGGAGTCGCTGACCCCTCCCCAGCGCAACCTCTTCTGTGCTCTCGCCGTCTTCGCCGGGGGCGGCGCTCTGGCGGAGATCGAGGCGGTGGCCCGCCGCTGCGATCCCAATGACGACGTCCTCGAAGGTTTGGCTGCGCTCGTCGAGACCAGCCTGTTGCGGCGAGTGGATCGCGGTGGAGATCGCTTCGAGATGCTGGTCGTGATCCGCGAATACGCCTCGAATCGTCTTGACGAGTCGGGGAGGCGTCCGATGGTCGAGGAGGCTCATGCCGAGGCATATCTCGCTCTCGCCGAGGAGGCACAGCAGCACCTCCTCGGTGGGGAACGAAAGCGCTGGCTCGAGGCCCTGACCACCGACCACGACAACTTGCGCGCCGCTGTTGCGTACTTTGTCAGCGAGGGCCGAACCGACGCAGCGTTGCGCTTCGCGTTTGCGCTGTGGCGGTTCTGGCAGATCCGGGGCCACATCTACGAGGCGCGGCGTCTCATAGATGTGGTGCTCGCCCTCCCCGGAGGTGAGCCGCGGTGGCGCGCCAAGGGTTTTGAGGCCTCCGGCGGCATCGCCTGGTGGCAGGGGGATCTTCCCCGCGCCAACGCGGAGTATCGGGAAGCATTGCTGATTCAGCGCGGTCTCGGCGACCCCGCGGAGCTGGCCAACGCGCTCTACAACTTCGGGCTCGGCGAGGCTTTCGGGTCTCGGGTGGCCGGAGGCGACATTGACGCGGGAAAAGAGTCGCTCGCCGAGGCCGAAACCATTTACCGCAGCCTCGGAGACCGACGCGGTATAGGAGATGTCAATTGGGGGTGGGGCAACATCGCCCACTTCGGGGAGGAAGATTTCGCCGGCAGCTTGGAGCGGTTCTCGGCGGCGATGGAGGACTATGCCGCCTCGGGTTCGGTGTTCGGCGAGGGCTGGGCGCGTTACGAGGTCGGATCGGCCCTCATGGCTCTGGGTAGGTTCGACGAGGCCGAGGATGCCTTGCGCCGCGGGCTGGATCTGCTGTACGGGTCGGGGGACGACTCGGCGGTCGTCCTGTTCGTGATCACTTTCGCCGCTCTGGCGCTGGCGCGCGGGGATGCCGATCGTGCCTATCGCCTTGCCGGCGCGGCGTGGGCATTGCGAGATCGCAGTGGACTCGACATCATCAGTATCCCGCAGGTGGAGATGTCGGGTCTTCAGTTGGCGACGGTCGAGGCGCTCACCGGTCCGGATGCCGAGGCCTACCAGGCCGGCCGCCGTCTCACCGCAGCCCAGGCGGTGGCGCTGGCGATGGGTGCCTGACCCGCCGAGTTCTACCGGCTACGGCTGCGATTTGCTAGACCTGGGGACTTCGGCAGTGAGGAGGCGAGATGGATTTCGGTGTGGTGCTGCAGACCAACCCGCCTGCGTCGCGCGTCATCGAGCTCACGAGTCATGCCGAAGAGGCTGGCTTCGGTTATGGCTGGACCTTCGACTCCCACGTGCTGTGGCAGGAACCATTCGTCATCTACAGCCAGATGCTCGCCGCCACGCAGCGAATGATCGTTGGACCCATGGTGACCAACCCGGGCACCCGTGACTGGACCGTCATCGCTTCGTTGTTCGCCACCCTCGACGAGATGTATGGCGGCCGCACCATCTGTGGCATGGGCCGGGGCGATTCGGCGCTCCGCTTCATCAACGACCGCCCCACCACCCTGGCCACGATGCGGGAAGCGATGGGCATCATCCAGCGCCTCGTCGCCGGCGAGGAGGTCACCTACAACGGCAAGGCGCTCCGCATCCCGTGGGTCAAGCCGGGTCGGCGCCTGCCCATGTGGGGCGCCGGATACGGGCCCAAGGCCCTCACCATGATCGGCGAGGCGTGCGACGGTTTCATCCTCCAGCTCGCCGACCCTTACCTGGTGGAGTGGACCACCAAGTACGTCAAGTCCGCCGCATCCGCTGCGGGCCGCGACCCCGACAGCGTGAAGATCTGTGTTGCCGCTCCGGCATACGTTGGCGACGACCTCGGGCACCAGCGCGACCAGGTCCGCTGGTTCGGAGGGATGGTCGGCAACCACGTTGCCGACCTGGTGACCCGCTACGGCACTGATGAGTCGATGGTGCCTCGGGCGCTGTCCGAGTACATCGCCGCCCGCAAGGGATACGACTACTCGCACCACGGCCAGGCGGGGAATCCGTTTACCGACTTCGTGCCCGACGAGGTGGTGGACCGGTTTTGCATCCTCGGACCAGCGGAGGAGCACGTGCGTCGACTCGAGGAGCTACGCGACCTCGGTGTCGACCAGTTCGCCATCTACCTGATGCACGACTCCCAGGAAGCCACACTCGATGCCTACGGAGCGTCGGTGATTCCGTTATTCGGGTAGCCGTCAGAAACGAGAGGCCGCCGTCTCCACCGCGGTTGCGGCTTCCTCCCACCGGGGTCCGAACATGAGGTCGTGCGGTCCCCCCGGGATCACCGCCGGCTCCACCCCGTAAGCGCGCGCCAGGCGACGGTGGTCTTCGAGGCGGAAGACGCGGTCGGCGCTGCCCGCCACAACGGCCACCCGGGTCGACACCAATGGGGGCCGGGCGCGCACGAAGAACAACATGTCCAGGTAGGCGAGATACGACTCGCTCTGCAGCCGCGACCACACGGCGTCGATTTCGGCTGCAGGTGTGTCCGGTGAGAGCAGGAGACCGGCGGCGCCGTCCCGATCGGCCACCAGCGGTTTGAGGTCCATCGTCAAATTGGCGCGGAGGAATCGCAGGGGATGGCGCCGCAAGACACTCAGCGTGGTGCGGGCGACACCGCCGAGGGGAACCGGGGCCAGCAACACCGCCCCGGGGAGATCCCGGGTTTCGAGAAAACGTTGTGCCGCCAGGGTTCCCATCGAGTGCGCCACCAGGATCGGGGGTCGGTCAAGGGCGTCGACAGCACGGGCGACGTCATCGGCAAAGTGGCGGATGCGAGTACGGCGCAACGGACGCCGGGCGGGCGACCGGCCGTGACCGGAAAGATCGATGGCGTGGCACTCCCACCCCCGGGCGGCAAACCAGGGGAGAAACCGCTCCCAGCACCAAGCTCCGTGCCAGGGACCGTGCACGAACAGGAGCGAATGAAGGCGGGTGCGGCGGGTGGGACGAACCGTGTCCATGGCGAGGTCCATGCCCGACCAGCATATGTCTTCCCGCGTTCGGAGGACGCCCGACAGTCCGCCGGTACCCGCCCTACGATCCGGCGGTGATATTTTCCGACGTTTCGATTCGAGCCGCGATCGAGATGGGCCGGATTGCGATCGACCCGTTCGACCCGGCGCTGCTGCAGCCGTCCAGCATCGATGTGCGAGTCGACCGCTACTTCCGCGTGTTCCAGAACCACCGTTACGCGTTCATCGACCCCAAGCAGCAACAGGACGATCTGACCAAGGAAGTGGCCACCGAGGTGGACCAACCCTTCATGCTGCACCCGGGTGAATTCGTCCTCGGCTCCACCCTGGAGGTGTTGCGACTGGCAGACGACATCGTTGCCAGGCTGGAGGGGAAGTCGTCGCTGGGTCGGCTCGGGCTGCTGATCCACTCCACAGCCGGCTTTGTCGACCCCGGGTTCGAGGGGCATCTCACCTTGGAACTGTCCAACGTGGCGACGCTCCCGATCGCGATCTATCCGGGGATGAAGATCGGTCAGTTATCGTTCTACGAGCTCAGCACCCGTGCCGAGCACCCCTATGGATCCAGCGGTGCTCGCTCGAAGTACCAGGGCCAACGCGGTCCGACGCCGAGCCGGGTCCACGAGGACTTTGGTCGCCGGACCTAGCGCCTGAGCCCATTCGCTTGCGCTCTTGCCGCGTCTCATCGAGTTCCCATTCAGGCGCGTCAGGAGAAGCCGTCAGCGGTCAGCGGTTAGCCAGAGGAATACCCCTAACGGGGAGCAGGATCCGTGCGCCTGATTTGGAACAGGCCGCGACGGCCTGTTACCTGGTTACCTCTCATGGCCGACATCTTCGACCTGGACCGTCTTCTTGCGCAGATCATGCTCGCCATGGGCGGCGCCCTGGCGGTGGGGAATGCGTACGCGCTGGTCATGTCACGGCGCGGTGCTAAGCCCGTAGGGGTGTCCGGAGAACTACACCGGGGTCGAGTGTGGTTCCTGCTGGCCGTCGGAGTGGTCATCGCCAGCTGGGCCGGCGCCAGTCTCATCGCTCGGTGACTTCGGTACGATTCGCCCTCCTGCGGGTGTAGTTCAATGGCAGAACACGAGCTTCCCAAGCTCGATACGAGGGTTCGATTCCCTTCACCCGCTCCAAGCTGATCGGCCCCTCGGGTTTCGCCTCCTTCCCGGAGGCGAAACCCGTCACCTCTTCGTTTCTCAGTCGTACCGTGGTTGGACCGTGTGGAGGGAGTGCTGGCTTTCGGAGGGCAGGGCTTTAGGGTTCGATTCCCTTCACCCGCTCCAAGCTGATCGGTTTCCGGTTTCCGGTCCTCCGGTTTCCGGCCCTCCGGTTTCCGGCCCTCCGGTGTCCGGCCTCCGGCCTCCGGTCTCCGGTTCTCCGGCCCTCCGGCCTCTGGTGTCCGGCTTCCGGTCTCCGGTCTCCGGTCTCCGGTCTCCGGCCTCCGGTCTCCGGTCTCCGGCCTCCGGTCTCCGCCCCGCGATTAGCCTCCAGCCCCTCCGATGATGTCCCACGAACTCTTGCACGCGGTGGCGAAAGCCACTGGGGCCAAGCGATGCCTCCTCGTCACCACCGGAGTCACGGGCAACCCAGCGCTCGCCGGTATCGGCATTGGCCAGTTCGAGACCCTCGTCTCGTTGCGGTACGGGGGTCCAGAGATCGATGAACTCGCCCGGCTTCGGTCGCTCGAAGTGGTGGCCCGGGAAGCCCGGCGGCTCGGCCAGTTCGACGTCGCGTTCATGGATCCCCATCACACATACCGGTCGTCGGTGGCGGCGTTTCGGCACGTCGGAAGACGCACTAGGAGGAGCGGGTGGCTGATTGCCCACGACTGCTATCCCCCGTACGAACTGGCCGCGGAGACGATCCGGCCGGGACAGGGAGCCTGGTGCGGCTCCACATATGCCGCCTTCAGAGATGTCGCGCTTCCGAGCGGTCGGGCGTGGTTCGTGGTCGATGACGACTACGGCTTGGGTGTGCTCGGCCCCAAAAACACTGGACACCTGATTCGCCAAGACACCCCTGCGGCACTGGCGGCACAGTGGCGCCGCGCGGACATCGACGCCAAGAGAGAACTGCTCAGAGAGTCCGGAGCGCAGTTGATGCGAGCGGTCCCCGCGGAAAGGGTCGGCGACATGATGGCGCGCCTGATCCGAAACGAACCAGTAGATCTGTGAATCAGATGACATCAAGACAGCCCCCAGCCAGACCTGCCGCTTAGGTCCGACTCATCTGTCCGGCTTCCGGCATCTGGCCTCCGGTATCCGCGCTTTCCCCCAGGACCGGATCGCGTTGATAACCTCAGCGCCCAATGCGCCACTGTTATGTGCTTCGAGTTTTCACCCGAGACGACAAGGGCGGCAACCATCTCGGGGTGGTGACAGACGTCACGGGCATCTCCGCCACGGGCATGCAGGAGGTGGCGCTGGAGAATGGCTTCTCGGAGACGGTCTTCATCGACTGGCGCGACGGAGGAGTACCTCGGGTGCGCATCTTCTCTCCCGGCCGCGAGCTGCCCTTCGCCGGGCTTCCTCTGGTCGGCGCGGCCTGGGTATTGGGGATGATCGGACCCGGGACCACCGATCGAATGACCTGTGGGGTCGGGGAGATCCCGTTCCGCATGGAGGGCGACGTCGTTTGGGTGGACACTCCGATGGTCGATGCGGTGCGCAGTGCCCCCGAGGCCGAGGCGATCGCCCTCGCTGCGGGCCTGCCTGAACCCATCGGGGCGTGGTGGGTGGACATGCCGATTCCCTACCTGGTCGTGGATCTCGGATTCCCCGAATCCGTGGCCGAGGCGCGCCCCGATCTCGATGCTCTGGTGAGCCACGGGGCGGAGATGCTCTACTTGATGGCGCAGACCAAGGGCGGCTACAAGGCCCGGTTCTTCGCCCCACGGGATCGCATCGCCGAAGATCCCGCCACAGGTAGCGCCGCGGCGGCGCTGGCCGCGGTTCGCCGCCACATCGGAGAGGGATCGGGTTCGGCGACGGTCACCCAGGGTGATGAGATCGGAGCGCCGTCCACCATCCGACTCGCCTGGAACGAGCGTCACGCTTCACTCGGCGGGACGGTGCGGCGCGTCGAGGTGCGCGTCCTGGAAAAGTGACACCTCAGCCGTCCACGTGGCGGAGGGTTTGCTCCCACTGGTACTGGCGTTCCTCGCCGCCCCACGACGACTTGAAGAACTCGAGAATCGCCAGTACCTGTTCTTCGGTGAGGACACCGAAGAACTGTGGCATCCGGCTTTCAGCCACCGGCGGGTCGTAGCCATAGAGCACGATGTCCACGAGAGCCTGGTCGGAGTGGTGCCATGTGTGGCCACTCGAGTCATGGGGCGGCGGCCGAAATCCACCGTCGGCAGCTGGGGAACGCCATTCCGGATCCCCAGTCAGGTCGGCGCGGTGGCACCCGGCACAGTGGACCGCATAGAGGTCGGCCCCCTGTGCGATCAGCGTGGCGTCGAGCCCGGGCGGCGGAGGGAGACTTTCCCCGGTGACCAGCGAGGGGTAGATCGGTTGCTGCGCGGTGGAACATGCTGCCGCGGCGAGGAGTGCCAGCACCGCCCCGATCAGACGCATGCCAGCAATCTAGAGACCTGGGCAGTAGCTGAGCGCTGACACTCGGTGCCGGGTGCCTTCTCTTTACACTCGCCGCCATGTCTTCCGCCGAGTCCCGGGTATTGGTGCTGCTCGCCCTGGTGGCCAATGCCGGGATCGCGGTGCTCAAGTTCATCGCCGCCTTCGTCAGTGGCAGCACCGCCATGCTCGCCGAGGGGTTCCATTCGGTGGCGGACACCGGCAATCAGTTGTTTCTCTTGCGCGGCGCCAAGCAGAGCCGCCTCCAGCCCACGGTCCGTTTCCCGTTCGGCCAGGGCAAGGAGGCGTACTTCTGGGCCTTCATGGTGGCGGTGTTCCTGTTCGTCGGCGGTGGCGTGGTCGCCTTCACTGAAGGCCTCGACCGGTTTCGCCATCCACGTCACTCTGAGGGTGGTATCGCCTTCAACCTGATCGTGCTTGGAGTTGCCGCCATCTTTGAACTCGGGGTGGCGTTCCGTCCCGCCCTCAAGGAGTTCAACCGGAGACGGGGGAGCCGGCGTCCGTGGAAAGCGATCCGGGAGACGAAAGACCCGACCCTGCTCGTGGTGTTGTTCGAGGATTCGGTGGCCGTGCTCGGGATCCTGGTCGCTGCCACGGGCCTCGTGGTCGCCGACGTCACCGGCGATCCGCATTGGGACGGTGTCGCATCGATGGTGATCGGCGTCATGCTGTGTGTCACCGCCTGGATCCTTGCCATCGAGACCAAAGGGATGCTCGTGGGTGAGTCTGCCGCCCGTGATGTTCGCGCTGCCATCCGGGCAGCTGCGCTATCAGTCGGCGAAGTCGACACGGTGGAACGGTTGCTCACCATGCACCTGGGTCCCGATGAGATCTTGGTGAACCTCGACGTCACGGTGGAAGAGGGTCGCAGTGGGGCGCAGCTCGAGGAGCTGACAGACCGCATCGAGGCGGCGATCGCGGCCGTGGTCCCACAGGCCACCCGCGTCTTCATCGAGTACGGCAAGCACTTGTGATCACTGCCAGCGCCCCGGCGTCGTCGGCGAACCTCGGGCCCGGTTTCGACGTGCTCGCCCTGGCCCTGTCTCCGCGGTGCCGGGTGGCGGTCGAGCAGGCAGAGGGCTGGGAGGTGGTGGGTCCGGAGGGGACCAGCGACGAAAACCTGGAGGCGCTGGTGTGGGGAGTGGCCGGGGCGGCGCCACCGCACCGGGTCGAAGTCACCTCGGAGATCCCGATCGGACGCGGTCTCGGCTCCAGCGCCGCACTCCGGGTGGCGACCGCGGCGGCGCTCGCGGCTTCCAGCGGGGAGATGCGTCTGGAACGGGTGTTTCGCAGCGCCGCCGGCGCGGAGGGCCATCCCGATAACGCGGCCGCGGCGGTGTACGGGGGTCTGGTGGCGGTGGGCGCGCTCGGCGAGGTGCGCCGACTGTCGATCCATCCCTCGCTGTGCGTGGTGGTGGCCGTACCCGAGGCCGCACTGGCCACCGCCGAGGCCCGGGCGGTGCTGGCTGCGGAGGTGTCCCGCGGGGTGGCGGTGCGAACCGCAGCCCGGATCGTGTTCCTAACCGAAGGGCTGCGCACCGCCGATCCCGAGGCCTTGCGCGGAGCTGCCGGTGACGAGTCCCACGAAACCCCGCGGCGCCACCTCTCGCCGATCTCGTTCCAGCTCGGGTTCGCCGCTCGTGCCGCAGGCGCGCTGCACGCCTCGTGGAGTGGCGCAGGTCCGGCCGTGCTGGCGGTGACCACCGAGGAGCGGCGCGATGCGGTGCGGATTGCGATGGAAGAGGTGCTCGCCGGCTCCGGGGAAGTGCTCATTCCCGAGATCGACCGGGATGGGGTGCGAGTCGGATGAGGCAGTGGCATCTCGATCCGGTCCCCGGTTACGAGCCGTTGGTCGGCCGGTTTCTGGCCATGATGGAGGACACTCGGCGCCGCTTGTGGCGCGACCTGGAGGGCTTCGACTCAGGCGACCTGGACCGGACTCCGGCCGGTTCGCCCAACTCGGTGGGAACCCTGCTTTATCACATCGCCGCGATCGAACTCGATTGGCTGTACGCAGACCTGCTCGGCGGCGAATTCCCGGAGGGAACCGCCGAGTGGTTCCCGGTGGACGTGCGCGAGGAGAACGGCTGGCTCAGTCCGGTGGCGGAGCCTTTGGAGCGGCATCAGGCGCGCCTGGAGTGGGTGCGGGAGTGCGTGCGCCGCGAACTGCATCGTTTCACCGATGCCGACATGGATCGCACCTTTGTCTCGGGTGCTGACGGCAACGGCGGATCCTGGATCCTGCACCATCTGATGCAGCATGAGGCCGAGCACCGTGGTCAGATCGGGGAGATCCGAGCAGGGCTGAAGTAGGCCCGACGACTGCGCCGGTCTCCGGTATCCGGTCTCCGGTTTCCGGTTTCCGGCTTCCGGTCTCCGGCGTCCGGCGTCCGGCGTCCGGTTAGCTGACAGCTGCGAAGCTCACGTCGCCGTCATCCCGCCGTCGACCACGATGGTCTGGCCCGTCACATAGGACGACGCCGGAGAGAGCAGGTACACCGCAGTGCCCGCCATTTCGTCGGGTTGGGCATGACGGCCCAATGCGGTGCGGCCGACGAAGTGGCCCCGGATCGCCTCGTCGTCGACGAGCACCTGGGCGAACCGGGTCTCCACCAAACCCGGCGCGATCGCATTGACCCGGATTCCCCCCGGGCCGAGTTCCGTTGCCAGGCTCTGGGTCATCGAGATCACGGCTGCCTTGGTCATCCCGTACACCCCCTGCAGCGGGGCGGCGCGCAGGCCGGCAACCGAGGCAATGTTGACCACCGAGCCGCCCCCCTTGTTGTGGGCCGCAAAGGCGCGCACACAGTTGAAGTAGCCCTTGACGTTCACCTCGAAGATCTTGTCCCAGGCAGGTTCGTCGATGCCGAGCATCGGCCCGAAGTAGACATTGGTGGCGGCGTTGTTGACGAGGCCGTCGATGTTCCCGAACTCGGCCGCCGCCTTCGCGAACATGGCCGCGACGTCGTCGGGTTTGCCGGTATGGGTCGCGATGGCAAGAGCAGTCCCGCCCTCTGATCGGATCGTCGCCGCGACGCCGTCCAGTCCCTCCTGTTTGCGGGCGGCAAGTACCACACGAGCACCGGCGCCGGCAGCAGCGCGGGCGATCGCCTCACCGATGCCGCGGCTGGCTCCGGTGACGACGATGACGCGGTCGATGAGGGTGAAGTCTGCGGGCATGCCCCGAGACTATCTCGCGGCGCGGATCAGCGTCTCGAAGAACAAGAGCGATGGGCCGTGATCGGGGCCGAGATACTCGGGGTGCCATTGCACCGCCCACATCGGCCACGAGCTGTCCTTGGGAACCAGGGCCTCGATCACCCCGTCCGGGGCGCGACCAGTGACCACCAGGCCGTCGCCGACACGGCGCACCGCTTGGTGGTGGAGGGTGTTGACCCCGAGTTCCTCGGTGCCAAGCGCCTTGGCGGTGGGAGAACCGGGTTCGATGCTCACCGGGTGTTGCGGCTGGTAGGACCCGTCGCCGTCGACCCAATGCTCGAGCATGTCGGGTCCCTCGGCAGAGATGTCTTCGATGAGGGAGCCGCCGAAGGCGACATTCATCACCTGGAGCCCCCGACAGATGCAGGCGGTGGGAACCTGCCGCTCCGCCAGGGCACGGGCCAGGGCGATCTCGAACTCGTCCCGCACCGGATCGATCCCGTAGACCGCCGGATGCGGCCGGCCGCCGTACCGGGCCGGGTCGACATCGCCGCCCCCGGACATGACGACACCGTCCAGGTGTTCCAGCAGCACGGGGATCTCGTCGGGGTCGCCGGCGGTGAGCAGCACGGGGATTCCGCCCGCCCGCCGGACCATTTGGGTGTAGTTGGGGACCAGGGAGTGGACCTTGAAGTCCTCGGTGGGGGAGTGCATCGTCCGTAGTCCGGTGGTGATGCCGATGACCGGTTTCATGGCCCGGAGGCTAGGCGGTTTGCGGTTCGTGCCGCGACCTACCAACCTACGGCCTCCAGTCCCGCATCCGAAGCAGGTTTTCATGGGTTCCCTAGTCAAGAAGCGGCGCAAGAAGATGAGCAAGCACAAGTACCGCAAGCGCTTGCGCGCCAACCGCCACAAGAAGAAGTAGCGCGGTCGGGTTGGCAGATCCCCTCGCTTCAGCCAGGGAACTCTTCGACATCCCGGTGGGCGTCACCTACCTCAATGCCGCCTATATGCCTCCTTTGGCGCGCCCGGTGCGGGAGGCGGGAAGGCGCGTCATCGACGGCCACGCTCCCTGGGCGACGCTGCCCAAGCACTTTTTCGAACCCGGGGAGGGTTTGCGGTCCTCGCTCGCTGGCCTGATCGGGGGCGATGCCGAAGGGGTGGCGTTCGTGCCTTCCGTCTCCTTCGGTATCGGGGTGGCGGCGCGCAACCTCACCGTCGGCCCGAGCCGGACGGTGGTCGTACTCGAAGAGGAGTTCCCTTCCGACATCTATCCGTTCCGCGCCAAGCTGGCGGCGGAGGGTGGCGAGTTCGTCGTGGTACCCCGTCCCCGCGAAGGCTCGTGGACCGGACCGGTGCTGGCTGCCATCGACGAACGGACTGCCGTGGTCGTGGTTCCGCAGTGTCACTGGACCGACGGTCGCAGCGTCGATCTGGTCGCGGTCGGCGCCGCCGCTCGGGCCGCGGGCGCTGCTCTGGTCATCGACGTGTCGCAATCGCTCGGTGCCACCCCACTCGACGTTTCGGCGGTACGGCCGGACTTCATGATTTCGGTGGGATACAAGTGGCAGATGGGTCCGTACTCCTACGGCTACATGTGGGTCGCCGAGCGCTACCGCAAGGGCGCACCGCTGGAGCACACCTGGGTGGGACGCAAAGGCTCGGACGACTTCAATCGACTCGTCGACTACACCGATGAAGTTCGCGAAGGTGGCCGCCGCTACGACGTCGGGGAGTGGAGCAACTTCACGCTGTTGCCGATGGCGGCAGCGGCGATCGATCTCGTCTCCGCCTGGCGGCCGGAACGTACCGCAGCCGCACTGGCTCCGCTCACGGCTCGGGTCGAGGCCGGGGCGCGGCGTCTCGGCCTGGATCCGGTGCCGGCGGAGCATCGCGGATCGCACCTGATCGGGGTCCGCTTCCCGATGGGAGAGCCACCCGGATTACGGGAATCGCTCGCCGCCTCCGGGGTGTTCGTCAGCCTGCGGGCCAATGCGGTGCGGGTGTCGCCACACCTGTACAACACCGCAGCAGATGTGGATCGGTTGCTCGAGGTGTTGGAGAGGGTCGGCCGAGCCGACCGGTAACGGGCCACGGGCGACGCCGCCTCCGGCGGCCTAACTCCTCCTGCCCCGGAGAAACTCCTCGATCTCGGTGATCATCTGCGCCGAGCGGGAGGGATCGATGACCGTGTCACCGCCTTCCTCTTCGAGGCGACGCACGTAACCGACGAACTCCTCGTTGTCCGCCATCGCTTCGTCCACCCGCCCGTCGAACTCCGCGGCCATTCGCTCCATCTCGGTTAAATCGAAGTCGACCTCCAGTACCCGGCGCGCCGTCGCCAGCAGAGCCAGCATCGCCTTCGGGTTGGGGTTGGCGGCCAGGTAATGCGGGGTGGCTGCCCACAGGCTCAGAGCCGGAATCCCGACTTCGCGGCAAGCCTCCAGCATTACGCCGACGATTCCGGTCGGACCCTCGTAGCGCGACGTGAGTAGCCGGTGCTGCTCCACCAGCGTGGGGTCGGTGGCCACCCCGATGATCGGGACCGGGAGGGTGTGGGCCACCTGGCCGACGAATGCGCCCACCGTGACGACCATCTCCACATCGCTGTCGGCCAGCAACCCGGCCAGGGTGCGGGTGTAGGTCTTCCACCGCAGGTTGGGCTCCTCGCCTATCACCACCACCAGGTCGCGCAGTCCGGTCGGCACCGCGTATGCCCGAGTCATCGGCCAGGTGAGCCTGCGGGTGCCGCCGTCGTCGAAGGTCACGATCGGTCGGCGGACCTGGAAGTCGTAGAACTCCTCGGGTTCGATCACCGCAAACGGTTCGGCCTGGTCGAGGGAGGCGAGCAGAAATTCCGCCGAACCGGAGGCGGCATCGCAGGCATCGTTCCACCCCTCCCAGGCAAGAAGGGCCCGGGGAGACTGCAACCGGGGCCGGGAGAGACGCCGCAAATGGTCCATGGCGCGAGACCCTAGTGACGTCGGGGCGGCATGCTCCGGGAGCCCATCGCCATCGGGACGCTGCCAACCCGCCGTGGTTGCGGCGATGGAGTGATCGAAGCTGGCACCCGGTGTCATGTCGACTCCCGAGGACGAATGGATGGGGAATTCCAGGTCTACGGATGCCCGGGATCCAGGAAGATCCCCGCCGCTTCTTGCTCCGTTCGCACGAAGGCGATCACCTTGGCCACATCCTCCCGGGAGAGATGAGGGCGCGGCGGCATGTCGCCAAAGGTCCAATGGTGTGCCACGACCCCAAAGGCGACGGCGTGCTGGAACGCCTCGTCGGCGTGGTGGTTGGGCGCGTAATACTGGTGCAGCAACGGGGGGCCGGTCACGGTGCCGAGCAGGTCGGCACCGTGACACACTGCGCAGTTGGCAGCGAAGATCGTTCCGCCCTCGGCGACGATGGCCGCGTCGCGGGAGCCGGACTCGGCCTCCGGTTCCGCCGCCACCGCGATGGCGATGAGGACCGACACCACCGCGGCCCCGGCGAGAAACAGCAACCATGCGGAGCGGCGCTTGGGCTTCCTCAACGGGTGAACTCCGATCAGGAGAGATTGGTACGGCGCAACAACATGGCGTTGAGGGCAACGATGACGGTCGAGATACTCATCAGCAAGGCTCCCACCGCCGGTTCGAGGAGAACGCCGACGCCGGCGGCGACCCCGGCGGCGAGGGGTATGGCCACCACGTTGTAACCGGTGGCCCACAGCAGGTTCTGGGTCATCTTGCGGCCGGTGGCCCGGGCCAGGGTGAGGGCACGGACCGCATCCTCGGGGTCGTCGTCGATCAACACCAGGTCGGCAGACTCGATGGCGACGTTGGTGCCGGCGCCGATGGCGATGCCGAGGTCTGCGGCTAGAAGCGCAGGTCCATCGTTGATGCCGTCGCCGACGAAGGCGATCGGGCCGTCTTCTCCGAGGGAGGCGACGAGGCGGGCCTTGTCGGCCGGAAGAACTCGGGAGTGATGGCTGGTGATGCCGAGTTCGGAGGCAACGCTCGCAGCCACCGCGGCTGCGTCGCCGGTGATCATCACCGACTCGATCCCTCGCTCGCGTAGCCGCGAGACGGCACGGCGGGCGCTGGGGCGCACGCGGTCGCGCAAAGCGAACACCGCGATGGCGCGCCTCTCATCGAACAGGAGCACCGCGCTGTCGCCGCGCTCTCCGGCAGCGTCGAGGGCGGCCGTCAAGCTGGCGGGAATGCTGACGCCGCTCTCGGCGGCCCACTCCGGCTTGCCGATGCGGTAGGCGAGGGCGGCAACGCTTCCGGTGATCCCCTTGCCCGGGAACGCGGTGACCGCACCCGCGGTAGGGAGCGTGATGCCACGCGCAGTAGCCGCAGTGACGATGGCGGCCGCTAGGGGATGCTCCGACGACTGCTCCAGCGCGGCAGCGACGGCCAGTGCCTCGGCCTCGGGAACTCCTTCGGTGGCGATGGCGCCCACCTCGAAGAGTCCCTCCGTGAGGGTGCCGGTCTTGTCGAAGGCGATCCGCCGTATGTATCGCCCCCGCTCGAACGCCTCCCGATTGCGCACCAGGATTCCGTTGCGGGCCGCGAGAGTGGTGGCGTTGGTGGTGACCAAGGGGATGGCGAGACCGAGGGCGTGCGGGCAGGCGATCACCAGCACGGTCACCGCCCGGGCGAAGGCGAAGCCTGCCCCGCGGTCGGACCACACCAGCCAGCCGAACAGAGTGGGCACGGCGACGCCGATGGCGATGATGGTGAGCACACGGGCGGCCCGGTCGGCCAGGGTCTGGAACCGGCTGCGCGATGCCTGGGCGTCAGCGACCAGACGCATGATCTGGCGCAGCGTCGTGTCGCCTCCGATGCGCACCACGGTGGCGATCAAGGCGCCCTCCCCGTTCACGGATCCGGCGACGATCTCGCTACCCGGAGACTTGTCCACGGGCCGAGACTCCCCGGTGAGGAAAGCCTCATTCACCGCGGAGGCACCCTCGGCGACCATGGCGTCCACCGGCACCTGCTCACCGGGGCGCACCAGCACCCGATCGCCGACCGCCAGGTTGTCGACCGGTATGTCGTGGACCATGCCGTCGGTGGCGACGTGGTGGGCGACGGCCGGGACCATGGCGGCGAGATGATCGAGGGCGCGTGACGCGGCGACGATCGAGCGCATCTCCAGCCAGTGACCGAGCAGCATCACGTCGAGCAGCGTTGCCAGCTCCCAGTACAGAGGCTCGCCCGCAAAGCCGAAGGTGATGGCCAGGCTGTACCCATAGGCCACAGTGATCGCCAGCGAGATCAGGGTCATCATCCCCGGGACCCGGGCCTTGAGCTCGCCCACGGCTCCACGCAAGAAGACGACCCCGGCGTACCAGAACAGCACCGTGGCAGCGATCGGGGTAAGCGCACCGTCGCCGGGGAACTCGATGGCGCGGTATCCGAACCACTCCTGGAAGTGCCCGCTCAGATAGACGATGGGGATGGTGAGCAGCAGGCTGATCCACAACCTGTCCCGGAACATCTCCGGCGTATGCCCGGCATGTTTGTCATGGGCCGGAGTACCGCTCGGGTCCGCGTGCTGCGTTAGCTCGCTTGCGGGTGCCTCGTGGTGGTGTGCCATGTCGTGCATATGTCGTCCTGTTCGAGTTCGAGCTGTCAGCTGTCGGGTGGCTGGTATCGCCGCAGCCGCAACGAGTTCCCCACCACGCTGACGCTCGACATCGCCATCGCCGCGGCGGCGATCATTGGGTCGAGAAGTCCGAAGGCGGCCAGCGGGATGGCGGCGGTGTTGTAGGCGAAAGCCCAGAACAGGTTCTCCTTGATCACTCGGAAGGTGCGGGCGGCCAGGCCGAGGGCGACCTCGACGAGTTGCGGGTCGCCCGACATCAGCACCACCTGACCCGCCTCGACGGCGGCTTCGGATCCGGTGCCGATCGCCATTCCCAGGTCGGCAGCGGTCAGTGCCGGGGCATCGTTGACTCCATCTCCGACGAACGCGACCCGATGCCCGGTAGCGCGCAGGCGTTCTACCTCGGCGGCCTTGTCCGCTGGCAGCACCTCGGCGATGACGCGCTCGATTCCCACCTGGGCGGCGATGGCCTCGGCGGTGCGCCGGTTGTCCCCGGTGATCATCGCCACCTCGATGCCGCGTTGGCGGAGACGGGCCACCACCGCTGCTGCAGTGGGCCGCAGGGTGTCGGCCACGCCGAGTGCGGCACGGACCTCCCCGTCCCAACCAGCGAGGAACCCGGTGCGTCCGGCCGCTTCAATGTCATCGAGGGCGTCGGTGAACCGGGCGGGGACGACGAGGCCGGCTTCGGCCATCAGCTTGGCCCGCCCCACCACCACCTCGATCCCGTCGACCACGCCGCGCACCCCGAGCCCGGGAAGAGCCTCGAAACGCTCGGGGCGGACCAGTTCGATGTCGCGTTCCTCGGCGCCGAGGGCGACCGCCCGCGCCACCGGATGCTCCGATGCGGACTCGACCGAGGCGATGCGGCGCAGTGCGGCGTTCTCGTCGCCATCGATGACCACGTCGGCCAGGGTCATCGCCCCTCGGGTGAGGGTTCCGGTCTTGTCGAAGACCACGGTGTCGATGGTGCGGGTGCGCTCGAACACCTCGGCGTTGCGGAACAGCACCCCCAACTGGGCGCCGCGACCGCTGCCCACCATGATCGCGGTGGGTGTGGCCAGGCCGAGCGCACAGGGGCAGGCGATGATCAGCACCGCCACCGCGGCGCGCACCGCGTCGGGGAGCGGGGAGGAAACCGCCAGCCAGGCGACCAGCGTGCCCAGAGCGATCACCAGGACCACAGGGACGAAGACCCCGGCGACCTTGTCGGCAAGGTGCTGGATCGGCGCTTTGGTAGCCTGGGCGTCCTCTACCAAGCGGACGATCTGGGCGAGCGCGGTCTCCCGTCCCACCTTGGTGGCCTCTACCACCACCAGGCCGAACTGGTTGATGGTGGCGCCGAATACCTCGTCGCCCACGGTCTTGCCGACGGGGGCGGACTCACCGGTGAGCATGCTCTCGTCGAACGAGGATCCGCCCTCGATGATGCGACCGTCGGTGGGAACCTTCTCCCCGGGGCGAATCACCATGCGATCGCCGGGCATGAGTTGCTCCGCCGGCACCATCACCTCGGCCCCGTCGCGGAGCACACGGGCCTCGCGCGCTCCCAGTTCGAGCAGTCGGGTGATCGCGGTGGAAGCACGGCCCTTGCTGCGGGCCTCGAAGAACCGGCCCAGCAAGAGGAAGGCGATGATCACCGCGGCGATCTCGAAGAACACCGGCTCGTCGGCGAAGAAGGCGTACACCGACCACCCATAGGCGGTCAGTGTGCCCAAGCTCACCAGCGTGTCCATGTTGGCGGCCCGGGCTTTGAGGCGGATGGCGGCGTTGCGATGGAACTGCCAACCGAATACGAACACCACTGGGGTGGTCAGCGCCCCCACCAACAACTCCACCCACCGGGTGCCGCCGCCGCCCATGTCCATGCCGTCGCCGGCGGGCATCGGCCAGAACATGGAGAGCAGGACCGCGGGGAGGGTGAAGATCGCCGCTCCGATCGCCATGCGCCGCTGGTAACGCGTCTCATGGTCGTAACGGTCCTTGAGGCTCTCTCGCTCCTCACCGGCGACCACCGGGGTCAGGGTGTACCCGATCTTGCCGACGGCCGCAGCGAGCGAGGCGGGATCGACTCCGGGTGCGGCGCTCACTCGGGCTTCCTTGCCGGCCAGGCTCACCACGGCGGACTCCACACCCTCCTGCTTGCCCAGGACGCGTTCGATCCGCAGGGCACACGAGGCGCAGGTCATGCCCTCGACGTCGAATACCAGGGAGTCCTCGGTGGTCGTGGCCATGGTCTCAGCCCTTGGAGACCTCGTAGCCCTGGCCCTCTACCGCGGCGACGAGGTCGTCCTCGGTGGCAGGGGCGTCGTAGGTGACGGCGATGGTGGCGTTGGGCACGTCCACGGTGGCCTGCTTGACGCCGGCGATCTTGCCGAGAGCG
>JBKKBI010000047.1:0-4632 GCA_046714175.1 Acidimicrobiia bacterium | reverse complement strand
CTCCGGCCATGGACCAACACGGCACACACGAATGTTCACTCGCCGGCGGATTTCTTTCTCAACTCCTCGCTCCTACCGCCGATATTGCTCCCAGTTCGACACCGTTCGCACTCGGCGCTCCGACTCCAACAGTGGCGCCGTGGGCACTCCCTTCCCACTCCTCCCGGCGGGCGGCCGAACCGACGATCCCCGGCACCGCCGGGGGATCGTCTTTTCCTGGACCCACACCGACAGCAGCGGACAGAAACGCAGAGGGGGCGCCCCGTGGCGCCCCCTCTCGTTCCAACCGGTTGCTTGATTACTCGCCACCGGGGTTGAGGTGTACCTCAGTCGGGGTGTATCCGGCACCTTTAGTGTCGAGACCGTCTTCCTCCAGGGCTACGACCGCGGCCGCGGCCAAGTCGGTGCGATAGGCACCATCCGCAGGCTCGGCAGCGATCACGCCTTGGCTGGTGGCGATCTCCACGGTCTGATCCCACAGCGTCTGATCCATGATCCCGATTCCGCCGGGCGACGGCCAGATCAGCTTGTTGATCTCGTTCAACTGCCACGCCTGATGGCTGGCGCCCAGCGCCGGGCCGTTGTCGAGAACGATCTGGACGCACTCGTCGAAATTGTCCCGGCAGAAGATCCAGCCGCGGAACGACGCCTTGAGGAATCTCTCGGCGATGTCCGCGTTACCTTCCTCGGCGAGCCAGTCTGCGTTTGCCCAGACCGAATCCTGGAGCATCGCCGTGCCGATGTCGTTGAAATCGACCACGAGCAGATCCGCCGGGGTGTACAGCTCACCGGTGTCGGGGTTGGTCGCCTCGAGCACCTGGGCATATTCGTTGTAGGTCATCGCCTGGGCGGCATCGAGTTGGTCGTTGAGCAACAGCGACATGTCGAACGGCTGTTGCACCAGGTCGCCGTCGACGGTGACGCCGAACAGCTCGATGGCCGCGGTCAGCTCGAACTCGTTGCCGAATCCCCATGTGCCGACCCTCTTGCCCTCCCAGTCCTCAGGTGAGTCGATGCCCGAGTCGGCCCACGAGACCATGAGGGTCCCCGACCGCTGGAACACCTGGCCGATGTTGACCAGCCCGGCTCCCTCCTCGTTGGACACCAGCGCCTTCGGCACCCAGGCAAGGCCGAACTCGGCTTGACCGGACGCCACCACCTGCTGGGGCACGATATCGACAGCCCCCTCGAGGATGGTCACGTCGAGACCCTCGTCCGCGTAAAAACCCATCTCCACGGCAGCGAAGTACCCGGCGAACTGCGCCTGGGTCACCCACTGCAACTGCAATCTCACCGGCGTGAGTTCCTCGCCCCCATCGTCGTCCCCACAAGCCGCCGCCACCATGGCGAATGCGGCCAGCAGCGTGATCAGCGCCGCGAAGCGCCTCCGAGTGTTCACTTTGTGCTCTCCCTCCGACGAGCCGATCGGCTCGGTCGAGTACGAATCGTACGCGTGTCATTCCGCGTGTGCTTGGCGATTGGCCATGTCAGTTCCGCGGCGATGGGCGGTGGGCGAAGTGCTCCAAGTGCTCCAAGTGCTCTACATCCCGGCCCGGTGGTCCGTTGGCGGGTGGCCCGGCGTCTCGTGGCCCCGGTCAGGGCGCCGTATTCCTCATCGAGGCGTGCCACGGCATTGCTGCTCGTTCCACCAGCACGATCGCCAAGTAGAACACGATGCCGGAGAAGGACGCCACCAGGATGCCCGCCCAGGCTTCGGCGAAGTGGAACAGTGCGGCCTGCTGCGATATGTACACCCCCAGATTGCGGCGAGAGCCGCCGAAGTACTCGCTCACCACCGCGGCGATGATGCTCAGGGTGGTCCCCACTTTGAAGGCGGAGAACACGAAGGGGAGGGAGTGGGGAATGCGGACCTTGGCGAGAACCGCCCGGGGTGCGGCGCCGTACGACTCCATCAATTCCAGTGATCCGGCCGGCACCTCGCTGAGCCCCCGCACCATGTTGATCATCACCGGGAAGAACACGACGAGGGCCACCACCATCGCCCCCGGCCAGATGGTCGTGATCGGGAACCAGTTGTTCATGATCGGGGCGAGGGCAATGATCGGGGTCGAGTTGACCGCGATGGCAAACGGCATCACGCCGTCCCGCACCAGAGGCCACCGTGAGGTGAGCAGTGCCATCGACACGCCGGCCACCGCCCCGATGGCGAAGCCCGCCATCGCCTTGCGCATGGTGAGCCAACCCGCGGCTACGACAACGTCAAACTCCTCGACAAATACCGCAGCGATCCGCGTGGGCTGGGGGAGGAGGAACCTCTCGATGTCGAAGACGACCACCACGGTCTCCCACAGCACCAACCCGGAGACGAAGATGAGCAGTGCGGGGAGGTAGCGGCGGAGCGCCGCGGTGACTCCGGAGCGGCGCCTATCTCCGGTTGCAGTGGTCATGCCCGCTCGACCGCGCGCAGGGTCTCCCGCACCTCGGTCAACTTCTCGTAGAAACGAGGGTGCTCGCGGGTGGCGTCATCACGGGGCTGGGGGAGGTCGATCGCCACGATCCCGGCAACCCGCCCGGGACGCGGCGACATCACGACCACCCGCGAGGAGAGAAAGACCGCTTCGGGGATGGAGTGAGTGACGAAGATGACGGTGGTGCCCGTCTGTCCCCAGATACGGAGCAACTCGGCCTGCATGCGCTCCCGGGTCATCTCGTCGAGGGCCCCGAATGGCTCGTCCATCAGCAGAATCGATGGCTCGAACGAAAGGGCGCGGGCGATAGCGACCCGTTGCTGCATGCCGCCGGACAGCTGATAGGGAAACCGGCCCGAGAAGTCACCCAGCTGCACCAGATCGAGCATGGCCCGCGCCCGCCGCTGCCGCTCCTCCTGGGGACGGCCCATGACTTCCAGCGGCAACTCGACGTTGCGCAGCACGGTCCGCCAGTCGTAGAGGGTGGCCTGTTGGAACACGATCCCGTAGTCGCGGTCGCGCCGCGCCTGAGGGGCGGGCTTGCCGTTGACCTCCACCGTTCCACCCGTGGGCTCGACCAGGTCGCCCACGATGCGCAGCAGCGTGCTCTTGCCGCATCCCGAGGGGCCGAGGAGCGATACGAACTCGCCGGGGGAGACGGTGAGGTCGATGCTCTGCAAGGCATGCACCGCATCCGCAGACCCTGGATTGAAAACCTTGTCGACGGCCCGAACCGAAACGGCGGGGGTGGCGGTGGTCATTGGCGGCGGAGGGTAATCAGCGACCGCCGGCGGCGGGCCTCCGCCTTGCGTACCCGGGGTCCGGCACTCCCGGAGTCCGTAATCATCCGGTAACAGCTTTCGGCGATCATGTCGGGGTGACCCGTCGTCTGCTCGCCACATTGGCCGTCCTCTGGTGGGTCGCCGCGCTCGCCGGGGCCGTGGCGGCGTCGGGACGCGGCCTGGCGCTATGG
Source organism: Acidimicrobiia bacterium (assembly GCA_046714175.1). GTDB lineage: Bacteria > Actinomycetota > Acidimicrobiia > Spongiisociales > UBA11373 > UBA11373. The sequence continues at coordinate 1,230 of JBKKBI010000047.1, read as the reverse complement.
GGACCACTGCTGGTCACTCCGGGCTATGGCACCGTCGGTGCCTTCCTGGCCGCGCGCCGCCCCCGCAACCCGATCGGGTGGCTCTTTCTCGGGTTGGCCTCGATGCCCCTCTTGGCGGTGACTATCGGTCCTCCAGCGGAGGTTCAGAATGGGCTGGTGGTCGCGGGCCTCGCGCTCACTCTTGTCATCTTCCCCACGGGTGCTCCCCCGGGAGGCATCTGGTATCTCCCCATGGGGGTGACGGTCGTGTCGTGGGTCGTCGGCCCCTCGCTGGGTGCGATCACGCTCGCCGACAACTTTTCGCTTCCGGTCGGCGTGGTACTCGCCGTTGCCTCGTTGCTGGTGTGCATCGCCGCCCCCATAGTCCGGTTCCGGAGCGCTCGTGGGATCGAGCGGGCGCAGTTGCGCTGGTTGGGGGTGGCGGCGGGACTGACGATCGTCGGCGGGGTGGTGCTTGGTGCTGGGCTGGCTGCGAGCAATGACGCCCTGTTCGGGCTCGGCGGGGTTGTGGGGGGACTCGGAGTCGTTGTCGCCGTGCCGGCCGCGATTCTGGTCGCGGTACTTCGCTACCGCCTCTATGAACTCGATCGAATTGTCAGTCGCACGGTCACCTACGGCGCGGTGGCGATCGTGGTCTCCCTGGTGTACACGGTCCCGGTCCTGCTGATTCCCCAGGTCGTCGACGGAGGTGGCGACCTGGTGGTCGCGACCGCAACGTTGGCGGCGGCCATAGCCTTCGATCCCGCCCGGCGCCGAATCCGCCGAGTGGTCGACAGGCGCTTCAATCGTTCCGCATACGATGCCGCCGGCGAGTTGGATCGTCTGGCCGCGGATCTCCGGGACCGAGTGCGCCGGGAGGAGATCCAGGATCGTCTGGCCACCGCGGCAGGCAGCATCCTGGAGCCGGCCTCGATTTCGGTGTGGCTCCGCAACTGATGGTCAGAGGCGAAGACTCGCCAACAACGCGCGGAGCGCGAGAACCCCTGCGGTTGGCCAGCACCACCTCCGACGCCGGCGGTAATTGGTACAAGAAGGTGTTCTTCACTGGACCCCCCTTCGACACCCCGTTCACGGTGACGGTGGAGGTGGGCGATACGGTGTACTACTTCCAGATGGTCGTTCATCCCCCGAGTTGAGTTGCCCGCTGGCTCGGGTTTAGTCGTGGCCCCCGGGCACAGGTGCGGGGGGGCGCCGCGGTTGTGTTTTGGTGGGGTGTGGTTGTAAACGAGG
>JBKKBI010000046.1:0-16084 GCA_046714175.1 Acidimicrobiia bacterium | reverse complement strand
GTCGAGTTCGCCGGCAAGGAAAATGATCATGTTGATGGCGATCAGGGCGTAGGTCACCGGCACCATGGTTCGGACCCGCCGCATTTGAGCGGCGGTGACGACTCGATGCCGGCCCTCTGGGGCGGAGCAGTCGGGGCACTTCTGGCCGACGGCGGCGTCTCGCGAACACTCGGCGCAGATCGGGCGGCCACAGGTCGAACAGGCCAACCGAGTAGCCCGATCGGGATGCCGGTAACAGGTCAGAGCAGGAGGGTCGGTCACAGGTGAGCGACGCTAGCGGTATGAGGAGCGGGAGATGGCAGATGGCAGATGGCAGATGACAGATGACAGATGACAGACTGGCTTCCGGTCTCCGGCCTCCTCCTTACACTCTCCCACGCGACCAAGGAGCCAGCGTCATGGACTTCGCTTTCACCGCCAGCGCGCGCGACTGGCAACAGCGCATGCAGGCTTTCATGGACGATGCGGTCTATCCCGCGGAGGCCACCTACACGGCCCAAATGGAGGCGGTAGGGCACGACCCTGCCTTCACGCCCCAGGTCATCACGGACCTCAAGACCGAGGCGCGCTCCCGCGGGCTGTGGAACATGTTTCTGCCCGATCCCCGCTGGGGTGCCGGCCTCTCGGTCCTCGAGTACGCGCCACTCGCCGAGATCATGGGGCGCAGCCCCTGGATCGCCCCTGAGGCGACCAACTGCGCCGCGCCCGACACGGGGAACATGGAGATCCTGGCCGAGTTCGGCACCCCGGCTCAGCAGCAAGAGTGGCTGGTCCCGCTCCTGGAAGGCGAGATCCGCTCCGCCTTCTCCATGACCGAGCCGGCAGTGGCGTCATCGGACGCCACCAACATCGCTTGCCGCATCGACGCCGACGGCGACCACTACGTGGTGACCGGGCGCAAGTGGTGGTCCAGTGGCGCCATTTCCGACCGCTGCAAGGTTGCGATCGTCATGGGGGTCACCAACCCCGACGCAGACACCTATCACCGCCAGAGCATGATCCTGGTGCCACTCGATGCTCCCGGTGTGCAGATCGTTCGCAACCTCAATGTCTTTGGTTACCGCGAACGCGGCGGTCACGCAGAGGTCATCTACGACGGTGTCAGGGTGCCGAAGGGGAACCTTCTCGGCGAGGAGGGGAGCGGTTTTGCGATCGCCCAGGCCCGCCTCGGTCCGGGCCGGATCCATCACTGCATGCGGCTGGTGGGGATGGCAGAGCGCGCGTTCGACACCATGTGTCGTCGTGCCGTGGACCGGCACGCTTTTGGCAAGGCGCTTGCCGAACAGGGGGTGGTCATGGATTGGATCGCCGAGTCGCGCATCCAGATCGAGCAGGCTCGCCTGATGGTGCTCAAGGCCGCCTGGCTGATCGACAACGCAGGTGCCAAGGGAGCTCGCATCGAGATCTCGGCGATCAAGGTGGCGGTGCCCCGAATGGCCACCTGGGTGATCGACCGGGGCATTCAGACGCTCGGAGGCGCCGGGGTGAGCGACGACTTCCCGCTCGCCGCTCTATACGCCCATGCCCGGACTCTGCAGATCGCCGACGGTCCCGATGAAGTGCACAAGCGCTCGGTGGCCCGGCGCGAGTTGCGCCGCTTCATGGGATGAGCGCCGCGGTCTTCGACATCGACGGCGACCGGTACCTCCCCACCCGCGCCTCGCGGGCGAGGTGGTACGAGAACGCGCTGCACGGTGGTCCCGTGGCCGCCCTGTTTGCCCGTCAGATGGAGTTGGTCCAGTCCCCGGTGCCGGTGATCGTGGCCCGCCTCACCGTGGACCTGATGCGACCGGTGCCCACCAAACCGCTCACCGTCACCACGACCCTGAGCCGTCAGGGGAAACGAATCCAGGTCGTGGATGCCACGATGAAGGCCGAAGGCGTGGTGGTGGCGCGCGCCTCTGCGCTGCGCATGCGGGTTGCCGACGTACCGGTGCCAGCCCATTCTCGGCGTGAGGCGATCCCCGGTCCGGAGGGGCTGGCGGTGTTTCCGATGCGCGATGCCGACGGCGAGTGGTTCCACACCCGCGCCGTCGAGGCCCGGTTCGTGGAGGGCGACTTCTACCAGCCGGGACCCGCCACGGTCTGGATGCGGCTCAAGATGCCGCTCGTGGCTGGGGAGACACCGACTCCACTGCAGGCGGTTGCCGCCTGTGCCGACTTCGGCAATGGGCTCAGCCGGGTGCTACCGACTGGGTGGCTCTTCATCAATGCCGACCTGACGATCTACTTGCACCGTCACCCGGCGGACGAGTGGGTCTGTCTGCGCTCCCGAACCGACATCCACCACCACGGAGTCGGGCTGGCGCAGAGTGAATTGTTCGACCGCGACGGGGACATCGGTCACTCGCTGCAGTCGCTCATCGTCGAGGAGTCTCCCGAGGCAGCTGGACCCGACGCGAACTGACCTCGCTTCGGGCGCGGTGAGCGGTCCGCCGTGGCGATAGATGGAGCCGGCGCTCCGTACCATGACCCCGTGCTCCCACTCCTCCGCCTCCGCTGGATCGCCGGACATGTGCTGGCCATCGTGACGGTGGTGGCGTTCGTGAGCTTCGGGTTCTGGCAGTTGCGGCGGCACGACGAGATGGTGGCGCTGCGGAACGCCGTAGCCGCGGGACAGGAACTGTCTCCGATTCCAATCGGCGAGGCGCCGCCTGGGTCGTATCGCCAGGTCTTCGCCACCGGAACCTACGACGCCAGCCTGCAGACCAAGGTGCTGCGCGGCCAGGCCGGCATCTCGGGCTACCACGTGCTCATCCCCTTTCGGATCGAGGGCGGTGCGGCGGTGCTGGTCGATCGCGGCTGGATATCACTCGACGCCGCCATCCCCGCCCCCTACTCGGGGGTGGTGTCGATATCAGGAACCCTGTGGCCGGCCGAGGAGGGCGCGTCGGTACCGGAATCGCTTGCCCCGGCGGTGCGTCGGATCGACCCGGAGATCCAGCAGGCGTTCGCCGAATACGAGCTCATCGCGGAGTATCTGCTGTTGTCGGGAGCCGACGCCGGTGCCACGGTCGAGCCGGTGATGCCGACACGCCCCGAGATCGGACTGGGACCGCACCTCGGGTACGCGGCGCAGTGGTTTCTCTTTGCCACCGTGGTGATCGTCGGTTACCCGCTGCTGCTGCGCCGGGTCAGCGCCGCTGACTCCAGATCACGCCGAGGCTGACGGCGACGATCCCGGGCACCAGGACGTTGCGATCAGGACCGAACCAGTCTCACATGGAGAGCGGCAGGCGAGGCGTCCAGCGCGACGCACCGGTACCCGGGAAGGGTGCCGAGATCGTCGAACAGCCGCGCCCCGCCTCCGAGGATGATCGGGGCGATCGCGAAGTGGATTTCGTCGACGAGTCCGGCGCGCAGGTATTGCTGCACGGTGGCGGCGCCGCCACCGACGCGAACATCGCTGCTGCCCGCCGCCTCCCGAGCCCGAGCCAGCGCACTCTCGATTCCGTCGGTGACGAAATAGAAGGTGGTGCCGCCCGCCATGGCGACGGCAGGACGGGGATGATGGGTGAGAACGAAGACCGGATGGTGAAATGGCGGCTCCGCTCCCCACCAGCCGTTCCACGGCTCCGTACCCCACGGCCCGCGGATCGGGCCAAACATGTTCCGCCCCATGATCGTTGCGCCGACTCCGGTCTCGCCCGCTGCTGCGAACCTGTCGTCGATCTCGGTGTGTCCGCCCTCCATGCCGTGGACGGCACGGAAGGTGCGGGTCGCAAACGCCCAATCGTGGAGTCGTTCCCCGCCGATCCCGAGGGGGTGTTGCAGACTCTGCTCCGGGCCGGCGACATATCCGTCGAGCGACACGGTCAGGCTGTGAATTCGCAGTCGTGACATAGACTTCCCCTCACCACTCCGGCCGGGTCCGGAGCCACTCTTCGGTGATGGTGGCGAGATGATCCACCCCGGCACCCGCCGCCCGCAGCAGGCGCTCGGTCGAGAACGCCGCAGCATCGACCCGATCGCCAAGCACCTCGGCGAGGTGGCGTCCGCTTGCCATCGCCTCGGCCGCGGAATCCTGAACCAATCGGTAGGCCTGGTCGCGTCCCATGCCGCTGCGGATGAGGTCCAGCATCGCCGCCTGGCTGAACACCGTGCCGCCGGAGGCGTCGAGATTGGCGCGCATCCGGTCCGGGTACACCGTCATCCCGGTCACGATGCGATGAGTGCGAGCGAGGGCAAAGTCGAGAGCCAGACAGGCATCGGGAAGAATCACCCGCTCCACCGACGAATGGCTGATGTCACGCTCGTGCCACAGCGCAACGTTCTCTAGCGCCGCCCCGGCGTATCCCCGCAAGAGACGCGCCATCCCCACCACATTCTCGGACAGGACCGGATTGTGCTTGTGCGGCATCGCCGACGACCCTTTCTGTAACTCTGAGAACGGCTCGGCCACCTCTCCGACCTCCGACCTCTGCAGATGACGGATCTCGGTGGCGAACCGCTCGAGCGAAGCTCCGATCCCCGCCAGTGCGCTGACGAAGGCGGCGTGGCGGTCGCGGCCCACCACCTGGGTGGCCGCCGGTTCGGCGCGGAGTCCGAGTGCCTCGAGTACCTGGCGCTCTACCCCAGCGGGCACGGAGGCGTGAGTGCCCACCGCACCGCTGATCTTTCCGTAAGCGACCGAGTGGGCGGCGAATTGGAGTCTGCGGCACGAGCGCACCAACTCGAACCCGAAGCCGGCGAGTTTGTGCCCAAAAGTGATTGGCTCGGCCCACATGCCGTGGGTGCGGCCCACCATCAGCGTGTCGCGATGGGTCACGGCAAGGCGCTGCACGGCAAGAAACAGCGCGATGATTCGGTCCTCGAGTTGACCGGCCGCATCACGCAGTTGCAAACCCAGAGCAGTGTCGAGCACGTCGGAGGAGGTGAGTCCGTAGTGGATCCAGCGGCCCGATTCCCCGCACGAGTCGGCGAGCACGTCCACAAACGCGGCGACGTCGTGATGTGTGGTCTCCTCGCGCGCCTTCCATCGCACCGGATCGACCGGAGGCGCGGCGGCAATCGCCTTCGCCGCGGCCACGGGCACGGTCCCCTCATCCGCCCAGGCCTGGGCGGCGAGCACCTCGATCTGCAACCACAGGGCGAGTCGGTGTTCCTCGGACCAGACCGCCGCCATCTCGGGAAGGGAATAGCGGTCGATCATTGTTTCTCGAAGGTCGCCGAGCGCTGCGGTCCGACTGAGATCAGGTGAATGGGTACTCCGGCCAGGTCTTCGACGCGTTGCACGTAGGCGCGGGCTGTGGCCGGCAGCTGCTCCCACGACCGCACAGCGGTGATGTCGACCGCCCAGCCGGGAAGGTCCTCGTAGATCGGGGTGCAGTGATAGAGGACCCCCTGCTGGCGGGGAAACTCGGGATAGGTGACTCCCTCGGACTCGTAACCCGTAGCGATGCGGAGCTTCTCGAACTCCGAGAGCACGTCGAGCTTCATCAGGGCCAGCTCTGTGATCCCACCGACACGGACCGCATACCGCAGCGCCACCGCGTCGAGCCAGCCGCAACGCCGGCGGCGGCCGGTCACCGTGCCGTACTCACCGCCGACTCGCACCATCGTCTCCCCGACCTCGTCGGTCAGCTCGGTGGGGAATGGACCGGTGCCCACCCGGGAGACGTACGCCTTGGTGAGGCCGAGCACGCGGTCGATGTCGCTTGGGCCGACGCCCGCCCCGGTGAGGGCGCCACCGGATGTCGGGTTGGACGAGGTGACAAACGGGTAGGTGCCGTGGTCGACGTCCAGCATCACTCCCTGCGCCCCTTCGAAGATGACCTTCTTGCCGGCTCGGATGGCTTCCCAGACGAATAGGGCGGTATCGGCCACATGCGGCTCGAGCCGGGCCGCATACTCCAGGTACTCGGTGAAGATCTCGTCGGGATCGAACGCCAGCTGGTTGTAGATCTTTACGAGAACCCGATTGGTTTCCTTGACCACCGCCTCGAGCTTGTCGCGGAAGATCTTCGGGTCGTAGAGGTCCTGTACCCGGATTCCGACCCGTCCGAACTTGTCCAAGTAGGCGGGACCGATACCGCGCTTTGTGGTGCCGATCTGCTGTTTCCCCAGGTAACGCTCGCGCACCGCATCGAGCTTGCGGTGATACGGCATGATGAGATGAGCGTTCGTCGAGAGCTTGAGGTTGATCGGGTCGATGCCGCGGGCTCGCAACATTTCCATCTCGGCGAGCAGCACCGGAGGATCCACTACGCATCCGTTCCCGATGACCGGCGTCACATTGGGGTAGATGACGCCGGAGGGGATCAGACTGAGAGCGAAGGTCTCCTCACCGATAACGATGGTGTGACCGGCGTTGTTGCCGCCCTGGTAGCGAACCACGACATCAGCCTCTTGAGCCAACAAGTTGGCGATCTTGCCCTTGCCCTCGTCGCCCCACTGGGCGCCGACGACCACAGTGGCCGGCATGTGGCTCCCTTCCGCGGCGATGGTAATGGGTGGCTGGCTACGGGCTGCGCGCTGGTCGAGCACGGTCGTCTTGCTCGCGCCTCACAATCTCCGCCGCCCCAGCTTCGGATCCGTTGCTTCGCGGAGGCCGGCGCTGATCATGTAGAAGGAGGAGGCGAGCAGCGAGATCGACAGCGCAGCTGACAGCAATGTGCTCCACGGCACCCCGGTGCCAAAGACATCGCGGTACACCAACGCGTTGTAGACCAGATTGCCGAGTCCGAGCCGGTATTGCTGGATGCCGAGAAACTCGACGAACCCCTGGGTGACCCCAACCGGGGCCTGGCGATCACTCGCCGCAGCACCAATCGGACTACGACCGCGTTGTCACACGCCTTGCGCGTGCACCACTACCCGGCGTTCCCGGGCCTGGTCGAACTCGACGAACAGCACCTTCTGCCACAAGCCAAGCAGGACTTCGCCATCGACCACCGGCACGGTGACCGATGCCGATCCGACCAGCAGCTGCCGAATGTGGGCGTGACCGTTGAGGAACTCGTCTTCCTGCAGGTTCTCGGTGCGCAGGTCGTGGTCGTCGTGCTCGTAGTAACCCTGCGGCGGCACCGACGCGTCCATGAGGCGGCGGAAATCATTGAGGAGTCCGGTCTCGGATTCGTTGAGCACAATGGTGGTGGTGGTGTGCTGCGAGTGCACGGTGACCTGGCCATGGCGGACCCCGGAGCGCGCCACGACCTCCCGGGTGATCTCGGTGAGGTCCCAGAACTCGTTGCCGGTGGTGGTGGCGAACCGGAGGATCTCGGTACGAATGCGAGGTTCCTCGGAGACTGCCAGGACGGTCATGGATCCTTGGGGGCGACGCGTGGCGCGTCGGATGATGGTGTGGTCTTCCACGGGCGCGATATCTCCGGAATGGCTGCTGACGGGCGTCACGATAGCGGTGCCCGTGGGCTTGGCGGTTTCACCGCCCCCGTTAGATACCGCCCGCTGCCAGGGCTCCGTCCAGGTACACGGCCGCCACCCGGGCTCGCATCGCGGAGAAGTCGAACGGGTCGCCATCGAGGGCAACCAGGTCGGCGCGCTTGCCCGGTTCGATGGTCCCTCGGTCCTCGGACACGCCAAGGCATTCTGCCGCGACCCTGGTGGTGGCGTGGAGGACCTGCCACGGTTCCATGCCCCCGGCACGCATCAGGTCCAGCTCCTCGAGGTTGTCCCCATGTGGGGTGACGCCGCTATCCGTACCCATCGCCACGGCGACTCCGGCTCGAACTGCCTTGGCGAACGACTCGCGGTGGATGGCGATCACTTCCCGCGCCTTTCGCACCGAAGCCTCGGGGATGGCGGCGCCGGCCTCGGCAGCCCGGATCACGCCAGTCGGGGCGACCAAGGTGGGGACGAGATAGGTTCCGCGATCAAGCATGAGCTGGATGGCCTCGTCATCGAGGTAGATCCCGTGCTCGATCGAGCCGATGCCGGCGCGGATCGCATTCTTGATCCCGTCGGTGGCTTGGGCGTGGGCCATCACCCGCCGTCCCAAGCCGGACGCGGTTTCGACCAGGGCCGACAGCTCGTCGGGAGTGAAGTGGGCGTGGCGCGGATCGTCACGCGGCGAGAGCACGCCCCCGGAAGTGGCGACCTTGATCACGTCGGCGCCCATCCGGATCAGCTCGCGGACCTTCTGCCTCATGGCTTCGGCGCCATCGACGATGGTTATGGGAACGCCGGGGTGGGGCATGAAGATCCAAAGGTGCTGTCCGGATGGCATCCACCCGTCTCCGTGACCCCCGGTTTGGCTCAGCATGGACAGGGAGATCTGCATTCGGGGACCGGGGATCATGCCGGTGTCGACCGCGGTCTTGACCCCGAGGTCGGCGCCTCCCGCGTCGCGCACCGAGGTGATCCCCGTGGCGAGGGTGGCATGAAGGTTTTTCTCCGCCTCGTAGAACGCCAGGGAAAAGGGAGCTTGCAAGAGGGCGAACAGGTTGATGTGGCTGATCATCACGTGGGTGTGACAGTCGAAGAACCCGGGGAGCAGAGTGCGTCCCCCCAGGTCCACCACGTCGTCGCCGTCGAGGGAGGTGCCTACTTCCAGTATGCGGCCGTCGGCGACGACCACATCGCCCGATGCCGCCGACTTGCTAACACCGTCGAAGATCCGGCAGTTGGTGAAGAGGGTGCGTGCCATGTCGCCAGGTTACGCCGGCTCCCGGAACGCGCCACGGCCCGGGACCGCAGTCCCGGGCCGCGATCGCAGCCCCGGGGATGGTCTACCCAGTGACTGTCACCGAGGCGATCATCCAGGGGTGGGGTACGCAGAAATAGTCGTAGGTGCCCGCCGAGTCGAACGTGTGGGTGAAACTGTCACCCGGGTTGAGGAATTGTGATCCGAAGAGATCGTCCGAGCTTCCAGCCACACCGTCGGAGGTCCCCGAGGTGACGGTGTGCACCTGGGTATCCTCGTTGATCCAGCGCACCGTGGTTCCCACCGCGACGGTGAGGTCGAGCGGTGCGAACGCGTTCTCGGGCCTGGTCGGATCGAAGGCGTTGAGCGGGATCTTCACTTCCGTAGCATTCGCCGTCGCCCCGGTGGTGGTTGTCGGGTCGTGGTCGTCGAGTGCCCCGGGAGCAGCGACGAAGATCTCGGAGTTCGAGTCGCCGCTTACGACGATCGTCCCGATGGCGCCCTTGTAGATGCTGCGGACGAGGGCGTGGTCCACCAGGATGATCGTCGACGGCACCAGGGCATCCAGTTCGACGACGGTGCCGCCGCCGGCCACCACCAGGGTGGTCTGAGAGCCTCGGATCACACTGTTCGCCTGATGGGTAGCCCCCTCCGGGTACACCGCATCCCAGTGAGAACCGATCGGATGGAAGTTGGAATCAAGGTTCAGGCCCTCGTTCACGAAGTAGATGCGGGCCCGCTCGCCGACCGACATCGTCAGCGTGTTGGCGCCCGACAGTGCGTTAGCGCGGCCGTTGAATGTCACGAACCGCGGTTCCTCCAGCCGGAGCGCCACTGGGTCGAACTGAGCCAGACCGGAGGAGTCGGGTACGGATACGTACCACTCCGATTGCGCTATGACCCACTCGTGATCGACCGCGGACAGCGGGGTCTCCGGATCCACGACGAACACCCCGTACATCCCATGAGTGATGTGTGCCGGGATGTCGCCGTAGGCGCAGTGGTACATGAACACACCGGGGTAGAGCAACCGGAACTCCACCGATGCCGTGTCACCGGGGTTCACTGTGAGCGCGGCGGCACCGCCACCGGGTCCGGTGACCGCGTGGAAGTCGATGTTGTGCGGGTTGGTGTTCGCGGGCAGATTGGTCAGCGTGACCTTGACCATGTCTCCCACTCGGCCGCGAAGCACCGGACCGGGTGAGCCGCACACCACCTCAGCGTCGCCGGCGATGCGGAATCCCCACACGTCGGTGGTTATGCCGTTGGCCGGGTCTATAGGGCAGACGCCCTCTACGACCTCGAGCTCGACCTCCCAGTGGCGCTGATCGGTTCGATTGATCGCGGGTGCCGCATCCGGGGCATACGTGGCGTGCACCTCATCAGCAGGAGCCGCCGCCAGCTGTGCCACCGGTACCAGAATGGGACGTACGCTTCGGTCGGTCGGCCATGGGGAGTCACCGCTGGCAGGGGACAGATCCTGTTCGGCGATGATCTCGCGCACGTCGGCGGGGGACAGATCCCCCTGCTGGACGATGATGGCAGCGCCGAGCATGACGATCACTGCGAACAGCAGGGCGAATTGCCATGCTTTGTGCCAGAAGGCGTCATTCATCTCTGCGCTCCTCCATAAGGGTCGGTTTGGCGGGTGTGAGAGACCGAAGTCGACTGGAGCTGGTCGAGGAGTCCGTGGCGCGCTTCAGTCCAGGCATCGTGGGCGGCACAGCGCACCTCGGAGCGGCACGGACCGCCGAGTGCACAGCGCCCGCCGTCGGTTGGCCCTTCGATCAGCTCGATCACCTCGAGCAATGAGCGAGTGGTCAGGTCGGTAGCAAGGGTGTAGCCGCCCCGCGGCCCCGGGCTGCTCGTGATCCATCCGGCGCGCACCATTGGGGCGAGGACTTGTGGCATGAATTGCCGGGTGCTCTTCAGGGTGGCGGCCAGGTCGCTCGCCTGCAACGGGCTTCGGGCTGTCTCGAGCTGCCGCAAGGCTCGGAGGGCGAGGTCCGTTCTTCGCATGAACTCCAGTCGCATCATCCAAGAGTCATGGAGTCATGAATTGCCTGCCAGGGCCATTCGGCCCTACACCACCGGTATCAGCGGCCGTGGCCGAGACTCAAGCCGACAGGCCGTCAAACACGAAGCGCACCAGGGTGTCGGCCGCCTCGTGCATGCGTTGCTTGGCGTTGGAGTCGCGGAGCAGCGTCTGCGATGCCGCCATCATCACCCCGTAGACGAGGCGGGCGGCATTGTTGGGATCGAACGCCCGAAACTCGCCGCTGGCAATCCCCTGGCGGCACAGACGGACGATCTCGCTCTCGATCGGGGCATGCACCGCCCGTATCCGCGCCGCGGCCGCAGGGGAGAGGGCGGGCAGTTCGCGCATGACCATCGATCCCAGCGCATGATCGGTGGAGACGAAAGCCAGGCCGCGCTGGATGAGTTCGGCCAGGCGCTCTCGGGTACCGAGCTCCTCGGGAAGTCCGGACAGCATCCCTGCCACCACCCCGGGGACCTCAGCCTCCACCAGGCACACCAGGACGTCTTCCTTGTCGGTGAAATACTCGTAGACGGTGGTGCGGCCGACCCCGGCCCGAGCGGCGATGTCGGCCAGTTGGGTCTCGGCGTATCCAAAGCCCCGGAACAGCTCACCGGCGGCACTGAGCAACTGGCGCCGGGTCGCCTCCTTATGGGCAGCGATCGTATCGGCCTTGATCCGAGGCATGTCCGCAGGGTACCCGGGCAGGGCGGCGACGGGGTTGTTCGGGTCCCTGCTCCGGGGGAGCGGTGGGGGCTTTCTTCCACGCGGCAGCGCGGCAGCGTTCCATGCGGCCATTTGCTGTCCCGATCGCCGCTGCTCTCGGGGCGCTCTTCCTGGGAGTCCCGTGGTGCGCGCCGGGGTGTGGGTGCTGGCCGTCGCCGTCGGGGCACCGGCGTTGGTGCAGGTCTGGCCGCGGCATCGCCGCGATCAGCCCTCCGGCTGAGCCTCGCTGAACTCCAGAAATGCCTGCCAGGCACGGGGGGCATACACGGTGGCGGTACCGCCGCCCACCATGATGTTGACTCCGAGGGTTTCCGCCACCTCCTGGGGGGTGGCGCCGTTGCGAACCGCGCCGCGGGCGTGGGAGGCGATGCAGCCATCGCACTGTTCTGCCACCGCGATGGCCAGGGCGACCAGTTCCTTGAACTTGGCACTCAGCTCACCAGCGCCCATTGCGGCCGAGTGGAGCTGGGCAAAGCCCTTGTAGACGTCGGGGATGTTCTCCCGGAGATCCCGCGCCGGTCCCCGCAGCTCCGCCTGCACTTCGTGCCAATGTCCCATCGTCACCTCCTGGCCACGATGGTACGGTCGCGCCGTACCGCCTCGGATGGGAGTTGGTCCTCATGGATGTAAAGCAGCGAGCCTTGGAACAATTCGACGGGATATTCGCGGAGTTGCGCGAGATCAGCCGCTGGATGTACGAGAACCCCGAGCTCGCCTTTGCCGAGCATCGATCCTCGGCTCGGCTCGCCGAGTTCCTGGCCAGCAACGGGTTTGGTGTCGAGTACCCCGCATACGGGCTCGATACCGCGTTCGCGGCCCGCGCCGGCAAGTCGGGTCCGGAGGTGGTGGTTTGCGCCGAATATGATGCATTGCCCGGCGTCGGTCACGCCTGCGGCCACAACATCATCGCCACCGCCGCCCTCGGTGCCGGAGTGGCCGTTGCGGGGATGGCGGACGAACTCGGGTTCCGGGTGACGGTGCTGGGAACGCCGGCCGAGGAGGCTCGGGGCGGCAAGGTGGACCTCATCGCTGCTGGCGCCTTCAAGGGTGCGACCGCGGCGATGATGATCCATCCTTCACCGGAAGACACCATCGATCCGGTGGCGCTGGCCATCAAGCACCTTGCCGTCACCTATCGGGGCAAGGACGCCCACGCAGCCGCGGCGCCGTGGGAGGGGATCAACGCCCTCGATGCGTTCGTGCAGCTGTATATGAACGTGTCGACATTCCGCCAGCAGATGCTCCCCACCGACAAACTCCATGGGATCGTGACCCACGGTGGGGACGCCCCGAACATCATCCCCTCCCGCATCGAGAGCGAGTGGTATGTGCGGGCCCTGACCAAGGACCGTCTCGGGTACATGATGGACCGGTTCACGGCCATGGCCGAGGCTGCAGCGCGGTCCACGGGGTGCACGGTGGAGTTCACCCCCTCCGGTCACGAGTATGAGGACATCCAGTCCGAGCCGCTCATGGCCGGCCTCTTCGCCGCCAACTACGCCACGCTTGGTCGATCGGTGGTGTGGGCCAAGGACCGCCCCGCCTCGACCGCGGGAAGCACCGACATGGGCAATGTGAGCCACGTCGTACCAACTATCCATCCGATGGTGGGCATGGACACCAAGGGTGCGGTCAACCATCAGCCCGAGTTTGCCGCCCACACGATCACTCCCGACGGGGAGAAAGCGATGCGTGATGGCGCCCTGGCGATGGCGTGGACGATTCTGGATCTGGCACAGGGGAAGAGGTGGGGGGAACTGCGGCAGCCGAGCTGAGGCCGGAGGCCGGCCTCCCTCTAGTCTCCCCTCCCATGAAGGTCCTCTTCGTCTCCGGGGTTGCAGTCATCACCGCCGATCCCGCAGCGAGTGCCCGGTTCTTCGTCGATGGCCTCGGCCTTCCTCTGGCCGACGACGATGGGTACCGGCACTCCAATGAGGTCGATGGCGTAAAGCACTTTGGAGTGTGGCCGCTTTCCGCCGCCGCCCAGGCATGCTTCGGTACCGACACCTGGCCATCACACACGGCGGCGCCAACCGCCGCGATCGAGTTCGATGTGGACGACGTCGCGGCCGCCGCCGCCGAGATGCAGGCCAAGGGTTACCAGCTCATCCATGAGACGCGTACCGAACCGTGGGGCCAGACCGTCGCCCGATTGCTCAGCCCGGAGGGTGTCCTGATCGGTCTCTCGTACGCCCCCTGGTTCCGGGAGTAGGGGCTTGGGATACGACGTCGCCATCGTCGGCGGCGGGATCATGGGGGTGTCGACCGCCTATCACCTCCTCTCTGCCGACCCTTCTCTACGGGTGGCGATCGTGGAACGCGACCCCACCTATCGGCACGCGTCGACAACGCTCAGCGAGGGCAACGTCCGCATCCAGTTCAATCTCGAAGAGAACATCCGCATCTCGCAGCACACCATGCAAGTGCTGGAGACGTTTTCGGACGAGATGGCCACCGCCACATACCGCCCCGAACCCACGCCGCGTCACGAAGGGAACCTGTTCCTGGTGGATGCTGCCGGTGAGGCTGCGGCCCGGGCGGGGTTCGACAGGCAGCGATCGCTCGGTTGCGCAGTGGAGTGGCTCGACTGTGACGCCATCGCCACCGAGTTCCCGGCGCTGCGCAGCGTCGGGATGGTCGGCGGCACCTTTGGGAGCGCCGACGGCCGCGTCGACGCTGCCGCGATGCTGCATGGGTATCGCAGCAAGGCCATCGAACTCGGTGCCGCCTTCGAGGTGGACGAGGTCGGGGCGGTCGTCACGTTCGGGGCGAGGGTCGCCGGTGTCGCCACCAGCCGGGGACCGATCGAGGCAGATGCCGTCGTGATCGCCGCCGGCGCCTGGACCCCAGGACTCCTGGCGCCGCTGGGCATCCAACTACCGGTGCGCCCGGTGATGCGCACCGTGTACGTCGTGAAAACCGCGGTCGACACCGCTCGGCTTCCGGCCGTGTTCCTGCCCTCGGGGGCATACGCCATCCCCGAGTCTGGCCACTCGTGGGAGAGCGCGTGGTCGCTGGACAGCGATCCAGTGGGATTCGACTTCACCCCGGCACCACGCTCCCGATTCGAGGATCAGGTGTGGCCTGCGTTGGTAGGCCACCTGCCCGCCTTCGACTCGCTGCGGGTGGAATCGTCGTGGGCGGGCCTGTACGACGAGAACGACCTGGACGGCAACGCCATCCTCGGAGAGTGGCCGGCGATCGGCGGACTGCACCTTGCGGTGGGGTTCTCCGGTCACGGCTTCCAGCAAGCACCGGCCGTGGGAAGGTATCTCGCCGAAGAGATCAGGGGCGAGACGCATATGCTCGACCTGTCGCGTTTAGGGCCGGAGCGAGTGGTTCGCGGCATCCCTCTCGTCGAGTACGCCGCGAGGTTGATCTAGGTGTCCGGTGGGTTAGGAGATGGTGCTGGCACCCGTGGCGGCGAAGTCGATGCTGAGGGACATAGGGAGAAGAATGAGAGGGAGATAGCTATAGATGTCTGTGGATGGTCGCCGCCCCATCATGGTTGAGTCCATGACACAGGACTCCGGAAGACTGCGGCCCAGCTTCGGTGACGTCACGGGTTCGCTGGCGGACCTCGGAGTTCTGGTGCCGCTAGTGGCGGCGCTGGTACTGGTGAACGGCCTCCACCCCGGCTCGGTGCTCTTGACCACCGGGGGACTCGTGCTCGTCGCCGGGCTGGTGTTCCGGATCCCGTTCCCGGTTCAACCGCTGAAGGCGCTCACGGCCCTGGCGGTGGCGCAAGGTTTGGCCCCTGGAGTGATCCATTCTGCCGGGCTCCTGATCGGGTTGATTTTGGTGCTGATCGCCGTGACCGGGGTCGCCGACTTCCTGGCGCGCCTGTTCACCATCCCGGTGATTCGCTCGTTGCAGTTTGCGGTTGGCACGCTGTTGGTGGTGACTGCGATTCGACTTGCAGTCAAACCACCGGCGGTCTTCGAGAACCCACCCTCGCGATGGTGGAGCCTGGCTTTGGCTGCGGCGACGTTCGCCGTCGTGGCCATGGCCGTGGCCACACGGCGCTACCTGGTCATCGGCTTGCTCTTCGGAGTCGGACTCCTGGTCGGGATCATCGCCTCCCGGTCGGAGTTCGGAGTCGTGGCACTGCACCTGCCGTCATTCGGACTGCCGCCGTGGTCTGTTGCCGGCTCCGCGTTCGTGCTCCTCGTGGTGCCGCAGATACCACTGACCTACGGCAACGCGGTGGTGGGAGTCAGCCACCTCGCCCGAGAGCAATTCGGCGATGCTGCGCGGAGGGTGACGCCGGCGCGCGTGGCGATGTCGTGCGGACTGGGCAATGTTGCCGCGGCCGCGCTGGGAGGGATGCCGATGTGCCACGGATCGAGCGGCTTCACCGCTCATGTGCGTCTCGGGGCGCGGCATGCTGCGATGAACCTCTTGCTCGGCGGAACGCTTCTCGTCGCCGGTCTGGTGTTCTCCAACCAGGTACTAGCGGGATTCGGTCTGCTTCCGGTGTGGGTCCTGGCCGGATTCCTCGCCTACGCCGGGTTTCGTCACGCGTTGTTGGTTCGCGACCTGCGCCGCGGGCGCTTGGTGACCGCCGTCGCCGCCGGAGTAGTGGGGGTGATCACCAGCAACCTGGCGATCACCACCGCAGTGGCCCTCGTCGCCGAGCATGCGCCGGGACTCTGGCGGCGAGTGATGACAGACGACAGATGAGACAGGTGACAGATGACAGAGCGGAGGTTTCCGGT
>JBKKBI010000045.1:0-69883 GCA_046714175.1 Acidimicrobiia bacterium | reverse complement strand
CTCCTCCTCAGGTCCGCGAACCGGCCACGGCGGCCAACTCGTCGTCGAATATCCCCATGAAGTCGGCGAGGCGGGTGATGGTGAAGATCTCCCGGTAGTGGTCGGTGAGCCCAAAGGCGCGCACGGTGCGCCCCGCGGTCCTCGCCCGCGCCAGTGCCCCCACCACCAGGGCGATTCCGGTCGAGTTTATGTACTCGACGCGAACAAAGTTGAGGACAATCGGACCTACCCCCGACTCGAGGGCGCGACCGAAGACATCGGCCATGACGGTTTCCGCCGAACGGTCGAGCAGTCCGCCGAGGTCGATCACCACGGCGCCCCCTTCAGTCCGCAGCGAGGCTTCGAACGAGTTCACGGCGTCTCCTCTCGACTCATGACAAGTTCCACCACGTGCCGCACACCGTCGGTATGGGTTCGCATCTCGTCGACCATCTTTTCGATGAGAAACAGACCCCACCCCCTGGGTTTCTGCTCGCCGGCGAGCTTGGCCTCGATGTCGGGGGTTTCCGGTGTCGGTAGCGCGTCGGCGCCACCGCGGTCGGCAATGCGCACCACGACGGCACGGGGAGTCGATGTGACCTGGACCTCGACCGGCAGATCCGGGTTGCCGCGGTTGCCGTGCTCGATGGCGTTCATCGCGGCCTCGGCGACGGCGGTCTTGAGGCGCTCCAGGCGCATCGGAGCCAACCCGAGTCGAGCCACGCTCTGCTCGACGCGCTGCATGATCGCTCGCTCGTTGCCCTCCGCCGAGGACATGGCAAAGTCGTCATGAACCGTCACCGCCAGGTTGGCAAACACCGCCGCGGATTCAGCCGCTCCGGCCGCCCGGCGAATTGAGACCAGCGTCACGTCGTCCTCGGGTTCGTGACCCACCCCGGTAAAGCGCGCAAAGCCGGCGAGAAGAGCGCCAATGATGTCTGATCCGGAGGTGGTGGCGATACAGGCTCGCACCCGGGGGAAGCCGTACATTTCGCCCGACTCGTCATGAGCCTCGACGATTCCGTCCGACGAAAGCAGCATCACTTCACCAGGTGTGAGGATGGCCACCTTCTCCTCGTAGGACATTCCCGGCATTAATCCCAGCGGCATCCCGGTTGCCCTGATCTCGGACACCTCACCGAGGTGGCGCACATAGGGGAGGTTGTGCCCGGCGTTGGCCAGGCGCACCTCGCCCGAGTCGGTGTCGACGACGCCAAACAGGCAGGTGACGAACATACCTGGCGGAATCTCATCGACCAGGATGTCGTTGACGTCCGCCAGCACCGCGCCGGGTGAGGCTTGGCGTTGTGCCGCGGCGCGCAAGTGGGAGCGAGTGGTCGCCATCACCAGCGCCGCCGGAACTCCCTTGTCGGTCACGTCGCCGATCACGAACCCGAGCCTGCCGTCCCGCAGCGGAATGAAGTCGTAAAAGTCGCCGCCAACAGCGCGGGCAGGCCGGTAGTAGGCGTCGATTTGCCATCCCGGAGGGCTGGGCAACTGCTTGGGAAGCAGAGTCTGTTGGATGAGCGCCGCCACCCGCAGTTCCTGCTCCATTCGCTCCCGCTGTTTGGCCTCCGCCTCCTGCTCCTTGACGAGGTTGGCCACCTTCACCGCCGGCGCCACCTGGGACGCCAGCGACGACAGCAGGCGACGATCATCGGGCGAGTACGGCTGGTCGGAGAGGCGCGGTCCCAGATTCAGCGTTCCCAACAATTCGCCCTGGGTGATGAGCGGCACCACCAATACCGAACCCGCCGCCCGCAGCGCCTGCACCGCGGGCGAAGCCAGTTCCAGGCGCTCCAAATCGACCGGTCCACCGGTCTGCAGCAAGAAGGCGTGGAAGGGGTCGTGCTCTGGGATCTCGACGCCCGCCCCCACGACAACCGGGGCCGCCGCGGGCGCGGGACGCGGTTCCTGGCGGCGGCGACGCTTCAACAATGCCATGACGCGATGATCCTCTCCACTCGTTCCGGAATCGTTACGAGTCCTCGACCCGCAACCATACCGACAGGGTCTGCGGGCGTAGCGCCGCCGCCACCGCCCTCCGCCCGGTGGGTAAAGGGTGACCGCCTCCGAGCCACCAGGAACGGACAGCCACCGCACCGCCGCCGGGAACGATCAGCACGCCGAGCCCCCATTGCAACCACCGACTGATGCCACCCGACCACGATCTCCGAAAGCTAAAGCTGAATCGTGAATCCACCGTTACGACGGAGCCGTCGACTCGGGGGATGTGGGGGGGTGGGTGGGGTGGATCGATCCACCCCGACCCGAACCCTGGGGTCGGCGCCGCAGCGCTTGCGTTACGGGCTGGCTCCGATTCTCACGGCGTAACGCAACCCGATACCCTGTATCCGTCGTGCTCCACCTCACCCTGCTCGGAAGCCCGGATGTCCGCGTCGACTCGGCAGCCCTCGAGGTGGACACCCGCAAGGCGATCGCCCTGTTGGTGTATCTCGCCGTCGAGGACGGCGAGCATCCCCGCGATCGGCTGGTCGAGTTGCTGTGGCCCGACACCGACCCGGAGAAGTCTCGCTCCAGCCTGCGGCGCACCCTGTCGACCCTGCGCACCGCCCTCGGGGGGAAGTGGGTGAACGCCGACCGGGCGTTGTTGTCCCTGGATCGCAAGGGAGTGAGGGTCGACCTCGACGAATTCACCCGCCTCAGCGACGACCTCCATGGCCATGACGCCCATGCCACCTGCCCGCGGTGCCTGCCCGACATGCGGCGGGCCGCGGGCCTGTACCGGGGCGACTTCCTCGGTGGCTTCAGCCTGCGCGACGCGCCCGAGTTCGAGTCATGGGCGCGAACCCAGGGCGAGCACATGCGGCGACGGGCCGATCGCGTCCTGCAACGCCTGTCAGCAGCCGAAGCGGCCGGTGGTGACTACAGCGCCGCGATCGAGACCACCACTCGTCGGATCGCGCTGGACCCGCTCCACGAGGATGCCTATCGCGGCGCCATGCTCCTTCATGCCTGGTCGGGCAATCGCAGCGGCGCGGTGGAGGTCTATCGCAGGCTGGTGGCAACACTGGACACCGAACTCGGGGTGTCGCCGCTGGAGGAGACCACTGAGTTGTACGAGGCGATCCTCGAGGAGGACCTTCCCCGTGCCCCCGCCCCGCGGCTGCCGGCGACTCCGCCGTTCGAGGCACTACAGGCCGCGGCGTTGCCCATCGTGGGACGCGACGCGGCGCTGGACGCGGCGAGGAGTGCGGTGGGTCCCGGCGGGATCGTGGTGATCACCGGCGGACTGGGCATGGGCGCCTCCCGGTTCCTAGCTGAGGTATCCGGCCGCCTGCGTGCCGACGGGGCGACGGTTCTGGCTGGGTCGGGCGTGACCTCCGGCGCCGGGGTCGCATTCGGTGTCATCCATGGTGTTCTGCTCGATGCGGTACGGGTCCCGTCTGCACCCCATTTCGCCTCGCTTCCCCCCGCCGTGTTGGCCGAGGCTTCGCGGTTGTTCCCCGGCCTGTCGCCCCTTCCCCCGCCTCCAGCAGAGACCGGAACCCGTACCCGGTTTCTCGATGCCATCGCCCGGCTGATCGCAGCCCTTCCGCGCCCGGTGCTGGTGATCGACGACGCCCGCCTCTGCGACGAATCGTCCGCGGAATTGCTCTCCTTTCTCGCCTCCAGGAGTGGCCACTTCGGCGTGGCGCTCATGGTGGCCGCCACCCCGGAGTCGGGACCGATGCCGGCCGCAGTCGAGGCGATGCTCGATGACCTCGGCGCCCGCGGCACCGTGATCGCCCTCCAGCCACTACTGCTGGCCGATGTGGCCGCTCTGATCCAGTCAGCCGGAGTGGCGATGGATCCCGACGAGTTGTATCGGCGCAGTGCCGGACTCCCCCTGCTGGTGGTCGAGACCATTCGGGCTGCCGCCGCCGGTCGGCCCGAAGCGGTTCCCGCCCAGATCAAGAAGATCTACACCGAACGGATCGAGTCGCTCGCTGGCGCCTCCGCCCAGGTGCTCGATGCCCTGGTGGTCCTCGGCCGCGGCGCCGATCCCTCCCTGGTGGCAACCGTCTCGGGACGTTCCGCCGACGAGACCGACTCCGCGCTCGACGACCTGACGCGGCGGGGACTGGTTGTGGAGAGTGATGACGGCACCATCGCCCCCGTCCATGAGCATCTCGCCGCCGTCGTTGGTGGCCGGCACACTGCCGCCCGACGGCGTCTGCTGCATCGCCGCGCGGCCGCGGCACTGGAAGCAGATCGGGGGGCGGGCGCAGCAGCGCGGATCGCCCGCCATCACCTCGCGGCCGGGGCCGACCCGATGGCGGCGGTGTGGTTCCGCACCGCTGGAGACGCTGCCGCGGCTCTGTTCGCCCACAGCGAGGCGATCGACCACTACGAGGCGGCACTGGCCGCCGGACATCCCGAGCGCGCCGTGCTGCACCGTGCCGCCGCCCACGGTGCACTTCTCGAAGGCCGCTATCACCGCGCCATCACCGGTTTCGAGGCGGCACTCGCCGAGGGCGGTCCGGATCCGGTCATCGAGCATCAGCTCGGTGAGGTGCACCGCCGCCTGCGCCGTTGGGATCTCGCCGCGGCCCACTACGACCGCGCATTTGGACAGTCCCCCGACCCGGCGCTGCTGGCGATCATCGCCGCCGATCGCGCCTTCGTCGAGGTCCGGCGGGGCGCGCCCGACGAGGTGGCGGTGCGGGTCGATACCGCGCTTGGACTGGCAGCAGTCTCGGGAAGCGAACGCGCCCTGGCCCGAGCCGAGAACGTGGCCGGCCTGGCCACTACCGGCGACGAACGGGTGCGGCACCTCCGCTCCGCACTCACCCACGCCAGCGCGGGGACCGAGCGCATTGCAGTGCTCAACAACCTCTCCGCCGCGGTCCCCGACACGGCGGAGGCAGTGGCGCTCTCCCGCGAGGCGCTGCGACTGGCGACCGAGGCGGGCGACCGTCACCTCATGGCCGCACTGCACAATGGGCTGGCGGACGCGTTGCATCGCCACGGCGATGACCCCGGGGCGATGGCCAGCCTCACCGAGGCGGTGACGCTCTTCAGCGGTATCAGCACCGGCGAGTCCGAACCCTGGGTACCCGAGGTGTGGTTGCTCACCGAGTGGTGAGCTCAGAGGGGCGAGGGGCGAGGCGCGAGGCGCGAGGACAGACGACACTCCCCCTTCGCCCCTCGCGGTCCATACACTCACCGCCCGTGTCGAGCCCTCCCGTATCCGCCAGCCGTAGATCGCCGCGAGGCCGCCTTCTTCTGGGACTGCTCACCGCAGCACTCATCGCTCTCGCCTTTGTCGGCCTGATGCCGACCCTCGCCGATTACGACCAGGTGTGGCGCGTCGTCGGCGGGATCTCCGTGGCCGCCATCGTCGGCCTGACCGCAGTGGGCGTGGTCAGCCAGGCGCTCGGACCGCTGCCCACCATGGTGGTGATCCCACGGCTCGGATTCGGCCGCGCACTCTATTCCCGGATGGTGGCGACGACGGCGGCCAACACCATCCCCGGCGGCGGGGCGATCGGGGTGGGGATCACCTACGTGATGCTGGGCCGGTGGGGCCACTCGCCAGCCGAGATCGGGGCCTCGGTGGCGCTGACCGGGATCTGGAACAACCTCGCCCGCATGCTGCTTCCGGCGGTGGCGCTGATTGCGGCGAGCCTGAGCGGCGTCGCCATGCCCGGGTTGGTCGACGGCGCGCTGCTCGGCGTCGCCTCGCTGGTCGTCGCCGCGGGAGCGATAGTGGTCGTGCTGCGATCCTCCCGGCTCCGGCCCCGCGTGCTTGCCCCCATCGACCGCTTCATCGCCTGGGTGCGCCGGCTGTTGCGCAAGCCTGCGGACTCGGCCGCCTCACCATCGGAGCGATTCATCGGTGTGATCGGCGAGGCGGTCGGCACCCGCTGGGTGCGGTTGATGCTCGCCACCCTGGCGTACCACCTCTCCATCTACGCCTGCCTGGAGATGTCGCTGCGGGCCAGCGGAGTCACCACAGCCGACGTGCCCTCGGTGACCGTGCTCGCGGCGTTTTCGCTGATCCGGCTGATCTCGGCGATACCACTTACTCCGGGTTCTCTCGGAGTGACCGAGGTGGGACTCACCGGACTCCTCACCGCGGGTCTGGACGCTCCCCGGTCTGCGGCGGTGGCGGCGGGTGTCCTGGTCTTCCGATTCATCACCTACGCTGTGCCCACGGTCGCAGGAGCCATCGCGGCGATCGGGTGGAGCCGATCGAAAGCCAGAGGAATGCGACCCGGACGCTGGGGTGCCTATCCCGCCGAGCATTTTGAGGACGCGGTGTGCTTCCGCTGCCGCGTCCCCGGCCGAAGGCGCTGGCAGCTGGATCAGTTCGCCCTAGTCGACTGCCCGCAATGCGGCCAGGCATTCATGAGTCCGCGCCTCAACCACGACGGGCGACTTGCCCTCTATGGGGCGCGGGCGTACTTCGACTCCGGGGTTTACAAGACCGCCGGAGCCAAGGGCCTGCAGCGCACCTGGGCCGAAGGTCGCTTGGACCTGATCGACGCAACTCTCGATGGCGGGCCGAGACACAGCCTGTTCGAGGTGGGATGCGCGTATGGAATGTTCCTGGAGGCGGCACAGGAGCGCGGATACCAGGTCGATGGCCTGGAGTTCTCGGCGGTGGCGGCGGCGGTGGCGTCGGAGCGTGTCGGCACCAAGATCCATGTCGGCGAAGTGGTGGACCTTCCGCCGGCCGACCACGACGTCGTCGCGTTCTGGGATACGATCGAGCACGTCCCCGATCCCCGTGCCTTCCTCGACGCCGCCGTTGCGCTGGTTCGGCCCGGAGGAGTCATCGCCCTGTCCTGCCCCCGGTTCGATTCGCTGCCGGCTCGCCTGCTACGCACTCGGTGGTGGACATTGAAGCCGCACAAGCACATCTGGCACTTCACCCGCAAGGACCTGCGTCGCCTGCTCGCCGATGCCGGTCTGCAAGAGGTGCAGATGGTGAGCAATCCCTTCGCCGCAGGGAACCGCTGGCGCCTGGACAGCCTGGTGCTCGTAGCGCGCAAGCCAGTCGGAGGTACCCAGCCCTAGGGTGACTATTCGTAGCCCGCTGCCAGACTCCGGACACCGGTCGCTGCCGGAACCGCGGAGCAGCGTCAGGAGTCGAAACTCACGATGACCACTCCTCCCCCTGAACCCGTGGAACCCGCCCGGACCCCCTCGATGCGGCGCCACGCCCGCCGGGTCTCGGTGGCGGTTGCCGGCGGCGCCACGGTGGCGGTAGGGCTGATCCTGATTCCGCTTCCCGGACCGGGAACCCTGGTGGTCATTGCCGGCCTTTCGATCCTGGGACGCGAATTTCCCCGGGCCCGGCGCGCCGCTGACCGTGGCAAGAGCTGGGCCGGATCGGCCGTAACAGGGGCCCGCCGCGGAGCGGGCAAGGTCGGCGACTGGTTCCGCACCGAGACCGATACGACTCCCCCGGAGCCGTAACGGGGATTCTCAGCTTCTACCCAAACCAGAGCGTCGACTCGACCGCGAGATCATCGATGGTGTTTGCCTGCAACGCCCGCCATGACAGGGTCCACAAGGTGTCACCGATCACGATGGAACGCACGATCTGCGGATCCTGGTTGGCACCGTCGGGCCAGCACACCTCGACACGTTCGTCGACGGCGATGTCGCCGAGTTCGATCCCGTAGGAGTCCTCGACCCACGCCTGCGCCTCGGCGGCGGGGATGCGCTCGCAGTAGGTCCCGGCGTAGCCACCTATGTCCTCGGGTTCGCACACCTGCACGACGATTCCAGCGGCCTTGCTCTCGCCCGAGGTATCGATTACCCGACAGTCGCTGGTGGGGATCGTGTCCGGGTCGCGGTGATGGTTGATCCGGCCAAACTCACGCAGCCCGTCGTCGGTCTTGAGGACCACCGCTCCGAAGAACTGGTCCTGCCACAACGCAAGCGGCAGCACCGCGATGTCATCTGGTGCCCAGTGGAGGAACGCGAGGTGATCCCACTCCACGTCGGTGTAGCCATCGCGCACTGTCCACGATCCCAATTCCCGAGGATCGGCAGGATCGGAGACATCGAACAGCGTCGCCTTGGCTCCGAGCACCCGGCCGTCGCTGTCGGCGTCCTGGCCCACGCCGAGCAACAAGCCCTCGCCGATCGGATGCAGGTAGGCGGAGTAACCAGGGATCTTCAGCTCGCCAGACACCTGCGGATCCTCCGGGTCGCGCAGGTCGAGCACATAGAGCGGATCGACCTGGCGGAAGGTCACCACATATCCGGTGGGCCCGATGAACCGCACCGAGTAGATGCGCTCGCCCTCTCCCATGTCGCCCACGGAGCCGACCTCGTTCAGTTCGCCATCGCTTTCGGCGAGAACGACCACCTGGGACGCCGAGTCTTCGCCGCCCCAAGGCGTGCCTGTGGTGGTGGCCACTCGCAGGAAGCCTTCAAACTCATCCAATGCGAATTGGTTGAGAAGGTGGCCCTCCACCGATCCACTCGCCCGGTACGAGGCGGGTCCATCTCCAGAGATGTCGAACTTGTGAATGGCGGTCTCGTAGGTCTGCTCCAACTCGTCCATGTCGTCGGGGAAGAGCTGCCAGGCATTCTCCGGGATGAACACGTTGGTCGACACATACAGGCTGTCGGTGGAGGCGTAGACGGTCTGCCCCTCGGCGATCACACCGGTGCCACCGCCCACCTCCAGCGCGGCGCCGAGATCGAGGGTTGTCACCGAGAGGGTGTCGAACCCGGCGAACTCCTCGGGGCGATGCATCCGGGAGCAGTCCACCAGGAGACCAGAGTCGGTCTCGTTACCGGCTGCGTCGTACACCGTGTACCCGGGGAGCCAGGTCGCGATGGTCGAGTCGGCGATGATGCCGCGGTTGGCCTCTAGGGCGAAGTCCTCGGCGCCAGGGGTGGAGGGATACACGAACGGAAGCTGGTGCGGGTACGAGGTGACGACCATCCGCACGGTGTCACCGATCGCCCGGGCGCTCAAGTAGGTGCCGTCGAGACGAACCGTGCGCACCACCCGGAGGGAGTCGGGGTCGCTCAGGTCGATCTCTTGCACGATCGAGACCGGTGAACTCCAGCCACCCGGGGCGATCCGAGCCGCATCGGAGGCGAACATCGGGATTCCCCACAGGTCGCCCTGGCTGAAGACGAAGGCGCGGCCGTCGCTGATGAAGAACCGATGTCCCCAGCCCGACTCGAGGCGAACCTCGTCGCGCAGGACGGCCTCTGGTCCGGTGACGTCGAAGTAGCGCATCACGCCGTCGATGATCGCCACGATCCACTCGCCGTTGGTCTTGACGATGTCGGGCTCATCGACACCGGCCACTTGGACGTTGGTGCCGGAGTGCTCGCCGCTCCCGTTGCCCCCGGTGCTGGGGAGGCCGGATGCCAAGGTCGTCACAGTGCCGGCGTCGTCACGGGCGCCGCCGGCGACATCGCCTTCGCTGAACACCGGGCCGTACCAAAACGGGCCTCCGTTCAAACCATAGGGCCCGACCCGTTCCGTGGCTTCGGCCTTGAAGTGGGCCAACACGGCATCACAGGCGTCGAATGGCACCAGTCGTGCCGAAAAGGTGAGACTGCGCGGGTTGAACCCTGCGGAGAAGCCGGAGAAGCCGCCGGTGGTACCGGTGGAGCCGGACTGGCCCGCACATGCGGTCAGAATCATGGCGAGAGCGGCGAAGAGCGGGACCGAGCGGCGCATGAGACGGAACCTCCATTGAGTGTCCCCGCTGGGACGATATCCGGGAACCCTCCGGTTCCCGGGTAGCGTGCCCGGACATGCATATCCTGCTCAGCAATGACGACGGTATCGACGCTCCGGCGCTGATCCCCTTCGCCCAGGCCCTGGCGGAGTTCGGCGAGGTGACCGTGGTAGTGCCCGACGGGGAGCGTTCCTGGGTCGCCAAGGCCATCACCCGCTTCGATCGGGTCACCGTCGAGCGACGCATCGTTGCCGGCCTCGAAGTGTTTGCCTGCAGCGGGTACCCGGCGGACTGTGTCCAGTTGGGAATCCACCTCCTCGTTCCGCACCGCCCCGACCTCGTCGTCACCGGGGTCAACATCGGTTACAACCACGGCACTGCCTACCTGCAGTCCAGCGGCACCGCCGGCGCCGCCCTCGAGGCCGGAATCGCCGGGATCCCCGCCATCGCCTTTTCAGCCGGTTCCGAGGTGGTCGAGTGGAAGAGGTGGAAGGAGTGGTCGCTGGGTCCCGGTGCCACCGAGATGTGGTCCCGGCTCGGACGGGTAGCGGCGCGCCTCGCCGCCGACGCCTTCCCATTGTTGCGACCCGGAGACGTGCTCAACGTCGGCATCCCGGACACCGCCGACGAGGCCACCGAGCGGCGAATCACCCGCGTGGCCCGAGCCGGTTACGACCGGCTCTTCGCCGAACAGAGCCCCGGCGTGTATGTGCACCAATACGGCGGCTTGATTCCGGCTGCGGATGGCAACGACAGCGCGACCGACGTCGGCGCCGCCGCCGACACCGTGATCTCGATCTCCCCGATCAGCGGTGCGGGTGATGCGGTGCGACCGGTGGACCTGACCGGGTTGGTGTAGAGGGCGGTGGTGGAGGGGGCTGCACACCGGGGGATAGAGAGACGGGTTCGGACGCGCTCGCCGCGCGGATCAAGCCCCGCCGAGCTCTCTAACGTGTCGGGCTTCGGCCGCCGAGATCTGGAGTGAAGCGATGACTGTCATGTCGTGGCTGCTTGACTCCGACCCCGCGCTCCGGTGGCAGGTGATGAGGGATCTCACCTCCGAGTCCGAAGCGGCGATCGCCGCCGAACGCTCCCGGGTGGCCACCGATGGGTGGGGGGCGCGGTTGCTCGCCCTTCAGGACGCCGACGGTTATTGGGGCCGGGAGGTGCTGGCCCACCGAAGCAAGCCAACGGATGCTGGTCTCCCCGACATGGCGACCCGCAAGTTGCTGCGCCAACTGCACGGTGTCTCTATCGATGACCTCGCCGGTTTCATCGACATCGACAACCCGACCCTGTCCGCGTGGGAGAACGGTGAACCGGACCCCGGCGATGAGCGAGTCGAGAGGTACCGGAGAGCTCTCCAGTGGCTGTGGAACGCCATCGGCACCCTCAAGCCCGAGTGGACCTCGACCACCCACACCTTGCTTCTCCTCCGTGAGATGGGCGTCGACCCGGGGAGCGAACAGGCGCATCGCGCGGTGGGGCTGGTTCGGGAGAACATCAAGTGGGATCACGACGGTCAGAACTACTTCGATGGAGAGGTCGAGCCGTGCATCAACGGAAAGACCGTGGCCCTCGGCGCTTACTTTGGCCAGACCGTCGACGGTGTCGTCGAACGGCTCCTCGAGGAGCAGCTCGGGGATGGTGGATGGAACTGCGAGGCGGAGAGGGGCTCGACCCGCTCTTCGTTCAACACCACGATCGCCGTTCTCGAAGGACTGCTCGAATACGAACGGGCCAACGGAGCCTCCTCGAGCCTGACCGCCGCCCGCCTCCGAGGTCAGGAGTATCTGCTGGAGCGACGCATGTTCCGTCGCCTATCCACTTTTGAGGTGGTCGATCCCGCATGGACACAGTTTTCGTTTCCCACGCGCTGGCACTACGACGTTTTACGGGGACTCGACTATCTGCGGAACGCGGGCGTCGCACCGGATGAGCGTTGCGCCGAGGCGATCGACCTGGTCGAAAAGAAGCGGGGCGACGACGGACGATGGCCGCTGGAGAATCCCCATCCGGGCCGGGTCCACTTCGACTTGGACGAAGGTGAGGGAAGGCCCAGCCGTTGGAACACACTTCGGGCCATGCGCGTGCTGGCATGGTACGAGCGCCGCCACGCCCGATAGGCGGCTTCTTCCTCCGGGTCGACGATTTCGTCGCGACGACATACGAAAGGATGACGCACGCCGGTGTGGACTTCGTGACGGAGCCGCGCACCGAGGACTACGGAAGGGTCGCCGTGTCCGTCGACATAGCCTGCAACCGCTGGGACCTGCTTGGTCCCGTGGAGTGACCCGCGCCGGGAGACCTCGCCGCTCGCTACCTGGACAACGATCTCCGCACCGCCACCACACCCACTCCGAACAGCACTACGCCTGCGGTGGCCATTAGGTACCCGGGCCAGGGGTTCTCCACCGTGTTGGCGACGATGGCGTTGTGGATTCGGGCGTCATAAGCCATGTAGGCGCCGACCAGTCCCACCACCAGGCCGACGAGGACGAGGACCATTCCCCCGAGGCGATCGGGAAGGCGTGGGGTCATGCAGCCAGGGTAGGTGCTCCCACCACCGCCGCTCGCTCCGGGGTTAGAGCGACCCCGGCCACCATGATGTGGGGATGCTTCGCCGCTTCCTTCGCGGAGGCCTGTGTGTCCTGCTTTTCGCGGCGTGTTCCGACGCCACCGGCGCGGACACCTCAACCTCGGCTGCGATCACAGTCCCCGTCGCCACAACGACCGCAACGACCGCAACGACCATCGCGCCCACCACGACCCTTCCGCCGACCACGACCACCACGATCCCAAGCCTCGACCGGAGTGATGCCGCCACCGTTGCCAGAATGCGCGCCGACCTGGAGGCGCTTCTCGCCAATGGGCCCCGGGTGCCCGGCTCTGATGCCGAGACTGCCGCGGTGAGTCACTTTTCCGCCGCGGCAGAGACGATCACCGGGGTCGTGGCAACGATCGTGGAGGTGCCCCTCCCCACGGGCGCCACTTCGCACAACGCACTCGTCGAGATCGGATCCGGGGAACGAGCGTTGCTACTGGCGGCTCACATCGACTCCGTGCCAGGTACTCCCGGGGCCGACGACAACGGCTCCGGTGTGGTCCTTCTCTTGGAGCTGCTGCGTCGACTCCAAGAGGCTCCACCAGATGGGCTTCGGGTGTTGCTGGTGGCCTTTGGCGCCGAAGAGCGCGTCGGTGACTACGGGCACCATTTCGGGTCACGCCATGCCGTTGCCGAGATGGAGGCTGCGGGAGCGCTTCCCGACTTCATGGTGTCGGTCGACATGGTGGGCATCGGTGAGGAGCTACAGGTGGTGGATCACCGCGACTCGGATTCGGCGTTTGCGGACGAGCTCGCGCTGGTAGCCGGTGAGGCCGGTATCGGAGTCGTCCGCAACAGCCGGGGCGAGGTCTCGGATCATGTCCCCTTCGCCCGGGCCGGGGTTCCTGCGGCGATGCTGAACCGGCCCGATAATCCGGCATGGCACACCCCTCAGGACGACAGCGTCCACGACGCAATGCTCCTGGCTACGTTGCGGGTGATCGCAGTGCTGATCGACCATCTCACACCCCAGGCATATGACCTGGAGGGAAGCGACAACCATCCCCTGTGAGCTGTCAGCTGTCGTGTGCGATAGACAACTCGTCCTTACTTAGCCACCTGGGGAGTCGAGGAACCACTCCGGGACGTCGTTGTCGGGACAGATCTCGCTCAGCAGCGGATAAGGGTTCTGCAGATTGTCCAGGTCGACGCGGCGCGAACCCGGCATCCAGCCGAAATGGACCGGAGGCGAATCGGCGTTGCCCGACGAGCCGAGTCGGCCCATGACATCACCGGCCTCGACTCTGGTGCCGGTCCAGATCCAATGCTCCCAGTAGGCGAGATGGGCGTAGAAATGCACGCGCCAAGTGGAGTCGGCCCCGTACCAACCGCCCGCAACATCAGAGCCGGGGAGGCCAGGCGGCCCGGACCCGTGGACGCGACACAAGCCGGCCGGGGAAGCGGTAGCGTCGTGGCACAGGAGGTGGCCATGACGGCGGCGGTGGTGGTGCGACCGGATCGGCGTGGCCTATTGCTTGCCGTTCTCGTCGGCGCGGTGGTGGCTGTGGGACTCGGGGTGTACGGCAACGTCCACGACCCCACGGGGCGGTCGCTGGTCACCATTTTCTTCACCGCCACGATCAACGCCAAGGTATGGCTGGCCACCGCGGCGATGGCGCTCGGGCTCTTCCAGTTGGCCACCGCACTCCGCATCTACGGCAAACTGGGCAAGAACCCGGCTCCGCAGTGGCTCGGTTCGGTGCACCGCATCTCCGGCACCACCGCGATCTTGCTGACACTCCCCGTCTCCTACCACTGCTTGTGGGCGTTGGGCTTTACGGCCGATGCCGGCGCCCGAGTCCTGGTGCACTCTCTCTTGGGATGCTTCTTCTACGGCGCGTTCGTCTCCAAGGTGATGATCGTGCGCAATCACCGACTCCACTCATGGGCGCTCCCCTGGGCCGGAGGCGTGGTCTTCACGGCGCTGGTAGGTCTGTGGCTCACGTCGTCTTTCTGGTTCTTCACCACCGTCGAGTTTCCGGGGTTCTGATGAGCCAAAGGGTGGTGTCGAGGGTGGTGCTCACCGTGCTGATCGCCGCGGGAACGCTCTGGCTGGCGGCGTTGTTCGGGTTCGCCTCGGGATTCCTCAGTGGGGATCCACCCGACATCAGCCCCTATGCCAATGGCGACGATGCCGTCACGACGACGGCCGCTGTTGCGGCCGGGGTACTGATCATCATCTCCGGATTCGACTTTGGTGATCCGGTCACCGCCGCGGCGGGAGATCCGGTCACCGTGGTGAACCGCGACGGCGACAGCCACACCTGGACCTCCTCCGACCAGATCTTCGACTCCGGGCCTATCGACAGCGGGGCGTCGTTCGGCTTCACCTTCGACTCCGCCGGCAGCTACGAGTTCTTCTGCGCCATCCACCCGCAGATGACTGGATCGCTGACAGTCACCGGTTGAATCAGCGCCGGGGAACGATCACGGTCTCGCCGCCCGGTCCCTGCATCAAGTGAACCCGGGCTCCGGAGAAGTGGGCCACGGCGGAGGGGGTGAGAACATCACGCGGCGGACCCTGAGCCACTACGACTCCTTGATCGAGAAGCACCAAGCGATCGGCGTACTGCGCGGCCAGGGTGAGATCGTGAATCGCGGCGACCACGGCCATCCCCCGCTCCCGTCGCAACTGGTCCACCAGGTCGAGCACCTGCTGGGCGTGCCCGATGTCGAGGGAGGTTGTCGGCTCATCGAGGAGCAACACGCCTGCATCCTGCGACAGTGCCCGCGCCAACACGACGCGCTGCAACTCGCCGCCCGACAGCGTGCCCAATGGCCGACTCTCCAGGTCGGCGGTTCCCAGCCGGTCAAGGGCACGGCGCACCGCGGCCAGATCGTTGGGCCCTTCGACGCCGAAGTATCCGGTGTGGGGGATTCGTCCCAGCAAGGCATAGTCGAGCACCGTCATGTTTTCGGGCAGCACACGATGCTGCGGCACCATGGCCACCGCGGTGGCGGCGCGGCGTGCGGTCATGTCGGACAGCTCAACACCGTCCACGCGCACCGACCCACGATGGGGCACCGTTCCCGCCACCCCCCGCAACAACGAGGTCTTGCCCGAGCCGTTGGGTCCGATCACTGCCAACCACTCCCCGGCGCCGACGGCGGCGTCGACCCCATCGACTGCGATACGGCGCCCAAACGAAACGCTGAGACCCGAGACCACCAGATCGCTCATCGCTCCCCCATCCGGGCGGAGTTGCGCAGAACCAGCAAAAAGAAGGGTCCGCCGACGAAGGCGGTGACGACCCCGATCGGAACCTCGGCCGGGCTGAGCACGGTACGGGCGATCAGGTCGGCGAGGACGAGAAAGGCACCACCGCCGAGGACGCTGAGAGGGAGGATGACCCGATACGACCCACCGACCAGAAGTCGCACCGTATGAGGGACGATGATCCCCACGAAACCGATCAGCCCGCTGACCGCTACCGCTCCGGCGGTGCCGAGAGTGGCGGCAAGCACGACGATGATCCGCACCCGCTCCGGCCGCAACCCCAGCGTGCGCGCCTCCTCCTCACCGACCGCCATTGCGTCGAGTAGGCGGCGGTGCAGCAGCACCACGGTGATCGCGATCCCCGCGTAAGGGGCCAGCAGCGCCACCTCGTTCCACCCTGCGGTGCCGAGTCGGCCCAAGATCCATGAGTACACCTCGCGGATGGCATCGGTGTTGCGCTGCTGGACGAACGTCTGCACAGCGGTGAGAAAGGCGGCCACCGCCACCCCGGCGAGGATCAGGGTCGCGCCGGTGCGTCTGCCGCCGGCGGCAGCACCAAGACCGTAAGCCAACACCACCGCTCCCAGCGCTCCCGCAAACGCCGCGACACCCACCAGGATCGATCCGGAGCCAATGGTCACGATCGCCACCGTCGCCCCGAGGCCGGCCCCGGCGGCGACCCCGAGCAGATACGGATCAGCCAACGGGTTGCGGAACACCCCCTGGTAGGCGCCGCCCGACACCGACAGCACGGCACCCACCAACAGACCGAGGACGACGCGGGGCAAGCGCAGGTCGAACAGGATCGCGGTCTCGCGATCCGTGAGCCCGGAGTCGATGCTGAGAAAGGGAAGGCGGTCGAGCAGCGCAGCCACCACTCCCCCGGGAGACAACGCCGCCGGACCGATCAGGGCGCCCGCCAGCGCCGCCCCCACCGCCAACGCGACCACGATGAGGAGGGCCGGACGCGGAATCCGGCGCTGTCTCAGGAAGCCTCCTGATATACCGCATCGACCACTGACCGCAGGAACTCGACAATCCGCGGTCCCCACCGCGACGACAGGGCCTCATCGACCACCACCACTCTGCCTTCCGACACCGCCGTCATCTCGTCCCAGCCGGGGCGTGCTGCAACCGTCTCCGGCGTCTGCGCGCAACACGCTCCGTCGCCGAGAAACACAAAGTCCGGATCGGCGGCCACGATGAACTCCGCCGATAGTTGCGGATACCCGCCTCCGGCGGCGTCGGCGATACTGGTCAGGCCGACCAAGCCGTACAGCGACCCGAGAAAGGTGTCCGATCCGATCGAGTAGTAGGTGTCGTCGAGCTCGTGGTAGTAGGTGAGGGCCGGCACCGGCTGCGGCAGCCCGGACACTATCGCCGCGATGTCATCCTCCATTCCAGCTACAACCGCGCCGGCTCCGGCCCTGTGGCCGGTGACATCACCGATCTCTTCGATCTGCCGGTACACCCCGGCAAGGTCGACCGGGGCATCGAGCACCCACACCGGAATCCCCAGCGCACCAAGCCCCCGGACGAGGTCGTTGGGATCGAAGGTCACGATCACCAGATCGGGATCGAGAGCAGCAAACCCCTCGACGCTGGGATTGAAGGCGTCGAGGTGGGGAAGGCCTGAGGCGGCAGCGGGAAAGTCCGAGAACGAATCCACCGCCACCACCTGATCTCCCGCCCCGACCGCGAACAAGGTCTCGGTGTGGGTCGGTGAGCCCGAGATGATCCGCTGCGGCGGTTCGGTCAGCGTGATCCCCGCGATCTGGCGCGGGAACCCCGGTGGGTTGGTGGTGTCGGTGACGTCAGCGCCGCATGCTGCAGCAAGCATCACCAACAGGGTGAGGACCGTGATCGGTCTCCTCATGAAAAACCTCCTCGTTGTCGAGGAGGAGGTGTCGTTGCCGGATGGCGGGCGACCCTTCCTCCGAAGGCCTCCAAACCGGCCCGGCGTCAGGCGACCCGACTCGTCCCCACGCAGGGGGCTTCACGGTTGCGGGACAGCGCCGGATTCTCACCGGACTTCGCTGGACACAGAGCCACGGCCCTGGTGCGGCCGCGGACATGACTTTACCGGCAGCCGCACTGGTTGTCGTTGTCCGCTGCCCTTTGTCCGAGAGGGGTATCGGAAAACGGATAAGGGGTAACCTCTCGGAATGCCCCGTTCCCTCCGTCTGGCTCTGATCGCATTGCTTGCCGCGGCGGGGATCGCCGCGGCACGGCGGTGGAAGACGGAAGCAGCTCCGCGGGTGCGGGGCACCTGGACCCCGCTCTGATGCGGGTCGCCCTCCACTCCGTCGGTGCAGCAGGTACCCGCGCCGGCCTGATCCTCCTCGCCGAGCGATCACTCACCGCGCTAGGAATCTACGGTGCCGGAACCCTGGGGTCCGACCGTCGGGTGCGGCGCATCTCCGACCTCGCCGGGTTCGACATGCTCGTCACCGACGACCCCGATCCGACCCCACTTGCTGCCATCGCCGTCGAGGACGGCCTCTCCTGTGTGACGGTCGCCGCGGTACCCGCGGCGGTGGCGGACCGATTCCTCGCCTCGGGGCTCATCCTGCTCTCCGGTGCCGACCTGCGCGGTCTCGCCACCAGCCTTGCCGCCCACGAAGCTGCCGGGGTGGAAGGGCCTGTCGACCTCACCGTTGCCTGGACGACACCAGGCAAAGCCCTACGACGCGGCGTAGCGGTTGGGTTCCCCGACCCCGTCGGAGCTCGCTGGGGACGACCGGTGCCCGGTGGCATCGAGGTGCCGATCGGTGGTTCGTGGTCGGCGGCTTCGGTGGCGGCGCGGCCGGGGGGCAAGGCCGCACCGCGGGTGGTGGGGGTGGCGGATCAGCGCGACCATCTCGACGCGATCGCCCTCGCCGCCGGCACATTGGTAGTCGCCGGAGGCACACCAACTCCGGGCGGTCACTCCCCGGCCACGACCGCTGCCGCGTTCCTCAGCGCCGCGCTAAGTGTGGGCTTGGGGGTGGCGGTGCATCAGGAGTAGCTGTCGGCTGTCGGCTGGAAACTCGGTCAAGATGCCGTCCGCTCGACTTCTGTCGCAGGCTCCGCGGGCTTCTTCTTTGCGCCGGGGAGGATGCTCCGCTTCGGTTCTACCTTGGCAGCCGCGAACGACATCACCGGCCGAGTCACGATGGGACCGGTGGTCTCCTCGAGCACGATCACCTCGACACCACCCACCAGATCGCTGATCAGGTTGTAGACGACCGACGCGAGGGTGATGAAGCCGGTCATCGCGATCGTCCCCACCACCGCCAGCAGGACCACGATCTTGAAGTAAACCGCGCCCTCGAGGTTGATGCCGTTCTCCAACCCGATGAGCAGCGCCAGCTCGTTGATCTTCTCCGGGATGCCGGCGTTGACGAAGATCGCCCAGAAGATCACGGTGCCGAGAACGAAGACGAGGGCCATCACGGCGTTGAACACCAGTGACACCTTGAGCACCGACCAGGGGTCGAACTTGCGGATCACCCGTCGCACACGCTGGACAGCCATAGCGAGCAGGGTAACGGTGTGTCAGGAGTTTGCCGTGGAACCAAAAGTCGCGGCCCGCTCTCTGCTTCCCGCAAGATCGCTTCGGGACGTGTCTGCGATCGACCGGGTAGCGGGTGGTAGCCCGGGGCCTACTCTTCGTCCGCTTCCGGTGGCACCAGTGCCACTGCCGAAATCTCGGCGCCGGCGGAGGTGTTCATGACCTTGACGCCACCCGCCTCCCGCTTCTGGCGGGAGATGGTGTCGGTGGCGATGCGAATCACCACCCCGTCGGTCGAGGTGACGAAGATTTCTGAGTTCGGGGGTACGGCGCGGCCCGCGGCGAGCGTGCCGCGCACCCGGGTCGGTTTGAGGGCGATGACCCCCATTCCTCCCCGTGTTTGGCGGCGGAACTCGGTGACCTTGGTGCGCTTGCCGTAACCACCGGTGGTGAGCAGCAACACCTCGCCGCCCTCGCGGTCCGAGGTGACCGACACCACGCGGTCGCCCTCGCGCAGCCTGATCCCCTTCACCCCCTGGGTGTCGCGGCCCATCGCCCGCAGCTCGGTCTCCTTGAACCGTATCCCGAATCCCTTCGAGGTGAACATGAGAACGTCGTTTTTGCCCATCGTGGTGCGCACCGACACCACCTCGTCATCGTCCTGGAGACGGATCGCCACCAAGGCGGCGTTGCGGCTCTCGTACTCCTTGAACTCGGTCTTCTTGACCTGGCCCAGACGAGTGGCGATCACCAGATAACGGGTGGTCTCGTAGTCGCGCGTGTCGATCAGCGCCTCGATCACCTCGTCGGGACCGAGTGGCAGTACAGACTGCGCCAGCACGCCCTTGGCGGTGCGCTCCTTGCGCGGGATCTCGTGGGCCTTGATCCGATACACCTTGCCCCGATTGGTGAAGAAGAGCAGATAGGCGTGGGCCGTGGTGTGCACCACGTGATGAATCACATCGTCCTCGCGCAGGGTCTCGGCCTTGACCCCGCGTCCCCCGCGGCCCTGGCGCTTGTACGACGAGGCGTTGACCGCCTTCAAGTACCCGTTCGCGGTGACGGTGACCACCACTTCCTCGTCGGCGATCAGGTCTTCGAGGGACATGTCGCCGTCGTCGGCGATGATGCGGCTGCGGCGATCATCTCCGAACTTCTCTCTGATCTCGCGCAGCTCGTCGCCGATCAGGGCACGGCGCTTGGCAGGGCTCTTCAAGAGCCCATTGAGGTACTTGATCAGCTTCTGCAGTTCGTCGTGTTCCTCGCGCAGCTTGGAGGTCTCGAGCTCGGTGAGGCGGCGCAGCGGCATGTCGAGGATGTGGGTCGCCTGAATCTCGGTCAACTCGAAGCGCTGCATGAGGGTTCCCCGGGCGGCTTCGGTGTCGGCGGAGTTCCGGATTATCTCGACGACCTCGTCGATATTGTCCAGGGCGATCAGGAGGCCTTCGAGGATGTGGGCTCGGGCCTCCGCTTTGGCGAGGCGGAAGCGGGTGCGGCGCTCCACCACCACCATCTGGTGATCGATGTAGTACCCGATCATCTGAGCGACGTTGAGGGTATGCGGCACACCGTCGACCAGGGCCACCATGTTCACCCCGAAGTTCTCCTGCAGCTGGGTGAACTTGAAGAGCTGGTTGAGCACCACCTGGGGCACCGCGTCGCGCTTCAGTTCTATGACCAGCCGGGTGCCGTTGCGGTCGGACTCGTCGCGCAGGTCCGCGATGCCGGTGAGTTTCTTGTCGCGAACCAGCTCGGCGATCTTCTCCATGATGCGATCCCGTGACACCTGATACGGGATCTCGGTCACCACGATCGCAGTACGGCCTTTGCGCACCTCCTCGATCTCGGCGACCGCGCGCATCTTTACCGACCCCCGCCCGGTAAGGAGAGCGTCGCGCACTCCCTTGTTGCCGACGATGTAGCCCCCGGTGGGGAAGTCCGGCGCCTTGATGAACTTGGTGAGCGCGGCGGCGGTGGCGTCGGGGTTGTCGATCAGGTGCAGGGTGGCGTCGATCACCTCACGGAGATTGTGCGGCGGAATGTTGGTGGCCATGCCGACGGCGATGCCGGTCGAGCCGTTCACCAGCAGGTTGGGGAACCGCGCCGGGAGCACGGTCGGCTCCTGGCGCTCTCCGGAGTAGTTGTCCTCGAAGTCGACCGTGTTCTCGTCGATCCCGTCGAGCAAGTGCATCGCCAGCTTCTCCAGCCGGGCTTCGGTGTATCGCATCGCCGCCGGCGGATCGTCCACGGTGCCGAAATTGCCTTGCGGCTCCACGAGCGGGTAGCGGCTGGCGAAGTCCTGGCCGAGACGAACCATGGCGTCGTAGATCGCCTCACCGCCATGGGGATGGAACCAACCCATCACATCACCGACGACGCGGGCGCTCTTGCGGAATGGGGTGCCGGGACGAATCCCGGCGTCGTACATCGAATACAGGATGCGGCGATGTACCGGCTTCAGCCCATCGCGCACGTCGGGAAGCGCCCGGGAGACGATGACCGACATGGCGTACTCGAGAAAGGAGGCCTTGACCTCCTGCTCGATGTCGATCACCTCGACCCGCCCCCGCGGGTCTTGTTCGTCAGTCAATGCAGGCTGCCCGCTGCCCGCTACCCGCTTCCCGCCAGACCCAAGCCCGACGCCAAGTGAGCGCTGTAACGCGATCTTGCGGGGAGCGGGTCGCGGGTCGCGGGTCGCGAGTCATTAGAAGTCCAAGAACCTGACGTCTTTGGCGTTGCGCTGGATGAAGTTACGGCGAGCTTCGACGTCATCGCCCATCAACACCGAAAAGATCTCGTCCGCCAGCGAGGCATCTTCCAGCCCTACCTGCAGCAGCACCCGGGCGCCGGGGTCCATGGTGGTGTCCCAGAGTTGATCGGCGTTCATCTCCCCCAAGCCCTTGTAGCGCTGGATGGTCGGCTTCTTGCCGTTGAATCGCTCTTTGACCTCTTCGAGTTCGTGATCGGAGTAGGCATACACCGATTCCTTGCCGGCCCGCACCTGATACAAGGGCGGCTGGGCGATGTACACGTACCCGGCCTCGATCAGGTCACGCATGTGGCGGAAGAAAAAGGTGAGGATCAGCGTGCGGATATGCGAGCCGTCGACATCGGCATCCGTGAGGATCACGACGCGGTGGTAGCGGGCCTTCTCCGCGTCGAACTCGTCGCCGATGCCGGTGCCGATCGCGGTGATCAGGGCCTGGATCTCGTTGTTCTCCAGGACCTTGGGAAGGCGCGCCTTTTCGACATTGATGATCTTGCCCCGGATGGGGAGGATCGCCTGGAATTCGCTGTTGCGCGCCTGCTTGGCGGAACCCCCGGCGGAGTCGCCCTCGACGATGAACAGCTCGCTGTCCGCCGGCACGCGTGACGAGCAGTCAGCGAGTTTCCCGGGCAGGCCGGACGACTCGAGAAGGCTCTTACGCCGGGTCAGGTCGCGAGCAGCGCGGGCGGCAAGACGGGCTCGGGACGCCTGCATGCATTTGTCCACGATTTGGCGGGCCTCACCGGGGTTGCGCGACAGCCACTCCGGAAGCAGCTTGTTGAGCACGACCTCCACCGTGGATCGAATCTCGGTGTTGCCCAACTTGGTCTTTGTCTGGCCCTCGAACTGCGGCTGGCGCAACTTGACCGCGACGACGGCAGTCAAGCCCTCACGCACGTCCTCGCCGACCAGGTTCTCCTCCTTCTCCTTGAGCATTCCGCGGTCACGGGCAAAGTCGTTGACCGCCCTGGTCAGAGCCTTGCGGAAACCTTCCTCGTGCGTCCCACCCTCGATGGTGTTGATGTTGTTCGCGAACGAGAGGACGTTTTCGTTATACCCGGTGGTCCACTGCAGGGCGACGTCGAGTTCGGCGTCCTCCCCGACCTCGTCGAAGGCGATCACGTGGGCGTGCTGCGGCTCCCTCTTGGCATTGAGATGCTTGACGAAGTCGACCAGGCCACCGCTGTACTTGAACGTCTCCGCGACACCATCGGGCCGCTCGTCCACCAGGCGGATCTCCAGGCCCTTGTTGAGGAAGGCCATCTCCCGCAGCCGGGAGGCGATGATGTCGTAGTCATAGACAGTGGTCTCTTTGAAGATCGCCGGGTCGGGTCGGAAGGTGACGGTGGTGCCGCTCTTCTTGGCAGGCTTGCCCTTCTTGAGCGTGGCTGTTGGGACGCCGAGTTTGAACGACTGATCCCAACTGAACCCGTCGCGCACCACATTGACGTGCAACTCCGACGACAGAGCGTTGACCACCGAAACGCCGACGCCGTGCAGGCCGCCCGAGACGGTATAGGCGCCGGACTCGAACTTGCCCCCGGCATGGAGTGTGGTCAGCACCGTCGTCAGAGCCGACTGCTTGGTCTTCTCGTGCCGATCGACGGGGATGCCGCGGCCGTTGTCCTTGACGGTGACCGTGTTGTCGGTGTGGATGGTGACGTCGATGCGAGTGCAGTGACCCGCCATGGCCTCGTCGACCGCGTTGTCGACCACCTCCCACACCAGGTGATGCAGGCCGCGCGGCCCGGTGGAGCCGATGTACATGGCCGGGCGCTTGCGGACGGCCTCGAGACCCTCGAGAACCGTGATGTCTTTGGCGCCGTAGGAGGACGCGCTCTTGGTTGCCACCTTGCTCCTTCGACCGGGCCGCGCCTATCCGGACGCACCGTGAAACGGGTTCGGTACGACACCGGATGGCACCGGGTCGAAGCCCGTACCAACTGCTGCCGACATCCATGTGATCTTAGTCCCGAAGCGGACACAATCCGGCCTCTGGGGCAGGGTAAAACCCCTGGTCAGAGGCCCTTTTTCGCCCCCCCGACCCGGAGCCGGACGGAGGTCACCGCACCCGGTCCGTACCGCTCTCCGAGGCGTGCCACCAGGTCGCCAATCCGGTACTTGAGGAGGCTGGCGGCCGCCCCATCTGCCACCACCAGAACCAGTTCCCCGGCGCGATAGGAGGCGGGCCGGGAGAGGCCGGCGAATGGCTCCCCGGCCGCTTCGGCCCACTCGTCGGCGAGGCTGGCGATGTCGACCAGCCGTGGCATTCCCATGTCGCGCAACAGCCGCTCCAATCCGGATCCGATCGGTTTCAAGTCGTCGGTCATTCCCGTGCCACCCCCTTCCGCAGCACTCGCCACCTGGTCCCCACCAGCGGGACTTCTTCACTTCGTGCCGAGGTCACAAAGACTTGACCACCGGGCAGCCGCTCCACCAGTCGTTGGCTGCGTCCCGGGTCGAGCTCGCTGAAGACGTCGTCGAGGAGAAGCAGCGGTTCTGTGTCCCGACGCGCCGCGATCGCCCGATACGCGGCGAGGCGCATCCCGAGTGCCAATGACCGTTGTTCCCCCTGGCTGGCGCGCGTGCGGGCATCGCGCCCGTCGAGCATCAGGGACACGTCGTCACGATGCGGTCCCACGGTCGTCAGTCCTCGCTCCTGATCGCGGCGGCGCGCCGCAGCTACCGCCGGGGCCAAGAGTGCGGCCAGGGCATCGGCGCCGGCGTCAGCGGGCGGCGGTCCCAACCCGGCGGCTTCGTAGTCGAAACCGATCGCAGCGGGGGCGTCGCCCAGTTCGGCATAGAGGCTCTGCAGCGGGGATGTGATCAGCGCCGCGGCGGCGAGGCGACGCGCCAGCACCCGGCCCCCCTCGCGGCAAAGGGTCTCATCGAGTGCGTCCAACGTCGTTGCATCGGCACTCCGTCCCTCCTGGCGCAGGAGAGCGTTGCGCTGCTTCAGCACTCGCGCGAAGTCTGCCTGCTCGGAGGCCGCTCCCGGCCACATCTGCGCAGCGAGGTCATCGAGGTAGTCGCGCCGGAAGGCCGGACCCTGTTTGACCAAGTCGAGATCGTCGGGAAGAAACGCCACCAGAGCGACTACTGCGGCGATCGCGGACCGACCCGTGACGCGCTTTCCGTTGAGCAGGACCCGCCTCCGGCCCTCCTCGGGGATCTCGACTTCGATCACCGTCTCGACGCCCGCGGCGGCGAAGGACCCACGCACGAGTGCCGCCGCGGCGCCTTGTCTTATCAGGGCTGCATCTGGTGAACGACGGAAGGACGTCAGGGTGGCGAGATACCCGACGGCCTCCAGGAGCGAGGTCTTGCCCGATCCGTTGTCGCCGATGAAGACGTTGACCTCGGGGTCCGGTTCCACCCGCAGCGCGTGATGGCACCGAAAGTCTGTGAGCTCGATCCAGGAGAGGCGCACCGCCCCTCCTACAG
Organism: Acidimicrobiia bacterium; assembly: GCA_046714175.1. Lineage (GTDB taxonomy): Bacteria > Actinomycetota > Acidimicrobiia > Spongiisociales > UBA11373 > UBA11373. The sequence goes on along the minus strand of JBKKBI010000045.1, from coordinate 44,710 downwards.
GCGCACCGGCATCAGCAGATAGAGGAAGTCAGTGCCCTCGGCTCCGCGCAACACACCCGGCTTGAGCGGGTCGAGCACGTCGAGGACGATGGTCTCCTCCGGAATCGCCAACACCCCGTCGTTGAGGTACCTACTGTTGAACGCGATCGTCATTTCTTCGCCGTTGTACTCGGAGGCGACGTGTTCGGTCTCCCCGCCCACGTCCTGGCGGGTCACGCTGAGTTCGATGCCGCCCTTTTGCAAGGTGATACGGATCGGGATGTGATCCTCGGCGACGAGCGATGCGCGGTCGATGGCATCAAGAAGTGCCTGGCGGGGAATGGTGAGGCGATTCGGATATGTCGCCGGGATCAGCTGGCGGTAGTTGGGGAAGCTGCCCTCGATGAGCCGCGCTGTGAGCACCCCGCGATCCGAGGCAAAAGCGGCCTCGCGGTCGCCCACCGCCACCTTGAGTTTGCCCGCCGACACCGTACGAGCGATCTCCTTCAGTGCCCGCACTGGCACCAACCCCGCGAGCGCGGCTTCTACCGCGGGGACGTCCCGCACCGCGAGGCGGTAGGAGTCCGTGGCGACAAGACGCAACCGGCCCGACTCCGTCTCGAAGAACACCCCGGTGAGCACAGGCCGCGCGTCGTCGGTGGATGCGGCCACCGACACCTGGGCCACCGCATCGACGAAGGCGGCCCCGTCGACGGGCACGGCGGCCTTGAGCACGGGTTCCGGCAGCTTGGGGAAGTCGCTGGCCGCGTATTCGCGGAAGCGAAACACCGGCCCCCCGCCGCTGATCTCGATCTCCCCCGCTTCGGCCTGGAAGGTCACGGCCCCGGGGGGGAGTTTGCGAACGGCTTCGGCAGCCAGCCGCGCCGGCACGACGGTCGTGCCCCCGGAGAGAACCTCCACCTCGAGTTCGGTACGCACCGTGACATCGAGGTCGGTACCGGTGACCCGCATCGTCTTGCCTGTCACCTCGACCAACAGGCCCTGCAGGATCGGGAGCGCGGTGCGCGCCCCAACGGCACGCCCCGCCCGGCTGAGGACGTCGACGAGATCGTCTCGTTCGGCTCGGATGCGCACAGGGGGGGCCTTTCTCTCCTACGACTCTTGGAATGAAATTAGAAGACAGTTGCAGTAGTAGACGCTGTGGATTGTGGAGAAGATCGCGTCGCGCCTAGTGGGGGTGCCTTTCGTCCGCCCCCAGCCTGGGGACGAGCGAGGGCAGTCATCCACAGGGGGGCGACCCCCGCGACGCGGCTGTTGATGGTTCACGAAGTTCTCCGCAGACTTTGCAACAGGGCAGTGACACGATCGAACAGGGTGGGGTCGGTCTTCATGAGCTTGCCGACCGTGCTCACTCCGTGGATCACCGTGGTGTGGTCGCGTCCTCCGAAGAGTCCCCCGATCTTGGGTAGGGAGAGGTCGGTCAGCTCTCGGCACAAGTACATGGAGACCTGGCGCGCCCGCGCCAGGGGCTGCCGGCGGCTCGGCCCCTCGAGTTCCACGATCGAGACCCCGAACGACTCTGCTGTGGCCGCAAGGATCCGCCCGGGACTTATTGGCACCGTCTGGTGGGCGGGGCCGAGATCTTGCAGCACGTCCTCGGCCATCTCCAGGTCGATGGGTTGGTGGGTGAGCGCGGCATATGCCGTGACCCGAGTGAGGGCGCCTTCCAGTTCGCGGATGTTGTCGACGACGCGGCTGGCGATGAACCCCAGCACGGGCTGCGGCACCTCCTGGGGGGCGAAGGCGGCGTTCTTGCGCAGGATCGCCAACCGGGTCTCCACATCGGGCGGCTGGATGTCGGTGGTCAGCCCCCACTCGAATCGGCTCCGGATGCGATCCTCGAGGCTGCTGAGGCTCTTTGGTGGCCGGTCGGCGGAGAACACCAACTGCTTGCCGGCTTCGTACAGCGAGTTGAACGTATGGAAGAACTCCTCCAGTATCTGTTCCTTGCCTTCCAGGAACTGGACATCGTCCAATAGGAGCAGGTCGACCCCGCGATACCGGGCCTTGAACTCGTCCATCCGCTTCTTGCGGATCCCCTCGATGAAGTGGTTGAAGAACGCCTCCGAGCTGAGATAGATGATCTCGAGCCTGGGGTTGAGGTCATGAGCGTGCTGGGCGATGGCCTGCAGCAGGTGGGTCTTGCCCAAGCCGGCACCGCCGAAGACGAACAGCGGGTTGTAGTTGCCCCCGGGCTGTTCGGCGATCGCCATGGCGGCGGCGTGGGCGAAGCGATTGCTCTGACCGACGACGAAGTTCTCGAAGGAGTACTTGGGCACCAGGCGCCCGGTCTCGGGGTGGGCCGTAGCGGTTACCGGTGTGGGTTCCGGCTCGGGTTCGTCGTCGACGATCGGCCCCTCGAACGCCTGCCCGTCGGCGGCGGCCAGATCGACCACGGCACCATCTCCGAAGGCGATCCGCGCCACCTCCTCGATGAGCTCGCGGTACTTGTCGTTGACCCAGCGAAGATGGAATTCGCTGGGGGCGACGATGCGCAGCGCGGCGCCATCGCCGCTCTCCAGTACCAGGCTTTCCAACCAGGCCCGCCAGGTGACGGGCGTTACGCGACCACGCAAGATTTGCCGGAACTGTTCCCAGTCCCCGGCGGCGGGATGTGCCTCCACGTCCTCCCTCACTCCCTCGACCGCTTCCAAGAGGTTCTCCACAGTGGTGTCCACAACTGTGGAGAATGATGCTTTTCCCGTTCTCGCCCCTCGGTGACCGCTCCAGCGCGCCGCCGGACCCTGTCGAGGAAGTGACCGGTGGGGCATCCGGTGACGGGCGAGTATATGAAACGGTTCCGCAGCCCCACAAGACGGTGAAATCGCGGCTTATCCACTCCCGACGCGGAAGGCCGCGGCGGTCGACACGTTGCCGGGCAACGGTTTCCGGGTCTGGTTTTCGCGTTCGCCCCCACTGTGGACATCTCCTGTGGGCGAACCCGGCGTTGCGCCATCTTTCGCGATCCAGTGGGTTTCTTCGCGTCTTGTCGCCGGTGAGCCTGGCGCCACCTTTGACAACGGGAGGCAGGGTTCGTAACCTCGCTCCCCGACGCACCCTCTCTTCCTCGGGGCCCTCCATGAAGCGCACGTTTCAACCGAATGTCCGACGCCGCAAGCGGCGCCACGGCTTCCGCCTCCGAATGAGGACGCGGGCCGGACGCGCCGTCCTCAAGTCACGTCGTGACAAGGGCCGCCGCCGACTCTCGGCGTAGGGCGGCGCCCTACAAATCGCTCCGGAGGAGCTCCGACATCGGGAAGGTGCGCCGGATCGGGATCCGGCGTCGCGTCGGCGGGATCACGGTCTTTGCCGCCGCCGGCGACCCGGGCGTTCCGCGGGTCGCCTTCGTGGCGGGTCGCACGGCGGGATCCGCCGTGCACCGCAACCGGGTCAAGCGGAGGCTGCGAGCCGCAGTTCTCAGGTTCCCGCTACGGGCCGGTCACGACTACGTCGTGAGCGGGGATGGGTCAGTGGCAGGAGCCCGGTTCGAGACCGTCCTGTCATGGGTGCAGGCGGCGCTGGCAGAGGAGTGAGTGTGCACGACAGCAAGCGGCGACAGGCCGATGGCGCCGCCCCCGGCAGCGCCTTGGCCGGTCGCGCCCGGCCTTGGCAACCCGGTTGGTGGCTGCAGCGCCTGATCCTCGGCTATCGGGCCGTTGTCTCTCCGCTGCTGGGGACCCGATGTCGCTACCTGCCTTCCTGCTCCCAATATGCCTTTGAGGCCATCGACGAATGGGGAGCCCTTCGGGGCACCTGGATGGGGATTCGTCGGGTGGGCCGGTGTCATCCATGGCGGGACGGGGGTAGCGACCCAGTACCGCGCCGCCAGGTCTTCGATACGGAGGTCAATTGATGTCGTCGTTGTGGAACGGGCTCCAGGACCTCCTCGGCGCCACCCTGAGTTTCTTCTACGAGATGATCCCCAACCTCGGGGTGGCGATCATCCTGCTCACCATCGCCATCGGGGTGGTGCTGTTCCCGCTCACCCTCAAGCAGACCCGCTCGATGAAGGCGATGCAGGAGATTCAGCCCGAAATCAAGCGAATTCAAAAGGAATTCAAGACCGACAAGCCCGCTCAACAGCAGGCAATGATGGCCTTGTACAAGGAGCGGGGAGTCAATCCCGCCGCCGGATGCCTGCCTCTGATCCTCCAGATGCCGGTGTGGTTCGCCCTGTTCAACGTGTTGCGCAACCCCATCAACTACGCCACCGAGGGCGGCGCCCTGGAGGCAGCTCTGGAGGCGGGTCGGGGCCTCACTTTCTTCTGGATGAACCTCTCGGTATCGCCCAGTCAGTCCCTGAGCAGCAGCGAATCATTCGATGGATCTGTGATCAAGGCCATCCCTTACTTGCTGACCATCGCCGTGGTCGTGTTCACCGCCTACTGGCAGCAAAAGCAGACCATGGCCAAGCAACCGCCCGGCCAGCCCCCCGCCCCCGGGCAGGCGGTGATGAAGATCTTCCCGTTCTTCTTCGGTTTCATCTCGTTCAATCTTCCCGCCGGACTGGTGGTCTACTTCGCCGCCAGCCAGCTCTTCCGGATCGGTCAGCAAGCGCTGATTCTCGGTCTGGACGGCAAGCGGCGGGATGCTGCCCCCAAGGAGAAGCCCAAGGGCAGTTCGTCACAGGCACCGCGACTCACCGGCTCGGGGGATACCCCAGCGGCCTCGACTGCACCGTCGACCCGCCGGCCCCAGGGCTCCAAGAAGCGGGGGAAGAAGCGGAGGAGGAACTAGCGATGGCGTCGTTCGAATGGGTCGAGGTCCAGGGGCCGAGCGTGGAGAAGGCTGTCGAGGCTGCCCTGGCGGAACTCGGCCTCACCTCGGCCGATGAGGCCGATGTCGAGGTCATACAGGAGCCGCAACGGGGCTTTCTTGGTCTCGGTGGCCAAGATGCCCTAGTTCGGGTAAAGCGCAAGGAGCGATCCGGCCGCGACGGGGGCCGTAACCGGCGCGGCGGGCGTAACGGCGGCGGGACTCGGGGGTCCAAGACCGCCGAGACTCCTCGCCCGGAAACCCCTAAGCAGCCCAGTCGCGAATCACAACCGCGTAATTCTGGTCCCCGACCCTCATCGCGAGCCCGGACCGCCCCGGGACGGGGCAGCGAACGCCCACCGGCACGGGAACGCCCGGCCCGAGAAGACGATGACCGCGAGGAGACCCCGATCCCGGACCAATCGGCCGACATCCGGAGGTTCCTCGAAGGCCTCCTGGCCGCGTTCGGCCTGGAGGGCGAGGTTCAGGAGCGGATCGAGGACGGGGTGATCAACATCGCAGTCGTCGGAGAGCAGACCGAGGCCCTCGTGGGACCGAAGGGGGCCATAGTCCAGGCGGTTCTCGAGCTGTGTCGCACCATCGTCCAGCGCAAGACGATGGACGGGGCCAAGATCCGACTCGACATCGCCGGCTACACCGAGCGGCGCCGGGAGGCGCTCCGGATCTATACCACCCGGCTCGCCGAGCGGATCAAGGCCGAGGGTGGCGAGGTGATGCTCGAGGCGATGAATGCCGCCGACCGCAAGGTGGTTCACGACACCGTGGCCGAGATCGACGGCGTACGCTCCTTCAGCGAAGGCGAGGAGCCCCGTCGCTCGGTGGTGATTGCTGCGGAGTAGGGACGCCACCCCGCGACCCGCGACCCGCTACCCGCTTCCCGACCAGAGTGCCGGCCCGCAAGGGTCGGCACTCTGTTTGTGGCACATATGAACCACACCGGCGTTTCACGTGAAACGGGCTGGGGTCGGAGCCGACCACGTTTCACGTGAAACGTAGCGGTTACCGGTCTCCGGTTTCCGTCCTTCCCTTCCTTCCCGTCCTTCCGGTCTCCGGTTTCCGTTTCCGGTCTCCGGTTTCCGGTCTCCGGGTTCCGGTAACCTCCGCAGATGGACTCCCCCGATCTCGCCGCCAACGCCGCGGCGTGGGCGGGGTATCCACTCGATTCGGCACGGTCCGTGCGCTTGGAGCAGTTCGCCTCGTGGTTGATCGCCGAGGCGATTCCGGCCGGGGGCCTCGGCCCGCGGGAGTCGCCTCGGATCTGGGGACGGCACATCGGCGACGCGCTGAGCTTTGCCGCCGCCTGGCCCACTCCCCCTGCAGAACTTCTAGACGTCGGCAGCGGCGTCGGCCTTCCCGGAGTTCCGCTGGCCATTCTGTGGCCGGGAACTGCAGTCACATTGCTGGATCGGGGCGGGCGGAGGATCCGGCTCCTGACGCGCGCAGTCCAAGTGCTCGGTCTGGACAACGTCCATGTCGCCCAAGGCGACGTGTTCGATGTCGCCGATGAGTGGCAGGGCCTCGCCTTCCGGGGGTCGGTGCGGGCACCGGAGGCGGTAGGATTGGCGGCCCGACTCCTCACCCCCGACGGCGCCGCAGTTCTCGGCCTCAGTCGCCGGCCCGAGCCCCCCGATCGCACCCGGGACCTGGTCGGAGTGGGGGAGGCACTCGGTTTGGGGATGAAGGTGACCGAAGTACCACCCGGAATCCTTGACGGTCCGGCCTGGCTCCTTATCATGCGCGCTGGTGAATAAGACGACGCGCTCCCACGGCGTCGTGGTGGCCGTCGCCAACCAAAAGGGTGGTGTCGGCAAGTCCACGACGACCGTGAATCTTGCTGCTGCCCTGGTTGCCAAGGGGGAGCGGGTGCTGGTGATCGACACCGACCCCCAGGCGAATGCCACCAGCGGCCTGGGAGTAGATCGGCGCACCGTGCAGCACTCGATCTACGACGTGTTCATGGGTGATCGGCCCCTCGACGAGGTGGTGCTCCCCACCGGAACCAAGGGTCTGTTCGTGATCCCGTCCTCGATCGACCTGGCCGCGGCCGAGATCGAGCTCGTGGCGCGATACTCCCGGGAGCGGGTGCTCGCCGCCGCGGTGGACAAGATGCAGGAGAAGTTCACCACGGTGTTCATCGACTGCCCTCCCAGCCTGGGGTTGATCACGGTCAACGCCCTCACCGCAGCCAATGAGGTGCTGATTCCGATTCAGGCCGAGTACTACGCGCTCGAGGGCTTGACGCAACTACTGCGCAGCATCCAGGCAATACAGACCAACCTTAACCCTCAACTCAAGATAGAGGGCGCGGTCATAACCATGTACGACCGCCGGACGACCCTGGCGGCCGAGGTGACAGCCCAGGTTCGGGACCACTTCGGTAAGACTACTTACGATACTGTAATTCCACGCGTAGTGCGACTCGCCGAGGCACCGTCCTTTGGCGAACCCATCGAGTCGTTCGATCCCAAGAGCATCGGGGCCAAGGCCTACCGGTCGCTCGCCGACGAATTCAGGAGGAGACATGGGCGCGCGTAAGTCGGGTCTGGGTCGGGGTCTCGACGCCCTACTGGCGACGGGGAGACCCACCGAGGGCTTCGCAATGATCCCGGTCGATGCCGTCGATCCGAATCCCCGCCAACCCCGGGACCGTTTCGACACCGAACCACTGCAGGGTCTCGCCGACTCGATCAAGGAAGTCGGTGTCTTACAACCAATCGTGGTTCGACCCGCCGGCAGCAACGGCCGCCACGTCCTAGTGGCCGGAGAGCGCAGATTGCGGGCGGCCCGCATGGCCGGTCTGGTCGAGATCCCGGCCATGATTCGGGACGGTGACGATCAGGGCCGCCTGGTCGAGGCGGTGGTGGAGAATGTGCAGCGTGAGGACCTCGACCCCCTCGAGGAAGCCGGCGCCTACCGGACGCTCATGGAAGATTTTGGGCTAAGCCATGAACAGGTGGCGGCGCGGGTTGGAAAGAGTCGAAGTGCGGTGACGAATAGCGTGCGGCTGCTCGGTTTGCCCGGGGCGATCCAGGCCCTGCTCTTGGCCAACAAGATCAGCGCCGGCGCTGCCCGGGCTCTGCTGGGTACCGAGGACACCGCGTACGCGGTGCGGATCGCCAACAAGGCCGCCACCGAAGGATGGTCGGTCCGTCAGGTGGAAGAGGCGGTGCGGGCGCGCCAGGGCAGCGAACCCGAGGTGAAGAAGAAGCCCTCGAAGGCGAAGCAGGATCGCGCCGCCCAGATCATCGCCCTCGAGGAGCGACTCGGAGAACGGCTCGGGACTCCGGTCCGCATCGAGTACGCCCGCCGTGGGGGCGGACGGATGACGATCCGGTTCGGCTCATTGGATGATTTGGAGCGGATCTATCGCAGCCTTCTCGGCAAGTGATCGATGGGGTTTTCGCCTTAGCGGCGCGGAGCGGATCGCTCGATCAGCGGGCGGCCGATCGACTCGCATACCGGTCCCTCTCCGCGAACCATTCGTCCAACGCCCGCACCACGCTGCGTCCCAGGGCCGAGTCCAGGCGGGGGAGCGACACGATCACCGCCGGCGCCCGGGTGGCCCGCAACAGGAGGGTGGATCGTCCGGCCGCCTTGACCCCGAGCCGCCCCGCCAGCCCGGCTGCCATGGCAGCACCAGCCTCACTGTGGCTTTGTGCGGAGGCGAAATAGAACACCCCGGCGATGTCCGTTCCCGGGTGGCAGAACCCGATGATGAGATCGGGGGCGAGTTCATTGGCTTGCTGGGAGCGCAGGCGCTCCGCCGGACGAGTGTCGGAGGAGCGCGCCAAAAACGCCTGCCCGCCAGACTCGCGCACGGTGAGCGCCGCCCCGCCGGCGGCGGTCCACGACTCTGCAGCCTCGGGCTCGTCGCGGCAGGACGGATCGAGGAAGACGCGCAGCCCCACCAGGCTCGGGGGGAGGCCCGCCAGCCAGACTCGCTCCCGGACGTGATGGCGTCCCATTTTCTCCGTTTCGCGGGACATCGAATTGAGTTCCTCGATCACGTCAGGCCCGACGATCCCGTCCTCAGCCATATGGCGGTTCTGCTGGAAGTCGAGGACGGCGGCGAGAGTGACGGGCCCGAAGATCCCGTCCACTCGCCCGGCGTCGAATCCGAGCGCGTTGAGTCGCCGCTGCATGTCAGCGACGTCATCGCCGTGCAACATCGGCATGCGGTTGTAGAGGAGCCGGTCCCCGAGGCGAAACCCGGCGTCGACCATGGTGCGCCAAGTCTCCCGGCCCACCAATCCGTCGGCGGGGAGGCGGCGCGAGCGCTGGAATGAAGTTACCGCCGACGCGGTGCCCTCGCCGAACACCGCCGTGGGGTCAGGTGCGGTGGAAAAGCCGAGTTCGTGGAGCCGGTCCTGAATGTCCCGGACCGGCTCGCCGGCATCGCCGGTCCGGTAAAGCGCCATTGGGGGGAATGGTCGCAGGTCGTGGAGGATGTGCGTCCGCGGGGGCCTACTCAGCCGATGAAGGAACTGAGCTCGGCGAGCATTTTGTGTTTGGGCATGGCACCCACCAGCCGCTTGCGCACCTCGCCCTTCTGATACACGATCAGGGTCGGAATGCCCATGACGTCGTAGGCGCCTGCCGTCTGCGGGTTCTCGTCGACGTTGAGCTTCGCCACCCGCAGGGTCCCGGTGTACTCGGCCGCGATCTCCTCCACGATGGGGGCGATCATCCGGCACGGACCGCACCACTCCGCCCAGAAGTCGACCAGCACCGGGGTTTCCCCGGCGATCAGTTCGGCAAAGTTCTGGTCGGTGGCGGTAATGGTGTTGTCTGACATCTTTCGTGTGGCCGCCTGAGGGGGCCATCCTCCATTCGAGTTCGTCGGCGCTAGAACGCCGAGGGCGCGGCGGTCATTCCGTGGTCTCCAAACCCGCCTCCTCGTCCTCCAACCAGCGTTCGGCGTCCATCGCGGCCTCGCAACCCATTCCGGCTGCAGTGATGGCCTGACGGTAGATCGAGTCGACGACATCTCCGGCTCCGAACACCCCGGCGACCGAAGTCGCGGTACCTTTGAATGTGAGCAGGTAGCCGCGGGGGTCCAGTTCGAGCTGACCGGCGAACAGGCCCGTATTGGGGGTGTGGCCGATGGCGACGAACACCCCTTCGGCCGGATGGTCGGAGACGGCGCCGGTGACGGCATCGCGTACCCGGACCCCCGTCACCGAGTCATCGCCGAGAATTTCCTCGACGACGGTGTTCCACCGGATCGCGATCTTGGGGTGGTTCATCACACGTTCGGCCATGATGTTCGAGGCGCGGAATTCGCCGCGGCGATGGATCACGGTGACCCGGGTGGCGAAACGGGTGAGGAAGAGCGCTTCCTCCATGGCCGAGTCTCCACCCCCGACGACCACGATCTCGCGGTCCTTGAAGAAGAAGCCGTCACATGTGGCGCAGGCGCTGACCCCGTGACCGCGTAGCTTCTCCTCGCCGGGAACCCCCAGCCACTGCGCCGAGGCCCCGGTGGAGATGATCACGGCGTCCGCTTGGTATTCCGACTCGTCCACCCAGATACGGAACGGGCGCGCCGACAAGTCGACCCGGGTCACGTCGTTGGTCACAAAGCGGGTGCCGAAGCGCTCCGCCTGCTTGCGGAACAGCCCCATCATCTCCGGTCCCATGATGCCGTCGGGGTAGCCCGGATAGTTCTCCACCTCGGTGGTCAGCATCAGTTGACCACCAGCGGCGATCCCCTCGATCACCAGGGGCTCCAGCCCGGCCCGGGCGGCGTACACCGCGGCGGTGAGGCCTGCGGGTCCAGATCCGATGACTACGACTTGTTCTTTCACGCACCCTCGCGGCGGACTCGATTGCGCCACAACAACGCTCCGAGCAACAGGAATAGTCCCCCAACCCCGGCGTAGGCGAGCTCCATCGAATAGCCGCAATCGCACACCTTGCTGATCAGACCGTCGGCGATCCGGAATAGGCCCACCAGGAAGAAGATGAACGCCAGACCGACCAGAGTGAGCGCCACCAGACCCAGGGTGACGAAGGTGATCACCCGGGCGATGCGATCGACGGTCATGGCCCGGATCCGGGTGGCGATCAGCTCGAGCAAGTCGGCCACGCGCACCGGAAGGTCATCGCGTTCGGGGCGGGGGGCGGCTTCCTCGGGCACGAAAAGAGGTTACCCGTCGCCGGTTACCCGTTACCTGGGAAGGCCGGCTGTCGGCTCCGTTCCTACGGCACGGGTATCGGCACCGTGCAATCGGCCGGATCGAAGGCGACCAAGGCCCCGGTGGTGCCGTCGGGGGCGGCGAGGTGGAACACCAGGAAGGTGATCGACTTGCCGGCCTCCTCGGTCTCCATCGGATACTCGAAGTAGGTGAGACCGAAGGACCCGAAGTACGTTTCCGCCTCGGCCACGCACAAGGTCGCCTCGTCGATCGGCTGCTCCAGTACCTGTACCGCCTCGGGGTCGGCGGCGAGGAGCATGAGGTCCTGGGCCACTGCTGGCGGTTCGCCGGCGCGCTCGGCCAGCGCGGTGGCGAGCGTGGTTGGGCCGCCCGTTCCGGTGGCCGTCGTCTCCACGGTGGCGGTGTCAGCCATCGCGGGAGCCTCGCCACCGGTGCTGGCGTCGAACTCGGCCGCTCCTGCCTGAGTAGTGGTGGCAGCGCCGTCGGCCGCAGTGAGGGCGTCGTCCGATCCTCGGTCGAGCAGACTCATCATCGGAGCCACGGCCACGATGGCGACTATGGCGGAGGCCGCCACGGCGATCGCGCCCCAGGGGACGGCGCGCCTGGTCCGGGCGACCGGCGCCTGTCCCGGCTCGAGCCCCAGGCGGCTGGCGACGGCAGCGTGCAGGGTCGTGCGCTCGGCCGCGGTCAGTCGCGCCGGAGTCGCCTGACGCAGCGCGGAGAGCGTTGCTCGCTGTGCGAGCAACTCGGCGGCGGCCTTGGGGTCGGCGGCGATCCGAGCCTCGAGCGCGGCGGCCTCGGCCGGAGGCAGGTCTCCGGCGACGAGGTCGAAGATCAGTTCGGGGTCGTATTCACGCATGGTGCTCGCCACTTGGAGTGTCGGAAGGGTCCTGCAGGTTCCCGAGGGCCGCCGCCAGCAGTTTGCGGCCGCGGAACACCCGTGACTTGACCGTGCCCACCGGGATTTCGAGTGCCTCAGCCACCGTCTGCAGGGCCAGACCCTCGAGATCGGCCAGGATCACCGCGGCGCGGAACTCGTCCGGAAGGGCTGCCAGGGCGGCTTCGAGGTCGGGTCGCAACTCCACCGACACGAAAGCGTCGCCGGCTGTGTGATCCGCAGGGTCGTTGCCCTCGGGAAGCGGCTCGGCGGCGTGTCGCCGGCTACGCCGCGACTGGTCGTAACAGGTGTTTACCGCCACCCGGTACAGCCATGTGCTGAAGGCGCTCCTCCCGGAGAACCGGTCCGCCTTGCGAAACACTGTCACAAAAGTCTCCTGGGTGGCGTCGAGCGCGGCCTCGCGATTCCGGAGGAGGCGCAGGCACACCGCAAAGACTCGGTCCTCATGTGCCCGCATCAAGGTGTCGAAGGCAGCGATATCACCCCGCAGGTATTGCTGGATGAGGGCGGCATCGGTCGCGGCGCGGTCGGTCACAGGGCAACGGTAACGGTCAGCCGAGTCGGTAGACCACGCCAGCCATCCCCGGTCCGGCGTTGGTGCCGACCACGGGGCCGACCCGGGTCACCAGGGGTTCCTCGTCCCGCACGGCCCGGATGGCCGTCAGGAACTCGTCGAGATCGGCCGGGTCGGAATGGACGATCGCAAAGCGCCGGACCCTGTCCCCGAGTTCGGCAAGGTGGTCCGTCACCGCGGCCAGCGCCTTACGACGCGTGCGTACCTTGCCCGCCGCCTCCAGTGCGCCCTCGTCGAAGGAGATCAGAGGCTTGAGGTCGAGGAGATTGCCCAGGAGAGCCTGCGCCCGCCCGAGACGGCCGCCGCGGTGCAGGAACTCGATGGTGTCGAGCGTGGCGAACAAGTGGGTGGCGGCGGCCGCAGCGACGGCGATCTCTTCCACCGGGTCGATGCCGACCCCGGTGGCAGCGAGCTCGGCTGCCTCGATCGCCACCAGTCCCAGGGCGGTGGAGGCCAGCGCGCTGTCCACGACCCGGATCGGGATGCCACCCCGAAACTCCTCGGCGGCCCCCACGGCCGACTCGTGGGTGGCGGAGATCCGCGACGACAGGCAGATCACCACCAATCCGTCGGCTCCCTCGTCGGAGAGCTTGCGAAAGGTCTCCTGAAAGCGCTCCGCGGATGGAGCCGCGGTTTGGGGTTGGGTCGTCTCTTGGGTGAGGCGTCGCCAGAACTCGTCCGAGGTGAGCTGCTCACCGTCGACGAGGTCCTCGTCACCGAACCTGATGGTGAGCGGGACCACGGCGATCCGGTGCCGCGCGACCAGATCGTCCGGGAGATCGCATGATGAGTCGGTGACGATGCGGATCAATGCGATCCTCCCGGGACCTGATGGCGACGATTCTCGCATCCCGGAGCCGCGGAGGAGGCCACCGTCATCGTCACCCGCTGATCAACACCTCGAGCGGTTCGTCCAGGGTGTCGTAACCCTCCGACTCGTAGAGGCGTATGGCGGCCTCGTTCTCCACCTGGGTGTTGAGCATGATCGAGGTCGCTCCCGACTTCTTGGCCCACCGCGCCGAAGCGCGGATCAGGGAGCGTCCGATCCCGTTGCCTTGAAACCGCGGATCGACCGCCACCCGCTGCAGGTAGGCCAAAGTCGAGCCGGCTCCGGTCACCGCGTAACCGGCCAGTCCGCCATTGGGAGCCTTGACCACCTGCAGCACCGACTGCGGGGTTGCGGCGATAGCCTCGGCGAGTGCGCTCTCATCGAAACGCCAGAATCGATCGAAGGCGGCGGCATCGATACGCAGCGCCTCGGTCACGTCTTCTTCGGTTCCGGCGATGACGAGGTGTGTCGGTGGTGGGACCGGGCCCAGATTGCGGCGCATCAGGGCCAAGCTGGAGTGAGGGAGAAAGTCGGCCTGGCGCCAGGTCTTCTGCGCCGAGCGGGGGAGGGGCGGCGACAACACCGCGGTGGCACCGGCACCAGTGAGCGCCGCGACGCAGTCGACGATGAAGCCACTGCCACTGCCGCGCACCAGGCGTAGATGTGCCATCGGCACGGTGTCGTTCCAGGGTCGGGATTCGGCACGCGCCCAACCCCGCCGAATCGTCACCGGCCCGGGCCAGTTGCCTTCGAGGCGCACGGCAGTCACGCCGGGGACTGTATCGGTGGTGGACCGCGGTCCCGCCGACGGGACGGATGAGCGATGGCCGGTGTCCGGTCTCCGGTCTCCGGCCTCCGGTCTCGGTCTCCGGTCTCTGGTCTCCGGTCTCCGGCCGATACCCTTCCCGAGCCATGCTCCCCACCCTGGTCTACAGCCACGAGGCCTGTCTGCTCCACGATGCCGGCAAGGCCCATCCGGAGCGCCCGGCGCGGATCGAGGCGGCGCTGCGGGGGGCGCAACGCTGGGGCGGTCCGATCGAACTCCGCTCCGCCCCGCTGGCCGACGAGGCTGATCTGATGCTGGTGCACGACGAGGAGTACATCGAGCGCATCGCCCAGATCTGCGCCAGTGGGGGAGGGGTGCTCGACCCCGACACTGCGGTGGTCGCAGCATCGTGGGAGGCGTCACTACGCGCCGCCGGTGCTGGCATCGCCGCCGCGGACGCCATCGCAGCCGGGGAGGCCCGGACGGCGTTCTTGGCGGTTCGTCCTCCAGGCCACCACGCTCACCGCGACCGGGCCCTCGGGTTCTGCATCTTCAACAACGTGGCGGTTCTAGCCGAGAAACTGATCAGCCGGGGACAGCGTGTCGCCATCGTGGATTGGGATGTGCACCACGGCGACGGCACCCAGGACACCTTCGACAGTCGATCCGACGTGCTCTATGTGTCGCTCCACCAGTTCCCCTTCTATCCGGGGAGCGGGTGGCTGGAGGACATCGGCACAGGCGCCGGGATTGGTCACACCGTCAACATTGCCGTGCCCCCGGGCACGCGTGGTGACGCCTACGACGCCGCCTTCACCCGGATCGTCGTCCCCGTCCTTACCGAGTTCGACCCGCAGTGGATTCTCGTCAGCGCCGGGTATGACGCCCATCGCTCCGACCCCCTGGCCGAGGTCATGCTCGAGGCCGAAGACTTCGGGAGGATGTCAGGCCATCTGTCCCGGTTTGGCCTCCCGGTGGTGGTGGCGCTCGAAGGCGGCTATCACCTCGAGGCGATCGAGGCCTCGGTGGCGGCCACCCTCGACGGACTGTCCGGAGCCATCCCGGACCACTCGGTGCGCTCGCCGCAGCGAGCCCACCGGATGATCGATCTGGCGGCCCAGGTCGCCGCGGCGACGTGGAAGACGGTCCAGGCGTGAGCAGGTGGCAACGGGCGACGGGTGACTCAAGCCCCCCGTGGGCTCTTCCGATGACACCAGCAGAACTCCTATGTCACGCCGCGCCGCCACCATCGAAGAACTGCTTGCCGCTGCCATCGCCAATAAGGCTTCGGACTTGCACCTGCGCGCCGGAAGCGCCCCCATCATGCGGGTCGACGGCGAACTCCACTCGTTCGCGGGAGACGTTCTCACCGAGGCCGAGGTGGAGCAGTACCTCCACGCCGTTCTCCCGGATCGCCTCGAGGTGGAGTTCAAGCAGTCCCATGAGGCCGACTTTGCCTTCGGCCTCCCCGACGGAGGCAGGTTTCGCATCAACGCCTTCCGCCAGCGCGGGATGGTGAGCCTGGCTCTCCGGGTGCTGCGGCCCGCCACCGGAGATTTCGCCTCCCTGCAATTGCCCGCGGTGCTAGCCACCGTTGCCGCCGAACCGCGCGGCCTGGTGCTGGTCACGGGCCCCACCGGATCGGGCAAGTCGACGACGCTCGCGGCGTTCATCGATCACATCAACACCAACCTGCGGCGCAACATCATCACTGTCGAGGATCCGATCGAGGTATTGCATCGCGATAAGGCATCGATGGTCAGCCAGCGCGAGGTCGGCGTCGATACCGGAGGCTTTGCCGAGGCGATGCGCCGGGTGCTTCGCCAGGATCCCGACGTGATCATGATCGGCGAGATGCGCGACCCGGAGACGATCGACGCCGCGCTGAAGGCGGCGGAGACGGGGCATCTCGTGCTGTCGTCCCTGCACACCATCGATGCCGCCGAGACCATCAACCGGATCCTCGACTTCTTCGGAAGCGACCAGCAGAGGCAGATCCGGCTGCTCCTCGCCGGAACCCTGCGCGCCATCGTCAGCCAGCGCCTGCTTCCCACCGTGGACGGCCGGGGGCGGGTGCCCGCGGTGGAAATACTGATCAACACCGACCGGATTGCGGAGCGGATCGCCGATCCCGCGCTGACCCACGAGATCCCAGACGTGATCGCCGACAGTGCGTTTTATGGCATGGAGACCTTCGACCAGTCGATCCTGCGCCTCGCCTCCGCCGGCCTGGTCACCTTCGAGGAAGGCTTCCGCCACGCCACCAAGCCCGCGGATCTAAAGCTGCGGGCGCAGCAGTTGGGCTTGCTCGGGACCTGATCTGCTGGTCGTCCGGGCGCGATCGTCGGCACTCTGCGGCTACCGGCTGCCATGAGCGTTGGCAGCAGACTCGCCAATTGCTTGCCCCAACCAATCAGGCTGAACTCGCGGGCTTACCATTCCCCCATGATCCCCAGACGCCTTGAGGTGCTACTTCGCGCCGATGGTGTGCCCATGCGGGTAGCGCGGCGATTTGCCGACGCCGGACATCAGCTGTTCCTGGTGGGGGGAAGCGTGCGGGACGCACTCATGGCGCGAGACCGTTCGGTGGCCGAGTTCGACTTCACCACCGACGCGTCGCCGGACCAGATCCACGACCTACTCAAGGGATGGGCTCATGGAGTCGTCACCGTAGGCAAGGAGTTCGGTACCGTCGGTGGCCGCCTCGGTGACGTCTCCGTCGAAGTCACCACATTTCGCAGCGAGCGCTATCGCGAAGACAGCCGCAAGCCGGAGGTGTCCTTCACGCGTGACCTCGAGGTCGACCTGTCGCGCCGTGATTTCACCGTCAACTCGATCGCCCTCCGGCTTCTCCCCCAGCCGGAGATGGTGGATCCGTTCGGCGGCCTGGTCGACCTCGGGCGCAGTGTGTTGCGTACGCCGCTCTCACCTGATGTCTCGTTCGGTGATGACCCGCTGCGCATGCTCCGGTTGTTTCGGTTCGTTTCCACCCTTGGGTTCGCGCCGGACAAAGCCGCAGTGGCGGCGATTCGCACCTTGGCCGACCGTCTGTCGATCGTGAGCGCGGAACGTATTCGCGAAGAGTTCGACAGGCTCGTCGTGGGCGAACAGGTCGAAAGCGCGTTGTGGGGGGTGATCGAGACCGGGTTGGCGGACCGATTCATCCCAGAACTGTCGGCGCTCGCCGTAGCCCAGGATCCGGAACACCGACACAAGGATGTGCTGGCGCACACGATCGCGGTGGTGGGGAAGTGCCCGCCCGATCGCATAGTGCGCCTCGGGGCTCTGTTTCACGATGTCGGCAAGCCGGCCACGCGCGAGATCGGTCCCCAGGGCGTGACGTTTCACCATCATGAGGTTGTTGGGGCTCGGCTCACCCGGACCCGAATGCGGGAACTGCGCTACGGCAACGAAGACATCGAACTGGTCGCCGACCTCGTCTACCTGCACATGCGGGCGCACACCTTTCGTCTGGGATGGACGGATCGGGCGGTGCGTCGCTACGTGCGCGACGCCGGTGCGCTGCTCGACCGGCTCAACACGCTGGTTCGTTGTGATGTCACCACCGCCAACGATCGCAAGTCCCGTCAGATCAGCCGCCAGGTCGACGAGTTGGAGGAACGAATCGCCGACCTGCGCCAGCGCGAGGAGTTGGACTCGATCCGTCCCCCCCTCGACGGCCATCAGGTCATGGCCTATCTCGGGGTGAAGCCCGGACCGCTCGTCGGCGCAGCGCTGGACATGCTCCTCGAGCACCGCCTCGACGAGGGGCCGTTCAGCGAAGCGGCGGCGTACCGGATGCTCGATGAGTGGAAGAGACAGAGAGGCCTATAAACCGTTGCCCGTTGCCCGTTGCCCGTTGCCCGTTGCCCGTTGCCCGTTGCCCGTTGCCCGTTGCCCGTTGCCCGTTGCCCGTTGCCCCGGTTCTCCGTCAACCGATAACGGGTAACGGACAACGGATGACGTTGATCCGATGCAGCGTTGAGCCGCATCGGATCAGCTATACCAAGTCGGCTTCTGCTCGTTCTTGCGGTCGCGCTTGGAAGTGAACTTGGTGGCGTACTCCACCACGTGGCGGGAGCAGCCCTTCTTCCACCCCGCCGACCCCAGGCCTTCGACCAATCCTTCGGACTGATCTTCGAGCATCTTGGTGACATCGCTCCACGAGGGGAGCAAAGCGCGCTGGATGGCTTCTTCAAGGAGCGGATGCCGGGTGTGCAACGGACGGCCCCGCTGCCCCTTCAACTCGAAGTTGGCGACCAGAGCCTTGCGGAACCGGTCCCGGCCGTACTGAGGAACGTCGATGAGCCGTTCGATGCGGCGCAGTGTCGGCATGTTGGCTTGCTCTCCCTCCTTCTCCCAGCGCGCCACTTCGTCCTTGACGGCGCGGGCCATCTTCTCCGCCGACTCGCGGTAGCCGAGGACTGCTGCCTTGCGCAGTTCCAGCTGGACCATCTCGTCGTACTCGGCCTCGGTGGCGCTGAGCAATGCCCCCCATCGTTCCCGCTCCGACTCGGTGAAACCGGCGCGCTGCGGGAGCCCGTCCCACAATGCCTGTAGCACCGCCATCCCGTCGAGGCAGCCCTTGGTGGACCCGGCCACGGAGGAGAGCCGGTTGATCACGTACCGGGGGCTGAGGCCGGTCATGCCCTCTTCGGGCGACTTCTCGCGGAGACGTACGACGTCCTCGGCTCCACCGTGGCTGCCGAAGCGGCCGTCGTACAGGTGGAGCTTGCGGATCAGACCCTGCATGCCGCCGCCGGGATGGGTGAGCCGGGTGAGTACCGCAAACGTGGCTGCGGTGTGCAACGCCAGCGGGGAGACGTCGTTGCGCCCCAGGTCGGCTCCGGAGAGCATCTTTTCATAGATGCGGATCTCGTCGCGAACCGAGAGCACGAACGGCACCTTGACAACGACGAGCCGATCCAGCATTGCTGCGGCCCGGGGGTTGGCGACCAGTTCTTCATACTCGGCGAGGTTGCTCTGGGCGATCACCGCCTCGTCGGCGTACATGGTCCCCGGCCCGTTGGTCTTGACGATCTGCTCTTGGCTCAGGCTGAGGAGCACGGCCAGGAAGCGCTCATCCATCTTGAAGACTTCGAGCAGGTCGGCCATGCCGCGGTGGGCGGCGTTGAGTTCGCCGTTGAACTTGTAGGCGCGCTTGGCCGAAGTGGGATCGTCCGGGTCGAGCAGGCTGAGGTCGACGTCGCCCACGAGACGGGTGAGATCCTCGGACCTCGGGTCGGTGGCGACAAACGTTCCGAACCCGACGCCGTGAGAGATGGAGAACTGAATTCGCCGGATCGGGACCTTGGTGATGTCGCCCTGGTATATGTTGTCCACCATCCAGCGAACCTCCGGGTTGAGGTCGCCCTCGACATAGACGTCGACTCCGTCGCGTAGGTCCGGGGGGATCAGACGGAGCGGGTCTTCGTGCATCTGGGATCCCTTGACCGCATACACCCGCCCGTCATCGGTGCTGGTGTAAGCCTCCACCCCGCGCTTCAGGGTGTTGACCAGGGTCGATTTGCCTGAGCCCGGTGGCCCGACGAGAAGGAGGATGCGCTTGCGCACGTCGAGGCGGCGGCCGGCGGCGCGGAAGTAGTCGGCGACTTGCTGGACCACGTGCTCGTTTCCGAACAGTTCGCCCTCGAAGAGGTCAAAGCGCTCTTCGCCGTCCGGTCCGACCGACAAGCCGGCGGCATCGATGGTGTCGGCGATCAGGGCATGGGAAAGCCGGGCCAGTCGGGGATCGTCGCGGACCATTTCCAGATACCTGGCAAAGGTGACTTCCTCCACCGGCGTCCCTACCCGGGCCCGGATCTGTTCGAGGAGCTCTCTCGGTTCCATGACGTTTCCTCGCTAGCTGTCCTGCAGAGGGTAGAAGAACGGTGAGCGGGAGACCTAGGGGTCTCCCGCTCACCAATTCAACCGACTCCGGCAAGCCGGAACCGATCACTGCTCACATGGGGTCGAGCCCGTTGCCCAAGGCCTCGGCAAATCCGAAGTACACGAGCACGAAGCCCACAGCCAGCGTCAGCCATCCGACGGTTGCCTTGAAACCACGGTTGTCCGCGACCAAGCCCGCCGAGATGAAGTGCAGGAAGAACGTCGCGACCAACAGGAGCGCCGAGAAGGTGTACTGCCCGGGAGCGCTGTTGTCGTTGAAGTACATGAACGCGAAGAAGGCCACGACCGCGAACAGCAATGCGAACATGCCGTAGGTGCGGTCCTGCGACGACTCGTTCCACGCGTTTGCCGCGGCCAAGAAGGCGAAAATCGCGCCGTAGGCCCACAACGAGCCTCCAACCGCGTCGCCGTCGCCTCCGCCCGTAAATGCGAAGGTCAGGCCCAGCAAGAGCGCTCCTACACCGAGGGCGTATGCCGTGGTGCGGGACTCGGTGATGCCTCCCCAGTACCACCCGTAGGTGACCAGGATTGCGCCGAGCAGGATGAGTGTGATGTCCACGAAGGGTACCTCCTAAGTTGTGGGCATTCCCCTTACGGTGCTTAGACCTTGCGGCGCGTGCTCGGGTGACACGGTTACCCCGAAAACCCGGGAACTTATCCACAGGATGTGAGCCCGATCGGAAGCTGTCGGCGATCAGGGACGCGGCGAAAGGGCCGATGGCAGAGGTGACCGTGCCCGTTCTCTCCTATCCGCCAGCTGCTCGCGGTCTCCCCGGAAAGAACGCGTTCACCCGAGACACGTACTCCTCATACCCCGGCCTTCGCTTCACCAGTGACTTCTCCAGGAGGGTCACTCCGCTCACCCGGAGCAGGAGGACCGACATCACGATCGGCCCGACGATGGTCCACAGCATTCCCCAACCATCGACCGCCACCAGGAAGTGGCCCCACCACACAGTGAAGTCACCGAAGTAGTTGGGATGCCGGGTGAGGCTCCACAGGCCGCGGTCCATCACCTTGCCCTGGTTGGCCGGATCGCGTTTGAAGCGCACCAACTGCAGGTCACCCAGTGTCTCGAAAAACAGGCCGAGCCCCCACAGAGTCAGGCCTATCAGTGTTGCCACCCCCAGCGTTCCTCCGTTGGCCATTGCCACCTGGACCGGCATCGCCACGATCCACAGCAGCACGGCTTGCAGCACGAAGACCGTGAACAGGCTCACGATCCAGTAGCGGTCACCCCAGCGGCGCCGAAACTCCCGGTAACGAAAGTCCTCGCCCTTGCCCCGGTTGCGAATCGCCAGGTGGAACCCCAGGCGCAATCCCCACACCGTCACCAGGATTGTCAGCAGCAGTCCGCGACTCCCGGGGGAGTCGGCAGCGAGGTAGGTACTCCAGGCGACGATGGAGAGCGCCGGGCCCCAGAACGGATCGACGATCGAGGTGTTGTGCAGGGGCAGGCTGATCAGCCACAACGCCAGGAACGATGCGGCGGCGACTGCGCCGCCGACGAGGAGAACCCCACTCATCGACAGGTGAAACCGCGCTCTTCTGCAGCCGCGGTGATCCGGTGCGCCATCCGGGGGAACACGATGCGATGCGGGATCAGCATCAGATACCAATAGATCCGCCCCGCCAGACCGCGGGGACGGAACCACGCGGTCTGGATCAGGTCGGTGCCGAATTCGGTGTCGCGGATCTCCCATTCCAGCCAGGCGTTGCCGGGCAGGCGCATCTCGGCGTGCAGCCGCAGGCTCCGGCCCGGCACCACGTCATCGACGCGCCAGAAGTCCACCGCTTCACCGACGCGGACCTCGGTGGGATGACGCCGGCCGCGGCGTAGGCCGACGCCCCCGACCAAGCGATCGAGGATGCCGCGAATCCGCCACGCCCAATCGAGTCCGTAGTACCCGACGCGTCCTCCGATCCGGCTGAAGGCCCAGTAGAGATGGGTGGCATCGGTGTCGGTCGGCATCACCTGGCGGTCCATGAACACGGTGCCACCTGACCACGCCGGGTCGGTGGGCACCGGTGCCGCCGGCTGCGAGTCCGCATCCGACCACCGGGTGATCACGCCGCCGGGGAGGCGGCTGAGGGCGCGGCGCACCGCCACCCGGAAGGGTGTCGGCTCCAGCGGGACCAGGTTCTGTTGGGTAGTTGCTACCACTTCGTGGCGCAGGCTCTCGACGAGGGGCCGGGCTACCTTGGGAGGAAGTGGAGTGACCAGACCGATCCACCACGACGAAAGCCACGGGGTGAGCAGTGGGATCGGGATGAGGATGCGTCGCCGCAGTCCTGCCTCCTGGGCGTAGATCTGCATCATCTCGCCGTAGGTGAGGACCTCTGGTCCGCCCACTTCGAGGATGCGATCGTCTGGGGAGCGTTCTTCGATGGCTCCCCGCAGGACTTCGAGCACATCGCTCACCGCCACCGGCTGGCACCGAGTACGCACCCACTTCGGGGTGGTCATCACCGGAAGTACCTCGGTCAGCGATCGCAGCATCTCGAACGAGAGGGATCCAGACCCGATGATCACTGCCGCACGCACCTCGGTGGTCGGAGTCGAGCCATCGGCGAGGATGCGACCCACCTCGTGGCGGCTGTCGAGGTGGCGGGAGCGGGAGGAGGTGCCGTCGCCCAGGGCCCCGAGATAGACGATGCGGCCCAGGCCAGTGTCTTCCGCTGCGGTGCGGAAGTTGGCTGCCGCCCGGCGATCTAGGCGGACGAAATCGGAACCCGCCGCCATCGAGTGCACCAGGTACACGGCGGCGTCGCAACCGATCATCGCTTCCTTGATCGACCGCTCGTCGAGCACGTCGCCGGCCACGACCTCGACCCGGTCGCGCCACGGGTAGAGGGACAGCTTGTGCGGGTGGCGTGCCACGCACCGCACCTCGTGACCGGCGTCCAGCAACCGGGGCACGAGGCGCCCGCCGATGTACCCGGTGGCACCGGTGACGAGGATCCTCATGGGCGCGCGAGGCTAGGCGACGCCCGAGGATATGGCGGAGGCGGTCCCTTCCCCACGGCGGCGAGTCACCTTCCCATCGCTACCCTGACTTGAAATACCCCGCCCCCGAGGTGATCTCTTGGCGCCGACCATCTATGTGATGAAGATCCGCTCCGGTCGCGGCGACGACTTCCGGGCGTTTGTCGCCGAACTCATGGGTTCGCGCCGGGTGGAGTGGGCCGAATCGCACCGCCGCCGCGGGATCACCCGCCAGGTGGTGTGCCAGGCTCCCGTGGCCGGAGGAGATTACGCCATGATCTACACCGAGTCCGCGGACTCCGACAAGGCTTACGCCGCGATCACCGCCTCGGATGATCCGTTCGACCGGTGGTTGGGGGGACGGATCGCAGAACTGTTCGAGCCCAGGATCTCGGTGGATACCCTTGCCGACACCGGCCCCAAGGCGGGTCCGTGGCGAGGCTGGAGGAGGTTGGGGCGATGAAGCGTGTGAGCGTGGTCCTGGTGGCGCTGGCGATATTCGTTGCCGCCTGTGGAGACGACGATGCGACATCGACCACGACCGCCACCACCGCGGCGTCGACGACAGCACCTACCAACCCGACCGGGGAGCAATATCCGGAGGAGATCGTCGCCGCCTACATGGACGGATGTCGCCCCGAGGCGGGCGAGGATCTGTGCCGTTGCACCATCAACGAGTACCAATCCCGGCTGACGCTGGAGGAGTTTCTCGATTACTCGACCAACACACCCAACATCGGTTCGGACCCGCTCGCAGTCGAGATCATCGAGATCTGCGCACGGACCGGGGACACCACCGGCACCACCTCCGCCGGCGGAGACATACCTCCGTTCGCCACGATGGAGGCGGCCGCCGACGGCACGGTTGCGGATCTTGACTTGTTCTGGGCCGACGAGTTGAGCGCGGTGTGGGGTCTTACCTACACCACCCCCGTGGTCAACGGCCCCTACTTCCCCTCCCGGGGCGACGTTCCCACCTGCGGCGCCCCTATGAGTGCGGAGAACTATGAGGGCAACGCCTTCTACTGCGGATTCGAAGACACGGTGCAGTGGGACGCCGAAGGTCTGATGGCGCCTCTGTACGAGCAGTTCGGCGATTTCACCGTGTCCCTGGTGATCGCCCACGAGTGGGGCCACGCCATCCAGGAACGCTTTGGATTCGACGACTCGTCCAGCCCGACGATCGTCTCCGAGTTGCAGGCCGACTGTTTGGCCGGAGCGTGGACGGGCCACGTGGCCGACGGGGGCAGCGAGATCATGGCGCTCCACCCCGGCGACCTTGAAGAGGCCATGTCCGGCTTCCTGCTCATCGGCGATTCGTTGGGCACCGCCCCGCATGGTGAAGGGGCCCACGGGTTGTCGTTCGACCGTCTCAACGCATTCTTCGACGGCTACGACCGCGGGGCGGTGCGTTGTGCCGAGTACGAGACCATTCCCCGAGACGAGATCGTGGTTTCCTCGCAGATCGGTCTCGATCTGCTCGCCCAGGGCGAGGATGTCAACCTTCCCTACAACGACACCGCTCCCCTGCTCATCGATGCTCTGGAGGCGTTCTGGGCGATCGTCTATCCCGACCTGTTCGGCAACGAGTGGGTGCCGGTTTCGGATGTGATCCCCTACGACCCGGCTGGCGAGGTTCCCGAGTGTGGCGGATTCCTCCCTCCGGCAGATTTCTACGAAGGCAACGCCTTCTATTGCGCGGCCGACGACTACGTCGCCTGGGACGACGCCAACCTGTTTCCGTCGCTCTACAACGAGATCGGTGACTTTGCCATCGGGCTGGTTCTCTCCAACGAGTGGGCCCGCGCAGTGCAGACGCGGCTGGGACGCTCCACCGAAGGCGTGGCCGCCCAGCTCGAGGCGGATTGCCTTTCCGGGGTATGGACCGCAGCCCTCACCCTCGACGACCCGCGCATTCCCATCGTCCTCACCGCTGGTGACCTGGAGGAGGGAATCGCCGGGTTGCTGGCACTCTCCGCCACGCCGGGAGCGGCGAACGAAGCATCTGCGTTCCTGCGCTTCGAGGCGTTCAAGGGCGGTTTCCTCGAGGGCATCTCCGTTTGCGGCGTCACCTGATCAGCAGGCTCCAATAGGCTGGATCGGGTAGCGCGTCTCACCGGCCGGGAGGACATGGTGGGTAGAACGTCGGGGTCGTCGGGGAGCCTGATCCGTCCGCTGTACCGAATCTACGAGGAGCGCCTGCTGCGCGGCCTCGACCGTTCTCGCCTTCCGCACCACATCGGGGTGATCCTCGACGGGCATCGGCGGTTTGCCCGTCAGACCGGAATGTCCGACTACGCCGCCTCATATCGGGCGGGAATGGACAAGTTCGTCGACTTCTTGGGCTGGTGTCGCGATCTCGAGGTGCCGGCCCTGACCTGCTGGCTGCTGTCGCGCGAAAACCTGGAACGGCCCGCCGCCGAGTTGGAGCCGTACTTCGAGGTGCTTTCTGATCTGTTCGAACGGTTGCCCGACACCCGGGGTGGGGAGGGCTTGCGGTTCGGTGTGATCGGGAGCCTCGAAATGCTCCCGGACCGCCTGCGCGAAGCGGCGGGCGGCCTCACGCGCCGCTCGGTGGCGGGGGAGCGACGTCTCACCATCGCGCTGGCCTACGGGGGGAGGCAGGAGATCGTCGATGCGGTACGCGACCTGGTGGGCAAGTTGGCCGCAGAGGGAGTCGCCTCGCCCGAGATGTCAGAAGCCATCGATGCTGGGGCCATTGCCCGCCATCTCTACACCGCCGACCTTCCCGATCCCGACCTGGTCATTCGAACCAGCGGCGAGTCTCGCCTGTCCGGGTTTCTGCTCTGGCAGGCGGCCTACGCCGAGTACTCGTTCGTGGACGTCCACTGGCCCGGCTTCCGCCGCGTCGACTTTCTCCGCGCCCTACGCGATTTCACTCGCCGGGAGCGGCGGTTCGGCAAATAGTTTCAATAGCCCCGCCTCCAGCAATGCCAGTGGGTCTGGCTGGTGGCCGGCGGCTTCGCTGGGGACCGAAAGGTCGATAGTCGAGCTCCAGGTACAGTCCCCCCGTGAACATCTCGGTCATGCGCTCGCCGTGGCGGCTCACCTTGTTCTTGGTGATAGCGGTACCGATGATCTTGCTCGCGGTGGACATGATCTGGTCGCACCGTTGGGTGCCTAAGCCGGCGACGTATGTGGCCACGGTGGGCCAGACGGTCGACGCCGAAGGGAACGCCGTGCCGATCACTGCCGAGATCCTGACGCACGACGGGCGAGCAGAGCGCCGGCGGGATCTGGCCTTCGGTGGCCTGCTTCTTGCGGGTGGGGTGGCCACGATGGGCTACGCCATCAACGGCTTGCTGCGGCCGCGTCCGGTGCTGCGCTCCTCCGACGACGGCATCTCTTTGCGTGTGGACGGATGGGGACATCCGCCGCGGCTGTTGCCGTGGGAGTCGATACTCGAGGTGCGGTCCGGGGTGCGGGATGCGGACGGAGCGGAGGTGCCGGTGCTCTCCATACTCCTCGACGACCCGGTGCTGGTGCCCGTCGACCCGGCCGGGGCGGTCGCCGACCCTCCCTGGCTGCACATCTGGGCGGAGGATTGGGATCGCCCCGCCCATCAGATCGCACCGCTCCTCGATCCCAGGGCGCGTCGCCGCCCCGCCCCGGCGTGATCCGAGTCGGCGCTCACGTTCCCAACGACGATCTACTCGGTGCGGCCACGGCCCGCGGCGCCGACCTGGTGCAGACCTTCCTCTCCAACCCGCAATCATGGAAAGCACCCCTTCCCAGAGCGGACCGCGAGAAGCTGCTCGCCGCCACAGTCCCGATCTACGTACACGCTCCCTACCTGGTGAATGTGGGTTCTCCCAACAACCGGATCCGCATTCCCAGCCGGAAGATTCTCGCCGACACCCTCACGGCCGCAGCCGACATTGGAGCCGTCGGGGTGATCGTCCACGGCGGCCATGTCGGCGACGACGAGGACGTCGCCGTCGGTCGGGAGCGTTGGCGCAAGGCGCTGGAGTCTGTCGACCTGGCGGTACCGGTGCTGCTGGAGAACACCGCCGGCGGGGGCAACGCCATCTTGCGTGAGTGCGACTCGTACGGACCGTTGTGGGAAGTGATCGGAGAGTTTCGGGTGGGGGCGGTGGTCGACACCTGCCACGCCTGGGCGGCAGGCGAGGACATGGCGACCCTGATCGACCGGGTGCGCGCCGCCACCGGTCGCATCGACCTGGTGCACTGCAACGATTCCCGCGATCCCCACGGATCCAACCGCGACCGCCACGCCAATCTCGGCGACGGTGAGATTCCCCCGGCCGTCCTGACCGCAGTGCTGCGCGCCGCGGCGGCTCCGGTGGTGGTGGAGACTCCGGGGGAGGCGAAGGAGCACTCCGCGGATATCGCTTGGGTGCGCTCGGTGGTGGGCTAGGCCGAGGCCGGAGACCGGAAGCCGGAGACCGGAAGCCGCCCCGAGTCTTCTCTGGCGGGCAGCGGGCAGCGGGTAGCCGGCAACCGTTCCCCCTTGAATCACAAGGCCCGGGAGGCCACGAAGGCCTTTGATACCGCGAAATCCGTCTTTCGGTCGATTTGACACCGCTATAGCGGTTCGATATAACGACAGTGACATGCTGGATATGGCGGTACTAGGACTCCTGCGCGAGGGCCCGATGCACGGGTACGAGTTGAAGCAAAGACTCGTCGACCTGGGCTTTTGGAGGATCTCGTTCGGCTCGGTGTATCCGGCGCTGCGGCGTCTGGAAAAAGCCGACCACATCGAGGTCAGCCCCGGCTCGGGGCGGCGCAAGGAGTACCGGCTCACCGCCGAGGGCAAAGAGCACTTCCAGCAGATTCTCGAAGACGAGGCCTCGGAGGTGGAGAACACCAACGCCTTCCGGGTTCGGCTCGCCTTCTTCAAATACATGGATCCGGAGACCCGGATCGAGTTCCTGGAGCGCCGCAGGACGGTGCTTCGGGAGAGGATCGCCTCGGCCCGCACCTCGCTGAAGCGCACTGCGGACAGAGTCGACCACTACACGCAATCGCTCATGGAGCACGGGGTGCGCTCTGCCGAGGCCGACGTGGCCTGGCTGGAAGAGCTCATCGCCTCCGAGCGGACCCCAGGGTCGGCGCCGGGTGCTGCCGACAAGATCTGATCGAGGAGAGGACGAACAAATGGCCAAGGTGAAGGTCGCAATCGCCGGTGTCGGCAACTGCGCCAACTCGTTGATTCAGGGCGTGACGTACTACGCGGATGCCGACCCCAACGCGAGGGTGCCGGGTCTGATGCACGTCGATCTAGGCGGGTATCACATCCGCGACATCGAGTTCGTCGCCGCGTTCGACGTCGACGCCGCCAAGGTGGGCGTCGACCTGTCCAAGGCGATTTGGGCGAGTATGAACGACACATATCGCTTCGCCGAGGTCCCCGACCTCGGCATCGAGGTGCAGCGCGGTCCGACCCTGGATGGGTTGGGCAAGTACTACCGCATGACCATCGAGGAGTCCGCCGAGGAGCCGGTCGATGTTGCTCAGGTGTTGCGCAACACCGGGGCGGACGTACTCGTGGCTTACCTGCCCGTCGGTTCGGAATTGGCCATCCGGCACTATGCCGAGGCGGCGCTATCCGCCGGGGTGGGCTTCGTCAACGCCATCCCGGTCTTCATCGCCAGCGATCCGGTCTGGGCCCGTAAGTTCTACGACGCCGGGGTGCCGATCATCGGCGACGACATCAAGTCCCAAGTGGGCGCCACCATCGTCCACCGGCAACTCGCTCGGCTCTTCGAAGATCGCGGCGTCGTGGTGGAGCGCATGAGCCAGCTCAACGTCGGCGGCAACATGGACTTCAAGAACATGCTCGAGCGGGAGCGCCTGGAGTCGAAGAAGGTCTCCAAGACGCAGGCGGTGACCTCGCAGTTCGACCGCGAACTCGGTGACAAGAATGTCCACATCGGGCCCTCGGACTATGTGCCGTGGCTCACGGACCGCAAGTGGGCCTACATCCGCATCGAGGGGCGCGCCTTTGGCGATGTGCCGCTCAATGCCGAGCTCAAGCTCGAGGTATGGGATTCACCCAACTCGGCCGGTGTGATCATCGATGCGGTGCGCTGCGTAAAACTGGCGATGGACCGGGGGATCGGCGGTCCTTTGCTGGCGCCGGCGTCCTACTTCATGAAGAGTCCTCCGGTGCAGTTCCGCGACTCCGAGGCCCACGACCTCGTCGAGGCGTTTGCCGCCGGCGAAGACCTGACCAAGGAAGCGCTCGAGGAGTACCTCGGGCTCTGAGTAGCGACGATCGCGAGTTTCGCTTCGGGGAACCGGCCAACCTTCGCCTCAAGGGCCTTGATGGCGTCCACCAGGTCACGCCGGTCCTCTGGTAGCCGGGGTGATGGCCGGGTCGTCCTCCTGTGCAAGGGAGAGCCGAAGTCATGACTGAACCTACCCAGCCCAATCCGGGGAGTGTCGCCGCGAGGGAGCGGGGATGCTCGTGCCCAGTGCTCGACAACAACTTCGGAAACAGTCCGCCGCTACCCGATGGCGCCTGGTACATCCTGATGACCTGTCCGCTGCACGGCGCGGTAGCCGGCGGCGCCTCGCCAGACTCCGCTTAGGCCTGGAGCCACAGACCGTACCCGAGGGCGTCAACCCCGGCAAGGTCTCACGGCGCGGCCGCGATCTTTCGCGCCAGCCCCGGTCCCCGATACACCAGACCCGTATAGATCTGCACCAGGGCCGCACCGGCGGCAGTGCGTTCCGCAGCGTCTGCTTCGTTCATGATTCCGCCGCAGGCAATCACGGGCAGGCGCGTAACGGCAACGACACGCTGTAGCGCGCGCACCGCCGCGGGTCCCAGCGGTGCCCCGCTCAGTCCTCCCGGCGGGGTGTCGGCCCCGAATCCGGGCCGGGTGAGCGTCGTGTTGCCGACGATGATCCCGGCGATGCCGGCGCGCTCGGCGGTTGCGGCTGCCGACTCCAGATCCTCCAGGTCGGGCGATAGCTTCACGAGCACGGGAGTGCCCGCGGCACGATCGCGCACCGCGGAGAGCAGTTCACCGAGCGGGGCGCCTTCGAGGTCCCGCAAGCCAGCGGTGTTGGGTGAGGAGACGTTCACCGCCAGGTAGTCGGCCAATGCCCGGAACCGGTCCACGAGGGTGAGGTAGTCCTCGCGGCGCCGCTGCGGGGGAGTGGTGGCGTTGGGTCCGATCGACACCCCGAGGATCACGCCGCGGGGTCGCCGCGGAGACAGCCGTCGCACCACTGCCTCCGCTCCCGCCGACGGGAACCCCATGCGGTTGATCAGGGCCTGGTGTTCCGGGAACCGATGGATGCGGGGACGGGGATGACCGAGTTGGGGAAGCGGTGTCACGGTGCCGATCTCGATGTGGCCGAACCCGAGTCCGGACAGGGCGCGCCACGCCACAGCGTCCTTGTCGTATCCGGCGGCGAGTCCGACCCGGTTGGGAAAACGCAACCCGAACACCTCTACCGGATCGCCCACGTCGCGACGAAGCGCGCGCAGGGGTCTGGAGAGACGCACGCCCCGCAGGGCCAAGTGATGTGCCGTCTCCGGGTCGAGACGGAACCCGAGGTTGCGGAGCAAGCGGTAACTCATCGCGAGAGGAAGTCGGCCACGATCGCGGACTGTTCCGGAGTGATCGTCCCCGCCGCCGAAAGATCATCCACGAGCTCCGACAGCGTGGTGACCGCGGTGAGAGCGATTCCGGCCCCGGCGAGCGCCCCTCTGGCGTGGGGATCTCGTTCCACCAGCACGACAAGGTGGTTCACAACCAATCCGGCGGCGCGCAGCAACTCGGCAGCCGCGATGGCGCTGGCTCCCGAAGTGATGACATCGTCGATCAGCACTACCCGCTCGCCCGGTTCGCAGACCCCCTCCACTCGGGCGGCAGTGCCGTGGTCTTTGGGTTGCGGCCTGGGCCAGATCATTGACGCGTTGGCTGCGAGTGACACCGCGGTGCCGAGTGGGAGCGCTCCATACGGCACCGGGGCGAGGTGATCGAACTGCATGCCGGAGAGCCTCGTTACGAAGGATCCCGCCACACGACGGAGTGTCTCTGCATCTCCGGTGAGACGGCGCAGGTCGACGTAAATCGGGGAGACGACTCCCGAGCGCAGCGTGAACTGTCCGAACCTGATGCACCCGGACCGGTGCAGTATCTCGGCCAGGGTGTTGGCTCGTTTCATGGTGGGACGGAGTCTCCGCAGTGTGGCGACGAGGTCCGTCACCACCTCCGCCGGATCGGCTGCGTCGGCCACCGACCGCGAAACCGAGACCAGGAGCCCGGACCCATCGGAGCGCAGACCGTCGCCGAGCGCGGAAGGATCAGCCCCCTGGGCACCCACCCCCGGCGCCAGGATCCAGTGGTCCGGCGCGACGCGGCGGATCTCCGCCAGCACATCGGGACGAGTGGCGCCGACCACCAATCCGAGCCGGTCGGGAACAGCCCACGACGCGGCGCGGCGCGCCACTTCTTCGGAGACACTGCCGCCGCCGACGAGCGGCAGCGATTGGATCTCATCAGCCGAGGGGTTCGAGGTGTGGCAGAGCACCCAAACGCCGCGACCCTCCCAGGCGAGAAATGCCTCGATGGCGTCGCGGCCCAGATACGGACTGAGTGTGATCGCCCCCGCACCGACGACACCAAACGCCGACCGGGCGTAGCCGGCAGCACTGGTGCCGATGTCGCCCCGTTTGGCGTCCAGGATCACTGGGATGTCATCGGGGATCTCGGCGACCACCTCGATGAGCGCCTCGATACCATCTGGGCCGAGCGCCTCGAAGAATGCCGCGTTGGGTTTGAAGGCGGCCGCCACCGACGCAGTCGCTGCCACCAGGCGCCGCGACTCGGCCCGCGCCGAGATCGCATCCTCAGCTCGCGGGTCGAGACCAACGCACACCGGACCCACCTGGCGTGTGCGGTCCTCCAGCGCGGCAAAGAACCCGGTCACGCCTTGCCGAGCACCATGGCCAGCAGCGCCATGCGCACATACATGCCGTACTCCATCTGGCGGAAGTAGGCGGCGCGCGGATCGGCGTCGACTTCAGGGGCGATCTCGTTGATCCGGGGGAGGGGATGCATCACGATCATCCGTTGCTTGGCGGGCTCCAGGGTCTCCGGCGTAACCACGTAGGAGTCCTTGACCGCCTCGTACTCATCGACGTCGTTGAAACGCTCCTTTTGCACCCGCGTGATGTAGAGAACATCGGTAGTCGGGATGACGCCACCGAGTTCGGTGTGCTCGGCGTGCGGCTTCTTCGCCGCCTGCAACTCGGCCACGATCTCCGGCGGCATGCGGAGAATCTGCGGCGATACCAGGTTGATGGTCACATCGAACAGGGTCAGGAGTCGCGCCAGGGAATGAACGGTGCGTCCATACTTGAGATCGCCGACCATGGTCACGGTAAGACCGTCGATCGTGCCCAACTCCTCGGCAATGGTGAACAGGTCGAGCAGGGCCTGGGTGGGGTGTTCCCCCACCCCGTCCCCAGCGTTGATGATCGGCTTCGAGGCGTACTGCGCCGCCATCGCCGAAGCGCCCACCTCGGGGTGACGCAGGACGATCACATCGGCGTAGCGTTCCAGAGTGCGCACCGTGTCGGGGAGCGACTCTCCTTTGGACACCGATGAGTACCGCACCTCGTTGATGGGGATGACGCTTCCTCCGAGACGCTCCATCGCCGCGGTGAATGATGATGAGGTGCGGGTCGAGGGCTCGTAGAACACGTTGGCCAGGATTTTGCCCTTCAGCAGGTCGAAGGTGCCTACCCGGGCCACCATCCCCTGCATCTCCCGGGAGACGGCGAACACGTAGTCCAGGTCGGCCCGGGAGAACTGGTGGACCGAGAGGATGTCCTTTCCGTAGAAAGGGGCCTCCCGCTTGTCTCCGAAGGGCAGGATCGGGTCGGTCATGTCACTCCTTGTTTCAGGTCTTTCCCGGTACCCGGGGCGGCCAACACTTTTCCTTGCTCGTACAGGACCTCGGTGCCGCGGCGCACCGCCACCACCCGGCCGCGCACTCTGCGTCCCTCGAACGGAGTCCAGTCACACGCGGTATGCAGTTCCTCCGCCCGAATCACCCACTCGGCGTCGGGATCGACCTCCACGGTGGTGTCCGCGGTCGGCAAACCAAAGATGCGGCGCGGATTGGAATCGAGCCGGTCGGTCACGCCGGCGAGGTCCAGCGCTCCCCGATGCACCTGATCGAGAAGCAGCGGCAACATCGTTTCCACCCCGGGGAACCCGGGGGGCGGCGTGTCCGACTCCTTTTCCTCGAGCGTGTGCGGGGCGTGGTCGGTGGCAAAGCAATCGATCACCTCGAGGTGGTCCCAGAGCGACTGCACATCCTCGGGACTGGCCAAAGGCGGGCGCACCGTGCCCAGGCTGCCGAGGCGAGCTCCGTCGCCGCGGTCGAGGAGTAGATGGTGCGGCGACACTTCGCAAGTGATCGCCAGGCCGCGGTCTTTGGCCCGTGCAATGAGCCGGATCTCATCGCCGCGGGAGACATGACAGACATGCAGCGACCGCTCCAGCCATCCCGCCATCAGCAGCACCGCGGCGAGCGAAGCGCCTTCGGCATGCACCAGCAACGGCGCCGCACTCGGCCAGCTCTCCAGGTGTGCCCACCACAGATCCAGCGAGGCGAGGCGGAGATCGCCGAACGTCTGATCGAGATAGAGCTTGAGGCCCGCCACCCGGGGAGCCAGCGTGGAGACGGTGGCGGAGTTGGACTCGGTAGCTCCCGCGAAGATGGCGTAGTCGCAGCGGGACCCTCGAGCCGCCGCCGCCAGGGCCACGCCCAGCGAGTCCGCATCGGCGACCACCGGCAGGGTGTTGGGCATGGCCAGCACGGTCGTGATGCCACCGGCCAGTGCGGAGGCGGTGGCGCCGGACCACGTCTCCTTGTGGGTCTGTCCCGGATCGCGGGTGTGGACGTGGACATCGACCAAACCGGGGAGAATGAGAGTGGTCATGAAAAGACCCCCATGGCGGGGGTCGGTGGAATGGAGAAGGGCCGACAGCGGTCACGCATCGTCGCTCGCGCTTCGCATCTGGTCTCCCGGGTTTGTGGGGAGTGTAGAGAATCTGCCGCCGGGAGTCCCGAGTCCGGTCCGGTCCCGGGTGTCACCGGTCAAAATTCTTGTCAGTACCCCCCTCCCAGCTTGGCGTGGTCCCAACTCACCACCCGTGTGGGCTCGACGATCACTGCGGTGTTCTTCGGGGCAAAGCGGCCGAAGGCGCCTTGCAGCGCGGTGTCGTCCAGTTCGATCGGGTCTGGTCCCACCATCGGGTACTTGGCGGCGAGACGGCGGTACGACTCGAGCAGATAGACGGGATCGTCGGCGCCATCGACGAGTCGGGCGGTCCCCTGGATCATCACCGCTCGTAGTTCGGAGTAGGCGATCCCGGTCTCGACCAGCACCGTTATGCGGGGATCGCGCCGCAGGTTGACGATCTTTTGCGACTTGGTGAACGACCGGAACACCACCCTGCCTGCATCGAGGAAATACCACATGGGCGCCACGTGCGGCTGGCCCTTTCTGTCCAGGGTGGTCACGATGAGGGTCATCCCCGCCTCGAGGAACGAAGCCTGCTCGCCGGGTGTCAGCGAGATGTCTTTGCGGGCCATGTGCCGACGCTAGCGCCGTGACGATGCCGTGACGGGAGGTTGGTTATGTACTTGTCCGCATGTCCGCCATAAGACCCTCAGCCGGGCGAATGCTTGTGCTCGCCCTCATCGTCGGAGCGTGCGGCGCCTGCACCACCGCGACGACGGCCAGCACTGCTGCCACCACGACGACGACCCCGATTGCCGACACCCGCATCCCGGTGATTCTCGACTACTCGCCCACGGTCTCGGACCTCGGAGCCCTGGTGTTCCTGGCGGTCCACCCCGACCTCCGGCTCATCGGGGTGACCCTCCCCGGCCCGGGCGAGAGCCATTGCGAGTTCGGTGTGCCCCACACCCGGGGAGCACTGGTGGCCCTGGGCCTCGACCAGGTGCCGGTGGCCTGCGGTGCCGACACGGGATACGGGGAGTTGAATCCGTTTCCGGCAGAGTGGCGGGGCGGAGCCGACACGATCGACTTGCCCGAAGCCGAGGCCAACGAGACACGCTCGGCGTCGGACCTCATCGCGGCACTGCTCGCCGAAGCCAGCACGCCCGTAGAGATAGTGGCTGTCGGGCCGCTCACCAATCTCGCGCTGTTACTGGACGATCACCCAGAGGTGGCTGACCGAATCGCCGGGATCACGATCATGGGTGGTGCTGTTGACGTTCCCGGGAACGTGCCACTGTTCGCCTGGGAGTCGGCCAATGGCTACGCGGAGGTCAACTTCTGGGTAGATCCCGATGCGGCGGCGCGGGTCATCGCGTCAAGGCTGGCCATCACATTGGTTCCGCTCGATGCCACCAACTTTCTTCCGGCCGATGCGATGTTCTTGGAGGTGCTCGGCTCTGAGCCGGCGAGCATCGCGTCAGGTTTACTGGAGCGGGTGTGGCTGGATGCTCCGGAGTGGATCGCCGGGGAGTACTTCCTCTGGGACGAACTGGCGGCCGCGATTCTCGGTGACGAGACGATGGTTGAGTTCGAGACCCGATTGCTGGTGGTCGACACCGGTGACGACTCTGTGGCCGGCTGGAGCCGCGAAGACCCGTCGGGCGCGCCGGTGCGAGTCGCGGTGCGCGCTGACCGGGCCGCGTTCGAGGCCGTGTTCCTGACGGCGGTGCTCGGGCGTTCCGCCTCCGTCGAACGCCTCGTCGCCACGGCCGCTGAGATCGCCTACTTCGACGCCGTAGGGGAGATCACAGCCCAACTCTTCGCCGCCGAGGAGGAGGTGTTCCTGGCCGCCGCGGTGGAGTTGGGATACGAAGCCACCGATCTTGAGGGCCTCCCCGAGGAGGCGTTTTTCGAGGTGATCGTGGCTGCAATACCGGAGATAATCGCGGGGCCGCTTGCCGAGTTCCACGCTGCGCTGGGGAGCCTGGAGCCACCGGAGTCGCTGGTTGCGGTCCACGATGAATGGGCCTTTTCAGTTTCGGATGTGCTGGCTCACGAAGCGGAGATTCTCGAGAACATCGAAGACGCCGCCCTCGGGCTCGATGTGCCGTATTTCACGGCTATGACCGAGGCCTGTGGGAAGGTGGCCGCGGCGGCCGGGGAACGCGGGATCCTGGTGGATCTGCGCTGCTGAGTACTCGCCAGCGTGGTTGGTAGGCCGATTCCCATTCCCGGGTGCTCTAGAATGATGCACCCGGGAACCGGCGACGTTGCGGCGGATTCTGAACGGGTTCGAGAGAAGCCACTTCCGCGCAGACATTTCCTCCAACCCGAGACGGTGGAGAGAAGGGAGCAGAGATGCGCGACAAGATCACCGCCCCCAAGGTCCATGCCGCCAAGGGCGGTCCCAAGATCCGCATGATCACGGCCTACGACGCCCCGTCGGCGCGCATTGCCGACGCCGCCGAGGCCGACGTGATCCTGGTGGGGGACTCCGTGGCCAATGTGGTGCTGGGTCGCGAGACCACCCTTTCGGTGACTGTGGACGACATGGTTCACCACACCCGCGCCGTCACCGGAACCGCCCCCCGTGCGCTGGTCGTGGGCGACATGCCCTGGCTGTCCTTCCACCTCTCTGCCGAGGACACCGTGCGCAACGCCGGACGCCTGGTGCAAGAAGGCGGCGCCGAAGCGGTGAAACTCGAGGGTGGCACCAAACGGCTGGCGATGATTCACGCCGTTCTCGACGCCGAGGTCCCGGTGATGGGTCACCTCGGACTCACTCCACAATCGGTGCACGCCATGGGTGGCTACCGGGTGCAGGGCAAACAGGTAGAGGTGGCGCGTCAGTTGATTGCCGACGCTCATGCCCTCGACGAGGCCGGGGTGTTCGCCATCGTCCTGGAGGGTGTTCCCGACCTGCTCGCCGAGCTGATCACCAAGGAGGTGTCGGCACCGACCATTGGTATCGGCGCCGGGGTCCATTGCGACGGCCAGGTGCTGGTGTTTCACGATGTGCTCGGTCTCACCGGCGATGCTCCAACGGCCAAGTTCGTGCGCCGTTATGCCGACATGGAGGCACAGGCGACCGAGGCGGTACGCCGTTTTTTCGGCGACGTGCAAAGCGGGGCCTTCCCCTCCGACGCCGAGTCGTATCACATGTCAGAGGAGGCGGCACGCGCCCTGCTCTCCGACGGCTGAGCGTCGGCTTGGTAGTGGTGGTGGCTTGCGGCGGAGATTCCGGCGCGGTTACGACCAGCCCCACGATCCCGACCCACTTCGGCGAGTTCGCAGTCAGCACCATCGCGGTGTCGGGCGACAACTGGGTTGTCGCCGTGGCCGACACCCCCGAACTCCGCCGGAAGGGTCTTATGGGGGTCACCGATCTCGGCGTCATCGACGGGATGCTCTTCGTGTTCCCCGAGCCAACCGCGAGTGGGTTCTGGATGAAGGACACCCTGATACCACTCGACATCGCCTTCTTCTCTGCCGACGGCGTGTTGGTCGACCTCTTGCGGATGGAGCCCTGCGCCGCCGATCCCTGCCCCGTGTACGAGCCGCGCGGCCAATACCGCTACGCGATAGAGACAGCGCTCGGTCGTTGGGATGCGATCGACCAGCCGTCCCTGGTCATCGGGGATGGCTAGAGAGCGGGTCCGTGAAAAACCCCTCCCGGCCGATGACCGGGAGGGGTTTTTCACTTGCGGTGTCCGGTCCTCTAGAGGTCCTTGAGCAGGTTCCCCAGGATGAGCAGGATGCCGCCGAGGGTGAGCGACAGGACTGCTGTGTCCACCTTGACGTCGAAGACATCGGTGTAATAGGCGAGAATGCCGAAGGCGATGAGCGCCGCGGCGATGATGAATGTGATCACCCGGGGGGCGCTGAGATTCAGACCGGACCTACGACGAGCCAACGGATCCTCCTCGATGGACTACAGAGATTGTCGCAGTGCGGAGGCCTCGTCCGCAACCGAGATAGTGATCGAAATCGCGTTCCAAGGGGACGGAACCAGGCAACTGCGATCGCTCGGCTGTAGGCGGGTGGCAGGTCTGGAGGCCGATCGCCTTCATCTGGCGCTCGGAGGGCCTCCGCGATACACTCCGCTCTCTTCCCCAACCTGCCCCTGAGAGGGGGCCTCTCGCCAACGCGAGTGTCCAAAGGAGGTGGAGCGCATCGTGCGCACCTACGAGTTG
This sequence comes from Acidimicrobiia bacterium, assembly GCA_046714175.1. Taxonomy (GTDB): domain Bacteria; phylum Actinomycetota; class Acidimicrobiia; order Spongiisociales; family UBA11373; genus UBA11373. The sequence continues at coordinate 6,636 of JBKKBI010000045.1, read as the reverse complement.
ATGACCATCTTTCGGCCTGAGATGGCCGAAGCCGATGTACGACGAGAAGTCGAACGCGTCTCCAGCGCCCTCGCCGAGCGAGGCGCCGAGATGAAGAAGGACGACTTCTGGGGCAAGAGGCGATTCGCCTATGAGATCAACCATCTCACCGAGGGTTTCTACTCGGTGCTCCAGTTCGAAGCCGAACCCGCCGCCATCGTCGACATCGACCGGGCGCTGAGCTTGTCCGACCAGGTGGTCCGGCACAAGTTCTTCCGCCCCGAGTAGCGGGCAGGTGTCACACCCGGACCGCATCATGGGTCCCGTCCATTCCAATTGCGCCAAGAGGTAAGACATGGCAGCGAATCACGTGACACTCATCGGGAACCTGGTCGACGATCCCGAGCTCCGTTTCACCCCGTCCGGGGTGGCGATGGCCAAGGTCCGCTTTGCGGTCAACCGCCGCTGGCAGGACAAGTCGGGGGTCTGGCAGGAGGACACGTCGTTCTTCGGCGGCACGCTGTGGCGTGAAGCCGCCGAGAATGCTGCCGAGTCGCTGCAGAAGGGGATGCGGGTCATCGTGACCGGCCGCCTCGAGCAGCGGAGCTGGGAGACCCCCGAGGGCGAGAAGCGTTCGGTGGTCGAGGTGTCGATCGACGAGATCGGACCCTCGCTGCGCTGGGCCACCGCCTCGGTGACTCGTTCCCCGCGCGCCGCCGACTCGTTCGGTGGCGGCTCGGCCCCGGTGGGCACTCCGGCCGCGCCGGTAGCCCGCGAGCAGTGGGAGCCTGACGAGGCTCCCTTCTAAAGAATCGAATACTTCCCCAGGAGGACGAATGCCGAGAAAGAAGAACGCCCCGGGCAAGCCAAAGCGGCGAGCCCCGGAACGGCCCCGTCGCGGCCAGCCGAAGCCCAAGGTCTGCGTGATCTGCACCCAGCACGCCGGCAAGGTCGACTACAAGGACCTGGCCCTGCTGCGCCGGTTCATGTCCGACCGCGCCAAGATCCGCTCGTCGCGGGTGACCGGTACCTGCCCCCAGTGCCAGCGCAAGATCGCCGCGGCGATCAAGTCGGCACGCGAGATGGCATTACTGCCCTACCTCGGCAAGTGAAACTGATTCTCACTCAGGACGTTCCCGATCTCGGCCTCCGTGGCGACGTAGTCGAGGTGGCTGCCGGCTACGCCCGTAACTATCTGGTGCCCCGATCGTTGGGGATCACCGCCACCCGCGGCTCTCTCAAAGACGCCGAGAAGATCCGGGCAAACCGCATGGAACTGGAGCGCAGGAACCGCGACGCCGCCGAGGAGATGGCCCAGGCGCTCGCCGGGACCACGGTGGTCGTTGCGGCGCGAGCGGCCGACGAGGGCCGATTGTTCGGCTCGATCGGAGCCCGCGACGTTGCCGCAGCCATCGCCAAGTACACCGGGGTCACCGTGGCCCACGAACAGGTTCGCCTCGCCGGACCCATCAAGGAAATCGGACTGCATCAGGTGGTCGTACGCGCCCACCCGGAGGTCGAGATCCAGCTCACGCTGGACGTGATCCCCGCCTGAGGAGGAAATGACCGCGCTCGAGAGCATTAGGACGCCCGCCGCAGGAGGGGCGCCACACAACATCGACGCCGAGGAGTCGGTCCTCGGCGCGGTGATGCTCTCGGCCGACGCCGCCAACGTGGCGCTCGAGATACTCAAGCCTGACGACTTCTACAAGCCAGCGCACCAGTCGGTGTGGGAAGCGGTCACCGCCCTCTTCGACGGCAACCAGCCGATCGACCCGATCACGGTCGCCGACTGGTTGCGGCGCAGGGAACTGCTGGATCGTATCGGCGGGGTGGGGTTCATCACCCGCCTCATGGAGGCGGTGCCCTCGACCTCTAACGTCGACTACTACGTGGGCATCGTCGATGAGACCGCTGCCCGGCGCCGGCTGCTGCGAGCCGGTGGCGAGGTCGGAGCCCTGGCACTCAAAGGCGACATGCCGATCGAAGAGGTGCTCGATAGCGCCGAGGCCGAGGTGTTTGCCGTCGCCGACCGTCGTATCGGTGAAGGGCTGGTCCCGATTGCACCAATGCTCAACGCCGCACTGGAGCGCATCGAAGAACTCGGCACCACCGGTGGAGACGTGACGGGGACACCCACCGGATTCGTCAGACTCGATCAACTACTTGCCGGGCTGCACCCCGCCAACCTGCTGGTGATCGCCGCCCGGCCCGGAATGGGCAAGAGCACGCTGGCCCTCAACATCGCCACCCACGTCGCCGCCAAGTCACCGGTGGCGATGTTCACTCTGGAGATGAGCAAGGAGGAGATCATCCATCGCCTCCTCTCCGCCCTGGCGTCGGTGGACTCGACCAAGATCAAGACCGGCCAGCTGGACATGGACCAGTGGCGCCGCCTCAGCCAGGCATCGTCGCTCCTCTACGAACTAAGGCTCTTCGTCGACGACGGAGCCGCGCTCACAGTGACGGCGATCCGAGCCAAGTGTCGGCGGTTGAAGCGGCGGGAGGGCCTCGGGCTGGTCGTGGTCGACTACCTGCAGCTGATGCAGGGACCGCGGGCCGCCGAGAACCGCCAGCAGGAGATCGCCGACATCAGCCGCTCGCTCAAGAACCTGGCTCGCGAGCTCCAGGTGCCGGTGATCGCGGTATCCCAGCTCAACCGGCAGTTGGAATCCCGGGAGAACAAGCGTCCTCGCCTTGGAGACCTGCGCGAGTCCGGTGCGATCGAGCAGGACGCCGACGTCGTCATGTTCATCTACCGCGACGAGCTGTACAACCAGGCCAACGCCGACAACAAGGGAATCGCCGAGATCGAGATCGCCAAGCATCGCGCCGGTGCCACCGACCGGTTCCAACTCGGCTTCGCCGCCGAGTTCAGCCGCTTCAACAACCTGACGGCCCGCTCGGCACCGATGTGACGGCGCCCCTGCGGGGGCGCCGAGATCACGGATCGCAGATCGCAGCTAATCGGCCAGGTCCTCGACGGCCTCGATCCCGATGCTCACCACGTCTTCCGCCGGTCGCCGCCCCCGGCGCACCACGATCCGCTCGGCCAGGGTCACCAGCGACACGAAGGTGATGCCAAGGAGGGCGGAGACGATGATGGCGGCGAACAGCTTCTCCGGTCCGCTCACGTAGTAATAGGAGAAGGTGAGCAAAGAGCGGCCCAGGCCATCACCCAGCCCGGCTGGCAGCTCCCCGATGATCGCCCCGATGACGCTCGCGGTGGCAGAGATCTTCAGAGCGGTGAACACGTAGGGGATCGAAGCCGGGATCCGCAGTTTGGTGAGAACCTGGGTCTCGGAGGCGGCATAGGACCGCATCAGCTCGACCGCGGCAGGATCGGGAGAGCGCAGCCCGCGCAGTGAGTTGATGGTCACCGGGAAAAAGGTCAGGTAGGCCGAAATTATCGCCACCGAAAACCCGGCGTCGTCGAGGAGGAACGCGTTCACCAGCCACGCCGGCCACGCTCCCGAACCACCCCAAATCACGATCATTGGAGCGACGGCGATCAGCGGGACCGTCTGGCTGGCGACGACGAACGGCATGACTCCCCGTTCCAGCAACCGGGAACGTGCGAATAGCGCTCCCAATCCGAACCCGGCCAGGCTGCCCATGAAGAACCCCACCGCGGCTCTATGCCAGGTGACCGCGGCATTCTTGAGCAGCAGCCAGCCCAACAAATCCGCATCGCGGGCACGGCTCACCGGTTGAAAGAGTGATGTGATGATGTCGGCCACGTGCGGCATCGACGTGTCGTCGGGGCGCACCGGGAGGCGAACGTCGGTGAACGGTATCAGTCCATCGGTCGCCGCCCCCAGCGCCTTGTACCCCTCCCACAGGAGGGCGAGCAGCACAAAGATCGACAAGAAGGCGATGGTTCGCCAGAGCCAGCGGGGGAGTCGCGGGCGCGGTATCGAGGCGATGGCCGTCACGGTTGCGATGGTACGCGGCGCGGCCTCAGCCCGCAGTGGCCCTGGTGGAGCCGCTCCAGCCGAACGAAGTCGCGGCAGCCCCCACCGCCGACGCCCATGCAATGGCGGCGAACAGAAGGTGGAGCGCCACCACGAACGACGAGGAGACCTCGGTGAACACGTGGACCGCCCCCAGCAGCACGTTCACGGCGAAGGCCCCGGCGGCGATGGCGAGCAGGATGCGCTCCGGGCGTCGTCGTCTCCGTGCCAGGACCGCCACGCCGACCAGGTAGGCGAAGCCGAGACCGGCGGCGAGGCGATGCACAAAGTGCAGCACGACGTCATCGCTCCCGAAGTCCGGGATCACGCCCTCGCTCATGATCGGCCAGCCGGCGAAGTAGAGGTCGTGCACCAGGGATCCGAGCAACAGCACGCCGTACGCAGTGACCGCGGCACCGATCGCGGACAGCCTCCACCTGCGGGAGGGGGGTGTCTCCTGTCGGGTGCTCGCGGCGGAGACGACCAGGACCAGCAGGGCGACGATTGCCATCGAAACCGATAGATGAAGCGAGACCAGGTCGCGGTCGAGGTCCGCCTTGACGATGGCGCGTCCCAGCCAGCCCTGGAGCCCCACCACGAACACGGCCATTACCGCCGGCCACAGCGCCCGAGCACGGCGCGGCCGTGCCCGCCATGCTGCCAATGCAGTGGCAACGATCAGGATGCCGACGATTGCTGCCACCCAGCGGTGGCTCCACTCGATGATCATGTGGTACTCGAGCCGCGGCAACAGCCCGCCGAGCAGGCCGTTCTCGCACAGCGGCCAGCGATCCTTGCAGCCGTATCCGCTCCCACTGCCCCGCGTGTAGCCACCCAGTGTCACCAAGAAGATGGTGGTGCCCAGGGACCACTGGGCCAGGGTGCGCGTCAACCGCATGGTGGCGCAGGGTAGGTGGCGCCGAAGAGGCTCTGGCGGCGCCGGCTCAGGTGAGGGAAGCGATGTCGCGCGCCAACTCCAGTACCCCGGCCACGGTCATCGCGGCCAGGAGTCCCCAGGCCGCCCAGCGCGCGGCGCGGCGCGCACGGGAAGCGTCCGGATGGTCTCCAATTCGCGAAATGGCGAGTGCAGCCAGTCCGACGGCGGCTATCACCACCAGCGACACGAGATTGCGCAACGCGGCACCGCCGATGACTACCGCCGGGAACAGAGCCAGCACGGCCACCACCGAGAGCGCAGCAGAGGGGAGTCGATCGATACGCCCTTCGGGACGGAGCATCCGGTCCAGGAACACCACCCCAGTGGCGGCGGCCGCACCCGGGATCAGGATGAAGAGGCCGACCGTCAGGTACAGCGGATCGAGCAATCGAAAGTCGATGCCCTCGTAGTGAACGATCGCCCCACCGAGAAACGTCGCGGTGGCGACTCCGAAACCCAGACTTGTGATCATGGTGCCGGCACCCAGGGCGCGCCGCACGATCGCCGCCAGCGGGCCGATCATCCCACCGAAAAATGTGGTGGCAAAGATCAAGAACCCGCTCGCCGAACTGATCACGCCGATCTCGAAACCGTCGTCGGAGGTGAGGCCCGCCACCCGCGGATCGGAGGTGAGAAATACGATTCGCATCGCGATTCGACCTCCAATGCCGCCCCAGAGGAAACCGGCCGCCGCCCCCGCCAGCCCCCCAGCCAGTGCCAACCTTCCAAAGTCGGCTAGCAGCGCGGTTCGTCGAACGTTTGTCATACCTACACCCTGCCCTAGGGGCGCTACGGAGCCATTACGGATCCGACCGCCTCGATCTGTGATCTGTGATCTCTCTTTAGAGTCTGCCGATGCGCTTCGCCCTCCAGGCAGGTGGCTCCACTTACGACGAGATCGTCACCTGGGCTCGCTACGCCGAGACTCGCGGCCTCGATGCGTTCGCCATCCCCGATCACTATCTGCGGGGCAGGCCCGGTGGAGCCCTCGACGCCCTGGTGACCCTCGGTGGATTGGCCCGCGACACCTCGTCGATCGAACTGGTGGTCCTGGTCAGTCCGGTGACCTGGAGGCACCCGGCGGTGCTGGCCAAGACCGCCGCCACCCTCGCCGACATGTCGGCGGGCCGATTCACTCTCGGCGTGGGCACCGGATGGTTGGAGAGCGAGCACCGACTGTTCGGGTTCGACTTCCCCGATCGCCCCGTGCGCTTCGACATGATGGAGGAGGCGCTCGGCTATCTGCGCGCCGCCTTTGCGAATCCACCGGTGTCATTCTCGGGCACCCACTACAGCTTCGAGGCGTTCGACATGCAGCCCCGCCCCCCGCTGCGGATCGTGGTGGGCGGCATCGGCACCAAGCGCACTCCAGATCTCGCCGGCAGATACGCCGACGAACTCAACGCGTATCCCGCGCCCCGCGACGTGTTCACCGCCAAGGTGGCGCGCGCCCGGGGGGCAGCGACGGCGGCCGGACGCGATCCCGACCGTCTCACGATCTCCTCGGCCGGCTTCTTCGTCGCCGCGGACACTGCAGCGGATTTCCGGGAGCGGCTCATCGCCCGGGCCAACGACTCCGGGAGCACCGTCGAGGCACTGGAGGAATCGATGCGGGTGCGCCACTCCCCGCACGGCACCTGGGACCAGGTGCGGTCCATGCTCACTGACCTGGAGCAAGCCGGCATGAGCCGGTTCTTCATCCAGACCTTCGGCGACGACACCAGCGAGGTGGAGGAGGTGCTGGAGAAGTTGGCGTAGCGATCGTTG
>JBKKBI010000044.1:0-28136 GCA_046714175.1 Acidimicrobiia bacterium | reverse complement strand
TGTGGTGGTTGCCGCAGTCGTGCCCGGTGCAGCCGTGGTCGTGGTCGCAAGGGTCGTGGGGGTGGCATCGTCGTCGCCACATGCCACGGCCACCAATGCGAAAACCATAAGGAGGCTCGAGAATGCGAGCCGCCGGTTCTTCATCGTGATTCCCTCCCTGATATTTGCTTGGTGCAGACCCGACACCGCCCGTGGGGGCCGGGTGCGGGCACCACACTATCCCAATCCCCCTCGCTCGGTGGTCAAGGGGCGGGAAGCCTTGAAATCTTGGGCTGCTAGGGGTTGGTTCCCTCGGAATGGGAACTGCCAGATTTCGACCCTGCCCCGAAGTGCCCCCCCCCAGGTAGCCCAACGCCCTTCTCAATACGAGAAGGGCCAGGCCTTCCAGTAGTTGCGCACTCTGATCCAGATCCCGTAGAGGCCGAGGGGTTCCAGGATGAGGAAGGCCACGATCAGGCCACCGAACAGGATCTGCTCCATCTGCGCCAGGTTCACGAAGCCCCCCGCCGGGGAGGTGGAGATGAACCCGAACAACTCGAAGCCAAAAAACGACAACCCGGCCAGCCACCGCACCAGGTCGGGGAGGAAACTGATGAAGACCGCACCCATGATCGAACCCGACACCGTGGCGACGCCACCGATCAGAACCATGGCAATGAACTCGATCGAGAGCAACAGGTTGAAGGCCCCAGGTTCGAGTCGAGCGATCGCTGAATAGAGCAGCGCCCCGGCGACGCCGGCGTAGAACGAGGACACCACGAAGGCGATCAGCTTGTAGCGGCCAAGTGATATCCCCATCATCTCGGCGGCGATGTCACGGTCCCGAATCGCCGCCAGAGCCCGCCCCACCCGAGAGCGCGCCAGATTGCGAGCGACGAATCCGAAGACCAGCAGCAGGGCCAACCCCAGGAAGAAGAGCTTCTGCTCACTTCTCAAGAAGATGCCGAGCACCTCGCCGTCCTCGTCGAAGCGGAATCCGAACAGCTTGGGAACCGCCGTGGCCCGGCCCACTCCGACCCCTCCGGTGAGCGGCGTGGCCTCCCGGAACACGTGCTCCCCGATGAAGACCAGGCCGAGGGTGACGAACGCGAGGTACAAACCACGCAGCCGGAATGCTACCGGGGCGACTATCAGGCCGGTGAGCGCGGCGGCCAGCCCGGCTGCCGGCAGCCACAGCGCCATGTCCAATCCGAAACCTACCAACACGGTCTTTTCTGTGAAGGTGCCGGTGGCGACGTCGAGCACCTGGCGGGTGACCTCCTCGCCGCCGAGCACCGCCGCGGTGAAAGCACCCATCCCGAGGAAGAACGCATGGCCCAGTGACACCTGGCCGGCGAATCCGGTGACGATGTTGAGACCAATGGCTCCGATGGATGCGAAGGTGGCGCTGACCGCGACCAGCAACAGCTCCCCCTCGAGGCTGAAGTCCACAAGCCCCGGGATCAGCGGAAGTGTGCCCCCCAGTCCCAGGATCACCACCGCCACCAGCAGAACCGCGAACCAGAACCGCTGGACGTTGGAGCGGAAGATCGCGCCATCGGATCGGTAGTCGGCGACCAGGCCGGGGCGCGCCCTCATACTCGCTCGATCTCCTTGGTCCCGAACAGCCCGTAGGGACGGAACAACAGCACCAGGAACATCACGACGTAGGGCACCAGCTGGGAGAAGCCCTTGCCCAGGAAAGAGGCGTACTCCGGCTGATAGGTGGCGGCGAGGGTCTCGGCGACCGCCACCACCAGGGCACCCACGATGGCCCCGGCCACCGAGTCCAGACCGCCCACCACCACCACCGGCAGCGCCTTGAGGGCGGTGACCGCCGCCGAGCGGTCGAAGCCGAGCCCGGCACCCAGGAACACCGCGGCGAACATCGCAAACACCGCGGCGATCGCCCATGACAGGGCAAACACCGCGCTCACCGACACCCCCTGGGTGAGCGCCACCTCCTGATCGAACGCCGCGGCGCGCATCGCCAGACCCATGCGCGACTTCTTGAAGAACAACAAGAGCAGGCTCACCAGAGCCACGACGGTGACCAGCGCCGCGATCTGGCGGTGGGCGATGTTCAAGCCGGCGAAGTTGACCACCTTCAAGCCCCAGGGATCACCCATCGTCCGGGTCTCCACCCCCATGAGGTCGAGAGCGATGACGGTCATGACGGTATTCAGACCAATGGTGAGGATGGCCACGGCAAACACCGGTTTGCCCACCATCGGCCGCAGCGCAACGCGCTCGACGATGATCCCAGTCAACGCCGCCAACACCACTCCCGTCAGGATCGCCAACTCGAAGCGCAGACCGACCACCGTGGAGAAGTAGACGACCCAGTACCCGCCGAGCAGGAGCAGCGCCGGCTGGGCGAAGTTCAGCACCTGCATCGACTTGTAGATGATCACGAACCCCAGTGCCACCAGGGCGTACACGGCCGCCAGTGCGACACCGTTCACCAGAGCCTGGAGAAACTGGGTCATTGATACATCGACTCGATCATCTCGGAGAACTTGTCCTCGATCACCGAGCGCTTCACCTTCTGCGTGGCGGTGAGCTCGCCCTCTTCGTGATCGAGCTCCTTGGTGAGCAGCCGGAACGACTTGATCTGCTCGACACGAGCAAACTTCTCATTGGAGGCGTCGACGGCCTTCTGCACCATCTTGAGCACCTCGGGCTTTTCTGAGAGATCGCGGTATGTCGTGTGGGCGAGCTTGTGGCGCTGCGCCCACTCACTCACCACTTCGAAGTCGATTCCGATGAGTGCGGTCAGGTACTTGCGGCGGTCGCCGATGATGATCGCTTCCTTGATGAACGGGGAGGTCTTCAGCGTGTTCTCGATCTCCGACGGCGAGATGTTCTTCCCCCCGCTGGTGATGATGATGTCCTTGATCCGGTCGATGATCTTCACATGGGTCCCATCGACCCACTCGCCGACATCGCCGGTGTGCAGCCAACCCTCTTTGTCGATGGTGCGGGCTGTGGCCTCGGGCATGTTCCAGTAGCCGGCGAAGACTGCGGGATGGCGGGTCAGGATCTCTCCCGTCTCATCGTCGAGGCGTAACTCGCACCCCGGGTACGGCTCGCCCACCGTGCCCAGCTTGATCCGGCCGGGCCGATTGGTGGTGGCCACGCCACAGTTCTCGGTCATCCCGTAGGCCTCGTGGAGCGGCACCCCGATGGACATGAAGAACTGCAGGATCTCGGGTGCGATCGGTGCCGCCGCCGACACGCCGTAGCGAATCCGGCGCAGGCCGACCCGGTCCTTGAGCGAACGGAACAGGAACAGGTCCCCGATCCGGGTCAGGGTGCGCGACAGTAGCGTGTGCTTGCCCTGGCGGCGCACCAGTGTGTTGCCGACGTAGCGTGCCGAGGCGAGCCAAATGGCCGCATTGATGCGCTTGAGACGGGACGCCGAAGCGAGACGCACCTGGATGACGGCGTGGATGCGCTCCCAGATGCGGGGGACGCCCTGGACGATCGTCGGTTGCACGTCGCGCATGTCGGCGACGAGGGTGTCGAGAGACTCCCCGAAGTGGATCGGCACCCCCGCCCCGGTGTTGAAGACAACGGAGAACAGCTTCTCGTAGATGTGGCACAGCGGCAGGTAGGACACGATGAGGTCGTCGGGACCCGGCCCCGGCTGGACGATGCCCATGTCGCCGGCGATCTCGCGGGTGGCGAAGTCGAGGTTGGCCAGGGTGATCATGGAGCCCTTGGGCGGACCGGTGGTCCCGGAGGTGTACACGAGGTACGCCAGATCTTCAGGCCGTGCCGCCGCCATTCGTTCGGCCACCGCGCCGGGATGCGCGAGGCGATGCGCCCGTCCCGTCTCCATGAACGCGTCCCACGACATCAGCCGGGGATCGTCATATGCATCGACCCCGCGGTGCTCCAGGTAGATGATCTTTTCCAGCTGCGGCAGCTCGTCGGTCGCAACGGCGAGAACCTTGTCCGCCTGCTCCTCGTCTTCGACGATCAACAGCCGGGCACCGGAGTTGTTGAGCAGGTACTCCACCTCGGCGGTCGGATTGGTCGGGTACAAGCCCATGCACGCCGCGCCGGCAGCCAGCGAGCCGAGGTCGGTGAACAACCACTCCGGGCGATTGTCGGAATGGATCGCCACCCGGTCGCCGCGATCGATGTCGTGGGCGAGAAGGGCGTGGGCAAAGGTCTCCACCTGATCCCAAAACTCCGCCCACGTGAACTCCCGCCAGATCCCCCGACTCTTCTCTCGCAGCGCCACCGCGTTCGGGCTGGTCGTGGCGAAGTCGCGCAGCCGGGTGGCGGGGGTCACGGTGCCGGTCTGCGGCAGGGTGGTGGTCATTGGCTACCTCCGGGGTCGGCCACGGCGTGCTCCTGGCCCAGATAGGCCCGGATCACGTCCTGATTGCTCTGGATCTCGCGTGGAGCGCCCACGGCGATGGGGCGTCCGAAGTCGATGGCGAGCACGGTGTCGGCCAGATCCATGACCAGGTGCATGTCATGGTCGACGAGAAGGATCCCGATCCCCAGCTCGCGGCGGATGTCGGTGATGAAGCGGGCCATGTCCTCGGTCTCTTCGAGGTTCATTCCGGCGGCGGGTTCGTCGAGCAACAAGAGCTTCGGAGCCATAGCGAGGGCGCGGCCCAACTCGACGCGCTTCTGGATGCCGTACGGCAGCATCGCCACGAACGACTTGCGATGCTGCTGGATGTCCAGGAACTCGACGATGCCCTCCACCACCTCGCGGTTGCGGGCTTCCTCGCGGGCGGCTCTGCCGATGCGCAGCATCGCCGCCGGGGTGCCGTAACGAAGGTGTTGGTGTCGGCCCAGCATCAGGTTGTCGAGCACGGTCAGCTGCGGGAACAGCTCGATGTTCTGAAAGGTGCGGGCCACTCCGAGGTCGGCGATGCGGTCCGGGCGCATCCCGAGGAGGTCGTGGGTCTCGAAGTGGATCGTTCCCCGCTGTGGCCGGTAGACGCCGCTGATGCAGTTGAAGATCGAGGTCTTTCCCGCGCCGTTGGGTCCAATCACCGCGAAGACCTCGCCGCGGCGCACCGTCAGGCTCACGCCGTCGATCGCCTTGACCCCGGCAAAGGCGAGATGGATGTCGGCGATCTCGAGCAGCGGACCACCGTCGGCTGGGGCGGCAGGAAGGATCTCGTGGAGGAGGTGGGCTCTCATGACAACCAGCGCTTCTTGCGCCGATAGTGCTTCACCGCCGCGAAAGACTTGGTCCCCTCAGTCGAAAGTCCGAGATAGAACTCGCGTACGTCCTCGTCCTCGAGCAACTCGTGCGCGGGCTTGTCCATGACCAGCTTCCCGGTCTCCATGATGTAGCCGTGATGGGCGATGGCGAGTGCCATCGTGGCGTTCTGCTCCACCAGCAGGACCCCGGTTCCCTGGCGGTTGATCTCCACGATGATGTCTCGGATCTGCTGCACCAACAGCGGCGCCAGGCCCAGGCTGGGCTCATCGAGGAGAAGAAACCGCGGACTCGACATGAGGGCGCGGCCGATCGCCAGCATCTGCTGTTGTCCGCCGCTGAGGTAACCGGCGGTGAACTTGGGCCGCTCCTTGAGCTGGGGAAACAGGTCGTAGACCCGGGCCAGGTTGGTGTCGAGTGACTTGCGGGCAGTATGGGCGCCGAGCCGTAGGTTTTCCTCCACGGTCAACTCGCCGAGGATCCGTCTCCCCTCGAGCACCTGGCCGATACCCAGCTTCACCACCTTGGCCGCCGGCAACCGGTCGATCCGGCGGTCATCGAGGGTGATCTGACCCTTGGTGAGATCACCGCGATGGACATCGAGCAGCCCGCTGATGGCGCGCAGCGTGGTCGTCTTGCCGGCGCCGTTAGCCCCGAGCAGCGCCACGATCTTCCCGTCGGGCACCTCGAGGGACACACCTCGCAGCACCAAGATCACGTCGGAGTAGACGACCTCGACGTTCTTGAGGGCGAGCATGCGGCGAACACCTCCCGTGGCCCGTGGAGCGTACACAGCGGGCCTCCGGCCCGCGGAGGTCGGAGGCCGGAGATCGCAAGCCGGAGACCGGAGGCCGGAAACCGGAACGGGAGTCGGGCAACAGGCAACGGGTAACGGGCGCCTTAAGCGCCCTCCACCCACTCCGACCCCGCCTCCCAGGTCTCCTTCTTCCAGATCGGGGCGGTGGCTTTGAGTTCGTCGATGATGAACCGGGCGGCAGCGAACGCTGCGGCGCGGTGCGCCGCGGAGACGGCCACGCCGACAGTCACCTCGCCCACTGCCACCGGACCGATGCGGTGGGCGACCCGCACCCGGAGCAAGGTGTGCTGGTGGCGGGCCGCGGCGACGATCGCGGCGACCTTGTCCACCACCACTTCTGCGTAAGCCTCGTACTCCAGGCCGGTCACGCCGGACCGCCCCGGGGAGTGATCGCGCACCGTTCCCAAAAAAAGCACCACGGCGCCGCCCGACGGATGGGCCACCCCCACCACCAGAGTGCCAGGGTCGATGGCAGCGGCATCGACTGTGACGCCGTCACCGTCGGGTAGCACCGCTGTCCCCATACACTCTCCTCCATGTCCGACACTACCGGGGGCGACCGCGTCATCGCGCCGGACCCGGATCCGGAACCCGCCAACGACGACCCCTGGGGCGAGATGATGTCGGAGCCTGCGACCGTTCCCGCCGCCGCCGCCGCTCCTTCGCAGCGGCGCGGCTGGGGTTGGGGCGCTCTCGGTCTCTCTGCGCTCGTCGGCGCCGCGGTCGCCTCCGCCATGGTGCTCTGGCTAGGCCCGAACCCCTCCACCACGACAACCACTCTTCCCGCCGGGTCGGCGATCCCAACCTCTCAGGCCGCGATCGTGGCGGCGCGGGTGATCCCATCGATCGTCACCGTGGAGGTGAGCACCGCCGATGGGGATGAGTTCGTCGCCTCCGTATCGGGATCAGGAGTGGTCCTCGACGCCTCGGGAACGATCGTCACCAACCAGCACGTCGTCTCCGGCGCCTCCGCGGTTCGGGTGCTCTTCTCCGATGGCCGCGCCTATGCCGCCACGATCGTCGGCGAAGACGCACTCACCGATCTGGCGATCCTCGACGTCGACACCACCGGTCTCACCCCCATCGTCATCGGATCATCCCGCTCCATGTCAATCGGGGATCTCACGATTGCCGTCGGCAGCCCCTTGGGCCTGGAGGGCGGACCATCGGTGACGGTCGGCGTGCTGTCGGCATTCGACCGGCGGGTGCGCACCAGCGACGACTCGGAACTGTTCGGTCTGCTGCAAACCGACGCCCCGATCACGCGCGGTTCGAGCGGTGGGGCGTTGGTGGATGGACAAGGCAGGCTGATCGGGATCACGAGCGCCATCGCGGTCAGCGATGTCGGTGCCGAAGGCCTTGGCTTCGCCATCCCGGTGGAAATGGTGCAGCGGATCACCGCCGACCTGATCGCCGACGGCGTTTCTGCGCATCCCTTCCTCGGCATCTCCGGCGCCACGTTCTTCGAGACCCAGGCCGACGGTGCCGTCGCCCCCGCCGGCGTCGAGGTGGCCTCGGTCATCGACGAAACGGCAGCGGCGCTCGCGGGAGTGACCGAGGGCGACATCATCGTCAGCTTTGCCGGCGAACCGCTGGTGACAATGGAACGACTCGTCGTCAGCCTGCGCTATTACCGGGTCGGGGACATCGTCGAATTGGGCATCCTGCGCGGTGGGGCGCCCCTCACGATCGCGGTCACGCTGCTCGAGCGCCCGGTCGGCGTATGACCGACAATCTGTTCGATCGGCTTGCCGACCTATTTCGCTCGTCCGGACCGGTCAACTGGCGTCTCGCCCGCGAAATCGCCGCCAGCGCCGCTGGCACACCGGAGCCCGTCGATCCGTGGCTCGAGGAGGAGTACCGCGACCTGTCCGCCACCGCGGTGCGTTTCATCGATGCCGCCTCGCCGCTCGATGCGGTTGCCGCCGCGGCGACACCGCGGATCCTCGACCGGCGCTCGTGGGCGGCCGGGGCCGCCGACGGGCTCGCCTACATGGCGGAGCCTCTGGCGGGGAAGCTGAGCGGTGCCGGCGGGGCTCCGGAGATGCTGCAGATGCTGGCGCCGGCGCTGATCGGACTCCAGATCGGCGGCATGATGGGAGCGATGAGCCATCGCGTCCTCGGCGAGTTCGATCTCGGACTCCCCTCGGGAACGCTCCGGTCTCCGGCTTACATCGTCCCCAATATCGAAGAGTTCGCCGACGCGCACGAACTCGATCGGCGTCAGAGTCGCCTCTGGGTGGCGATGCAGGAGACCACCCACGCCGCGGTGATGGCCGTCCCGTGGGTCCGGGAGCACGCGGTGCGGTCGATGGAGCGATTCGTCGCCACCCTCGAGATCGACGAGACGGCCATCGGCGAGCGAATGCAAGCGATGCAGGATCCCGAGGCGCTGCAGAACCTGGTCGAGGATGGGGCGGCGATTCCAGCGCTGCTCTCGGCCAACGGCGGCGAAGCGGAACTCGACGACGTCCTCACCCTGATGGCCGCAGCTGAAGGATATGCCGAGTTCCTCATCGACAGGACCATCGCCGACCTGGTTCCCGAAGTGCTGGCGCTACGAGAGGCAGTCGATCGCAGGCGGGCAGAGACGCCACCGGGCGAGCGGATGCTGGCGCAAATGATCGGCGTCGACCTGAAGCACGTCGGCTACCGGCGCGGCACCGACTTCTGCCATGAGCTCGCCCGACGCTGGGGCGACGAGGCAGTGCATCGCATGTGGGAGCGCCCCGATTCACTCCCCCAAGCCGGCGACCTCGAAGACGCCGTGGCCTGGGCAGCGCGGGCGCTGCTCTAGAACGTCAAACGACTTCGATTCGCGACGCACAGCAACCTCTCAGGGCCGCCGGTTGGATCGGCCCGACGTTGCCGACCAAGGGATCGAGGCTAGATCAACCTGCTGATGACGATCACCAGGATGATTACCACGAGGATTGTGACGATACTCATGCAACCACCCTATCAGGGCGTAGCACTAAATGGCGCTGAGAATCGACTCGTCGTGAGTCATAGGTCATGAGCCAGGCGAACGGGCTCTCCAGTCATGGCTCGAGACCGATGACTATGCCTCACTCATCCCGCGTCCCCGCGGCACCGTGACCCGGGAACGATCCCGTCACCACGAAGGTGACGTGCTCGGCGATGTTGACGGCGTGGTCGCCGATGCGTTCGAAGTACCGCCCGATCCGAGATAGCTCGATCGCCAGGTCGAAACCCATGTTGTCGCTATTGGCGGCCACGGTGTGATACAGGTCGGCGACGGCGGAGTCGACCTCGTCATCATCTTTGTCGATGGCGGCCGAAGCATCCGGGTCGAGAGTGCGCAGGGCATCGAGTGAGCGAGCGAACAGCGCGGTGCTGCCACGGGCCATCCGGGCGACCAGAGCGTGCACGCTGGGCGGCATCACATATCCGTCGCGGCGCAGCAGGCCCTTGGCAGTGTTTACTGCCAGGTCGCCGGACCGCTCGATCTCGTAGAGGATCCGGGTGGCCGCCACCAGAAAGCGCAGATCACCTGCGACAGGCTGCTGGCGGGCCATGATCTCGAAGACCCGGAACTCCAGCCGGGAGTAGCGCTGGTCGATCTCCTCGTCGGCCCCCACCACGATCCGCGCCAGGTCGAGGCGGTTCTCCAGCAGGGCCTCCCCTGCCCGCCGTGTGTTCTCCAGGACGAGACCGCCCAACTCGAGGATGCCGGTCCGTACCTCGTCCAGGCTCTCCTCGAAGCGATGCCGGGCGTCACTGTGTTCGGTGGTCATTGTGGTCGCCCCTCTCAGCCGAACCGGCCGGTGATGTAGTCCTCGGTCGCCTTCTGCGACGGCTTGGTGAAGATCGTCCCGGTGTCGTCGAACTCTACGAGACGACCGGTGCGCGCCCCGGTCTCCTTGACGTCCACCGTGAAAAATGCAGTGCGGTCACTGACCCGAGCGGCTTGTTGCATGTTGTGGGTGACGATGATGATCGTGTAGTCCTTTTTCAGTTCGATCATCAGTTCCTCGATCCGGAGAGTTGCGATCGGATCCAGCGCCGAGCACGGCTCGTCCATCAGCACCACATCCGGGCTGGTCGCGATCGCCCGGGCGATGCAGAGCCGCTGCTGCTGGCCGCCAGAAAGGGCGAGGGCTGAATCCCGGAGCTTGCCCTTCACCTCGTCCCACAGCGCCGCCCGCTCGAGAGTGTGCTGCACCAGGTCGTCCATGTCGGAGCGGGACCCTTTGAAGCCGTTGATCTTCGCCCCCCAGGCGACGTTGTCGTAGATCGACTTGGGGAACGGATTCGGTTTCTGAAACACCATGCCGATGCGGCGACGAATCTCGACCGGATCCACCCCTGGCGCATAGATGTTCGCGTCGTGGTAGATGACCTCCCCCTCCACGCGTGCGGAGGGAATCAGGTCGTTCATGCGGTTGAGCGATCGCAGGACCGTCGACTTGCCACACCCGGAGGGTCCGATGAGCGCGCTGATCTCGTTGAATACGAACTGCAACGAAACGTCGGAAACGGCTAGGAAGTCCCCGTAATAAACGCTCATGTGGCGGGTCTCCATGACCGCGTCCCCGCCGTCGTTGGGCAATGATCCGAGTCCCGGGGACCGAACCGGCGCCTTGACCTCCACCCTCATCGCCGCTCCACGATCGGGAGGCGTCACGCCGACATCTTTGAGGTGCTCGTTCGTCACATCATTCTCCTCGAGTAGCGATTACGAAGCAGCACGGCTGCTGCATTCAAGGCCAGGAGCATGATCAGCAACGCCAGGCTCGCCGCCGCGGCCAGGTTGCGAAACTCCTCCTGCGGGAACGAGGTCCATTGGAAGATCTGAATCGGCAGGGCAGTGAACTTCGAGAACAACCCCGTCGGATCGAATGTGATGAAGCTCGCCGCGCCGACAAGGATCAGCGGCGCAGTCTCGCCGATTGCCCTGGCGACGGCCAGGATCGTTCCCGTCAGAATGCCGGGCACCGCCACCGGCAGCACCTGGCTGCGGACGGTCTGCCAGCGGGTCGCACCAAGGGCGAGTCCGGCGTGACGCAGCGATTCGGGAACGGCGCGAATCGCCTCCTGGGAGCTGATGATCACCACCGGAAGTGTGAGCAGCCCCAGGGTGAGGCCAGCCGATAGCACGGTGCGCCCCTGGGTCAGCGGCTCGAGCACGCGAACGAAGACCGCCAACCCCAGCATGCCATACACGATCGACGGCACACCGGCGAGGTTGTTGATGTTGGTTTGAATGAGATCGGTGATTCGGTTGCGCCGGGCGAATTCCTCGAGGTAGATCGCCGCGCCGACCCCGACGGGAACGGCGAACATCACCGCGATGACCACGATCCAGGCGGAACCGAGGATCGCCGTGCGGATCCCGGCGAGCTCCGGTATCGAACTCGACGGAGTGGTCAGAAACGATCGATTGAGCCAGGCCCGCCACTGGAACTGGACCTGGTCGATCGTGTAGTCCGGGAACCGTTCCGGTGTCTCGACGAACGCAGTTCGTATCTCCTCGTCGAAGCCCGCGGCGTCGAACAACGAAGCAAACAGGCCATAGGAGGCGATGATGTCGGGCTCCACGACGCGTTCCTGGACCAAGAGGTAGACATTCTGTTGATCCCGGGCCGGAGCCGTACATCCGGCAGGTGGCTCGGCGGACGCGCACAGCTCATCCCACTTCGCCTGGTCCTCGAACACGAGGCGATCCGCGAAGAAGCGCTGCTCACGCTCCAGCCGACGCCCGACATTGGTATTGACAGCACCCTGCAGGGCCATGACCAGATCCGCTTTGGGCACGGCAGCAAGCGAGATCTCCGCGGGGTCGTATCCCAGGCGGGCGACCACAGCCTCCGGCTCCTCCTGGTTCACGATGGCGACAAGGCCGAAGGAGTCGTCGATGATCGTGAACAGGAGGACTGCGAGAGCGAGCACAGCAACTATGAGCAGGCTGAGAAATCCGAAACGGGCTCGGCGACCGCGCCGCGAGCGGCGGTCGAGCAGCCGGAGATACTCGTCGTGGTCGGGAAAGCCGATGGTTCGCCCCTGCGATGCCCGGCCGCTCATTCGTAAACCTGCCGGAAACGTTTCACGATGCGCCGGCTCAACGAGTTGAGGGCCAGGGTTATGACGAACAGCGTCAGGCCGATCGCAAAGATCGAGTTGTAGTCCACCGTGTTGTACGAGAGGTCGCCGCTGGCGGTGACCGCGATGTACCCCGTCATCGTCTGCGCCCCGTCGAAGGGGTTGAGCATGGTGGCAGGATCGGTCCAACTGAAGTTGCGCGGTGAAGCGCCGGCAGCAAGTGTCACCACCATGGTCTCGCCCACGGCGCGCGACATTGCTATCACGACACCGGCAGCGATCCCCGACAGGGCTGCCGGGAAGACGATTCGGGTCGCCACCTCGAGCCGCGACGCCCCGATGGCGTAGGCAGCCTGCCGCAACGAGTCTGGAACGGCGTTCATTGCGTCCTCGGCAAGGGACGTGATCAAGGGAACGATGAGAATGCCGACGACGATGCCGGCCGACAGCACGTTGAAAAAGCCGACCCGACTCGTCCCGAACACGTCTCGCAGGAGCGGGGTCATGAAGGTCACCGCGAAGAACCCGAAGACCACCGTGGGGATGCCGACGAGAATCTCCAGAGTTGGCTTGATGAGCTTGCGCACCCGGTCCGAGGCGTACTCGGAGAGGTAGACGGCGCTGGCGAGACCGATCGGAACGGCGACGACTACGGCGATGACCGTGATCAGTGCGGTTCCGAGAAGCAACGGCAACACACCGAACTGACCCGCCTGGGGCAACCACTCGGTCTTGGTGAGAAAGTCGACCAACGAGACTGCCTCGTCTCGAAAGAACAGGAGCGACTCGGTGCCGAGTTCCCAGAGTATGCCGAGTGTTATCGCGATCGAGAGTGCCCCCGCGACCATCAGCAAGGTGATGATCCCGCGCTCGACGGGACGGCGCCGCCCCCTGAGGTCGGGTCGGGACCTGCGCTGTTCGTCGGCCACGAGCACCCCTTCCGGGCGGTTGAGACAGAAACTAGCCCGAATGGTCCGGCCGACCGAAGCCGGCCGGACCACCCGGCGGCGAGGGCAGGCTCCTGTTAGAAGCCGGCAGCCTCGATGATGGCGTCAGCGGCTTCCTGGAGGGCCGCGTCGGGAGCAGGGAAGTACCCCACCTCGCCGATGACGTCGTTGACGATGTTCAGGTAGTACGCGATGAACAGAGCAACCTGCGGGTTTTCGGCGATCACGCTGGCGGCCGTGTACATGAACAGCGGACGGGCCAGCGGATACTCAGCAGCATTGACGGTCGCGGCGTTCGGTTCGACGCCGTCGACTAACACGGCCTGCAACTCCCCCGCATTCTCGATGTAGTACGCGAAGCCGAAGTACCCAGCGGCGCAGGTTGAGGAAACGTCCCCCTCGGTGCAGCCGTCGTCAGCCACACCACGCACCGTCAGGTTGTCGTCCTCACCCACGATCTCGGCCAGTCCGTTCGCCAGGATCGGCGAAGTTTCGAGGTCGGGGAGCACGATCTCATTGAAGTAGTCGAAGGTGCCGGAGTCGGCACCAGGCGAATAGAGGGCGATCGGGTGAGCCGGGAAGGCCGGATTGACCATGTCCCAGGTGTCACCGGGCTGTGCCGCGAACAGAAGGCCGAGCTCCGCGATGGTCAAGGTCTGCGCGAAGTAGTTCCCGCTGCTGATCACGACCGAAAGGGCATCGGTGCCCACCCGGATCTCGATCGGCTCCCGGTCGATCGCCTGGCAGTTCGCCACCTCGTCGTCCTTGATGGCGCGGCTGGAGTTGGCGATGTCGGAGGCACCCTCGAGGCAAAAGCGCTCGAGGCCGCCGCCGGAACCGATCGAGTCGATCGTGTACTCGGGGCCACCCTCGTCGACCCACCGTGTCATCACTGCGGTCGAAAGCGGGAAGACCGTCGACGATCCCGCAATGGCGACATCACCAGGAGCTACATCGAGCGGGTCCACCAGCGGCAGACCAAACCGCCCCGCCGGCGCCGCCGTCGTGGTGGTCGCTCCAGCGCTGGTCGTCGTGGCCGCAACAGTGGTGCTCGTGGTCGTCGTCGCGGCGTCGTCGTCGCCGCAGGCGACCGACACGAGCGCCGTGACGAGCAAGAGAGCGCCGAGGCGCCCGGTCTTGCGGTTCATGTATTTCCTCCTATTGAGTTCATCTGGCAGTAGCCAGGGTATGGAACGGGAGTGACCGCCACGGGTCCCCAATGTGACCTCGAGGTGAACTCTGCGCTCCGAGCCGGGCGCGGCTACCTATCCTCGGCCTGTGGACACCACCACCGTCGCCCTGATCGGCGCCGCCGTCGTCGCCGGTGTCGCCGCAATGTTTCTCGGGGCGCGCAACCGGCGCCATGCCCGGGCCATCGACACCGCGTTGCAGCGGATCGGTGGCGGACGGGCCGGCCGACATCGGGCCACGGCTCTCGACGGCGCGCTCGATCGGTTGGAGCGATCGAGCGCCCAGGCGCAGCGGGAACGGTCCCGCCTCGCCGGGGCAGTGCAGGTGGCTCCCCTCGGGGTGCTGCTCACCGACGACCACGGTGTGGTGATCACCTCCAATGCCGCCGCCGAAAGGTTCCTCGGCACCCGCCTCGGTGAGGCTGTTGCCCAGGTTCGGGTCCGCGATTCGATCGATCGGGCAGTGCTGCAGCGCGAGGCGGTGGCAGTCGAGGTGGAGCTGTACACCCCGGTGCGGGCCGTGCTGGAGGTGTCGGCGGTTCCTCTCGACTTTGGAGTGGAAAGCATCGGAGCAGTGGCCTTCGTGGAGGACGTCACCGAGGCGCGACGGGTCACCGCCATGCGACGCGACTTCATCGCCAACGTCAGCCACGAGTTGAAGACTCCCCTCGCCGCCCTGGCAGCACTGGCGGAGGCCCTCGCCGGTTCCGTGGCCGCCGACCCCGCTGCTGCGGGCCTGGCAGAGCGGCTCCGCCATGAGGCCGACCGTCTGGCGCGACTGGTCGGGGACATACTCGACCTCTCCCAAGCCGAGGCGCTCACCAGCCATGACGAGCCGGTGGCGATGGCAACAGTCATCGAGGCGGTAGAGCGGGAGATGCAGCCGATCGCTGCCACCCGCGGCGTCGTCCTGCAAGTCGACGCGGTGCCGCTCGATGCCCGGGTCGCCGGCGACCCTCGCCAGCTGCGGTCCCTGGTCGCCAACCTCGTGGACAATGCCATCAAGTACTCGCTTCCCGAGGAGGGACAGGAGCCGCCGCGCGTGGTCGTGACCACGACGGTGGATCCGAACAGCGTCGCGGTGGAGGTCGCCGATCACGGCATCGGCATCGCCGACAGCCATCAAGACCGGATCTTTGAGCGCTTCTACCGAGTCGATCGTGCCCGAAGCCGCGAGACCGGTGGCACCGGGCTAGGGCTCTCGATCGCCCGCCACATCGCCCGCAACCACCGCGGTGACATCTCCGTGCGCAGTTCCGAAGGTGAAGGCGCGACTTTCCGGGTCACCCTGCCGCGGTGGAGCGCGCCGTGACCCGGGTGCTGGTAGTCGAAGACGAGGCCTCGTTCATCGAGGCGATCACCGTGGCCTTCGAACGAGAGGGCCTGGTCGTGGACGGCGCCGGTGATGGGCGGCGCGGGTTGGAGCAATTTCGGACAACACGCCCCGACGTCGTGCTCCTCGATCTGATGCTCCCCGGGATCAGCGGACTCGATGTGCTGCGGGCGATCCGCAAGGAGTCCGACGTTCCGGTGATCGTGGTCAGCGCCAAGGACTCGGAGGCAGACATCGTCACCGCGCTGGAACTGGGGGCCGACGACTACGTCACCAAGCCGTATTCCATCCGGGAACTGCTCGCCCGGGTTCGCGCCGCCACCCGACGGCGCCTGCCGGGAGGCGAGGCGATCACGGTCGGGATCGCCACCCTGGACAAGGATGCCTATCGGCTCCGCATCGGAACCGGCGAGATCGATCTCCCCAGGAAGGAGTTCGAGGTCATGGCCATGCTGATGGAGCAACCGGGACGCGTTGTGCCCCGCGAGGAGTTCCTCGACAAGGTGTGGGGCTACCTGTTCTACGGCGACACCCGCACCCTCGATCAGCACATCCGCCGTTTGCGCCGCCGCCTCGAAGAACACCCCGGAGCCCCGATCATAGAAACGGTACGCGGGGTGGGGTACCGAGTCAGTGGGTAGGGCGAGGGGCGAGGGGCGAGGGGAGCCGCGGTCAGGCGAGCTTGCCCAGCGCGGTGACGTAGTCTTCGAACTCGCGGGCGAACTTGCGGCTCTCGGTGGCGACGATCTCCCGCACGATGCCCTCGGCATCGAGCACATAGGTGGAGCGGTTGGCGGCTCCGACCCGCGGATCGAAGGTGCCGTAGGCCTCGGTGACCGCACCGTGGGGCCAGAAGTCGGAGAGCACCGGGAATCCAAACTGGTTCTTCTTCGACCACTCGGCGTTGGCAAAGACGGTGTCGGTCGTGATCGCCACCACGTTGGCGTCGAGGTCGTTGAGGTCGGCGAGTCCGTCGCGGATGGCGCACAGCTCGGCCTCGCAGGTCCCCGTAAACGGGAACGGGATGAACACGATGAGCGTCTTGCGTCCCTTCAGGGACTCCAGGCTCACCGGTTGCCCCTCGGTGTCGCGCAACTCGAACGGGGGTGCCGGTTGTCCGACGGTGGCAGGCACTTCAGGAACCTTTCAACGGTGAAGGCGGGATGGTAGAGGGGAACGGAGGCCGGAGACCGGAGACCGGAGACGGGCGACGGGCGAGGGGCGAGGGGCGAGCCAGCATCCGGCACCTGCCATCTGCCATCTATCCAAACAGACGCCGCCACAGGCGGACCAGCAGGGCCCGCTCCCCGGGTTCGGGGAGTTCGGCGAGCGCCCTGGCGAGGTGATCGGGGGGGAGGTCGCCGACGAGGACGTAGGACTGGTTGGGGGCACCCCAGTAGATCCAGACCACAGTGGGGGTGATGACCCGAAGGTAGACGCCCCCGCCGACTGTGTAGCGGGTGGAGCCGCGGAACGCCTCTGGCGGCGTACCACGCTTGGTCTCGAACACCGAGAACGAGAACAGCCCGTCGGAGTAGTACCCCTGGACCCCGCCCCCGTCCACCGCGTAAGTATTGACCCGGCGGTATCCCGCCACGTGCTCGGGCAGGTTGGGTCCGGCGTCGGACCACCCGACGGTGCGACGCTGCACGGTTTCCGGCTCGGATGCGGAGACGGCTCCGGGTTCCGAGATGTCGATGAGGGCAGCAACCCGGAACACCCGACCCTCGGCATCGAGCACCTCGGTGAGCAGTGGAATCGCAGTGGCATCATCCACGGTGATTCGGACCCGGGGCAGGTCGCCTTCGAACACCACGTACTCCCGGGCCGCCCGCCCCAGCCGCAACACCGGGGTCGGGGTACCCAATCGATAGCGGTCGCTCAAGGCCCACTCGGCGCGATCGGAGAAGTCGACCGCAAACCACTCACCGCCGCGACGCATCACAGTCAGGGCGTCGGTGACCATGAGGTCGCCCGTCGGACCGCTGGTCATCGACATCGAGTTGTGACGCGTCACCTCGTAGGAAGCCGCCGCCGACTCGCCTCCCCAGGTGCACATCACGATCCCCGTCCCGCGGAATTCTGCGGTCACCGCTTCCTCGAGTCGGTCCGCCAGGTCGTCATCGGCCAGTGCCGGGAACGGAACGAGAAGCAGGGCTGCGGTACCGGCGGCCAGGCCGATTCGGCTCATGGCTGTTCTCCGCGGAACGTGGATATCCCCGGATCACCGACGACGCGAGCGGTGTGCTGATCATCCAGTACGTCCATCTGAAAGGCCGCGTCTGCCTCGCCCGGACCGATCCAGAGGCCCACGGCCAGGACAGCGGCGAGGGCGGCGGTGATCCAGGCCGGCGCCGGACTGAGCCGCCACCGACGACGGAGGGGCGGCGGCGCCACCACGGGCAGCGGATGGTGGACTGGCAGGCCGCGCAACGCCGTGCGCCCGGCCTCGACGATTGCCAACTCGGCGCGGCACTCGGTGCAGCCGGCGAGATGGCGATCGGCCGCGGCGCGGTCACCCGGGGCCAGTTCCCCGTCGAGCCACGCCGAGATCAGGTCACCGAGGTGGGTCATCCGAGGCGCTCCTTCAGCAGTTTCCGGCCACGGTGGATCCTGCTCCGCACCGTTCCGATGGGGATGTCTGCGGCAATCGCGATCTCCTCGTAGCTGAGCCCGACCACGTCGCACATCACCACGGCCTCGCGGAACTCGTAGGGGAGTTCAAGAAGCGCCGCTTGCACCTCTTCTCCCAGCCGAACCGAGTCGAGGACCTCCTCAGGGGGAGGGGCGGGCACGCCCACGCCCCGGTCATCCTCGGGGAGCGGAGATGCCGGACGGCGATTACGCCGCCGCACCTCGTCGAGAAAGGCGTTGCGGGTGATCCGCCACAACCACCCGTCGAAGGATTGCGGCGTGTAGGACTCCAAGCCGCGCCGCACCCGCAGCAGGACCTCCTGCACCAGGTCCTGGGCGTCGTCGCGGTTGCCGGTGAGGCGGTAGGCAAAGTTGTAGATCTTGCGCCCATGATGCCGGGCCACCTCCTCCCAGGACGGGTTGGGATCGTCAGCCATCCGTCATTGCGCCTAAGCGCGCGCCGCATCGGACTCGCCCCGGGATCGGTTGCCGGTCCGGCGCCTGCAAAACCCCCGATGAGGTGGTGCGACCTATCGCCGCGCGGTGTAACGATGGGCCGACCGGGCGAGTTCCGCGAGGTATCGACGACACACTCAGCCGATGGCGAGGGCGTCGGCAAATGCCTGCAACCGCTCCCGGGTGACGAAGCGGACCCGGGGATCCCGCCGCTCCCGCTCGTGGATCTCGAAGGGGGCCCACTTCTCGGAGAGGAGCAGACCCCGGCCCTGGCCCGAGGCAGCGAAGTCGACCACGAACCTGCGGATCTCCGCATCCTCCAGCTCGGGATAGTCCCCGGGGGTGTGACCCACCACCCGGATCAGGGTGGTCTGTCCGGCGCGATCCGCCCGGAAGGTGCCCGCCGTGGTCGGGGTCACCACATATCCGGCGCTACGCATCAGAGCCAGCACTGCAGTCGGGGCATCCACCCGCGCCGGGTCGATTCCCTGGGCGCGCATTGCCGTCTGCGCGGGTCCGGGCAGCCGCAGCGCCAGCCGCTCCAGACGCTCGGTGCGGGACTCACCCGCCAGACCTGGGGCGCTCTCGGGGAGACCCGACATCCGATCGAAGGGGTCGAAGTCGCGCTGGCTGGCATGTGGGATCAACTCCGGCAGCATGGGGGGTGGCAACTCCCCGGGAGTGGCGAGACCGATGCTCGTCACCTCCGCCCACTCGGTCCCCCGCCGCCCCAAGGCCACGACGCGAATCAGCTCGCCGAGGGGAAGGGTGTGCCGCTTCTCCCGCACCACCTCCACCGCCTCCCGACCCAATAGCTCGGCGAGCACCTCATCGGCACCCTCGGCAGGGAGCGGAACCTCGAAGTGGACCCTGGCCGATCCACCAGCGACATGAAACTCGGCCACCGCCGGGCGCAGTCGCCCCGACTCCACCGTCACGGTCGGCTTCGCCGCCGCCGGGGCACCGCTCCGGGGCCGGCGGCGGGCCAGGAGGAAGACCACGACGACGAGCGCCACGACGGCGACAACCCCAACTATCACAGGTGGCACCAGTCACTCCTCCCTCGGGTGCGGAGAGTGTAAAGAGTGGGGTTGGCTAGAGAGGCGATGGGCGAGCCAGCAGATGACCAACGCTCCCCAACTGGCAACCGGCAACTGGAAACGCCGTGCCGCGGGAAGCGGGGAGCGGGGCAGGTGCCGGCCTACGAAACCTTCCGCACAGTGGCCGCCACCTGGCGCTCCCGGCGCACG
This sequence comes from Acidimicrobiia bacterium, assembly GCA_046714175.1. GTDB lineage: Bacteria > Actinomycetota > Acidimicrobiia > Spongiisociales > UBA11373 > UBA11373. The sequence goes on along the minus strand of JBKKBI010000044.1, from coordinate 8,273 downwards.
CGACGGCGTTCCCGTTCCGACATTCCGCCCCAGATGCCGAACTTCTCGCCCGTGGTGATGGCGAACTCGAGACACTCGGCCCGGACGGCGCACTCCCGGCAGATCGCCTTGGCGGCCCTGGTGGAGGCGCCCCGTTCGGGGAAGAACAGATCGGCGTTGGCGCCGGTGCAGTTGGCGCCCTCCTGCCAGGACAGGTCGCCCACCACGAGGGCCTCTCTCAGATCGTCGAGCATGTGCCTCCCGAATTACATCCATGTCATTATTGCGCGCGGAGCGCGCGCAAAGCAAACCAGAATCGGCCTGGGAGGGGGGTTTCTGGAAGAGGAGCGCGAAAACCCTCGCGCGGAGCGCGCGAAAGCCGGCGAGGGGCGAGAGGCGAGGGGCGAGGGCACGGGCAACGGGCAACCCGAAACCGGCAACCGGTACGACCTACCCTCTCGAAACGGTCGCCCGGTCTTTCCGCTTCGCCTTGATGTAGTCCCGGTTGAGCAGGGCGATGAAATCGATCGAGATCGACTTCGGGCAAGCCGCCTCGCATTCGCCGTGATTGGTGCACGACCCGAAGTACTGCTCCATGACCGTCACCATCGCCTCGACACGATCGAAACGCTCCGGCTGGCCCTGCGGCAGCAGGTTGAGGTGGGCCACCTTGGCGGCGGTGAAGAGTTGTGCGGCGTTGTTGGGGCAGGCGGCGACGCAGGCGCCGCACCCGATGCAGGCCGCCGCGTCCATGGCCCGCTCCGACACTGCCTTGGGGACCGGTGTGAGGTTGCCTTCGGGAGCGCTGCCGGCATCGATCCCGATGTAGCCCCCGGCTTCGATGATCCGGTCGAAACTGGAGCGGTCCACCATCAGGTCCTTGATCACCGGGAATCCGGCGGCCCGCCACGGCTCGACGACGATTACCTCGCCATTGGAGAACTTGCGCATGTGCAGCTGGCAGGTGGCGGTTCCCGGCTGCCCACCATGAGGCTTGCCGTTGATCATGACCCCGCAGGCGCCGCAGATCCCTTCCCGACAGTCGTGGTCGAAGGTGATCGGCTCCCGCCCCTCGACAGTGAGGCGCTCGTTGACGACATCGAGCATCTCGAGGAACGAGGCGTCGGCGCTGATGTCGCGGGCCCGGTACTCCTCGAAGGCACCGGGCCGACCCGGTCCTGACTGCCTCCACACCCGCAGGGTGAGATCCATTACTGGTAGCTCCTCGTCTTCACAGCGACGTTCTCGAATACCAGCGGCTCTTTGACCAGGAATGGTTCTGCGCCGGGCTCGGTGTAACCCCAGGCGGCGACGTAGGCGTAGTCGGCGTCGTTTCGCTTCGCTTCGCCGTCATCGGTCTGGTGCTCGACCCGGAAGTGGCCCCCGCAGGACTCTTCGCGGTCGAGGGCGTCGCGGCACATCAGCTTCCCCAACTCGAAGAAATCCGCCACCCGGCCAGCGCGCTCCAGCGCCTGGTTCACATCCTGGGCGCTTCCCAGAATGCGGACGTCGCGGTGGAACTCGTCTTCGAGGGCACCGATGTCGCTCACGGCTTGGCGCAAACCGTCGGCGCTGCGAGCCATCCCGCATTCGTCCCAGACGATCTTGCCGAGCTCGCGGTGGAACCAGTCGACCGTGCGCGTGCCCCGTGCCGCCAGCAAGCGTTCGGTGCGATCCCGCACCTCCGCCTCGGCGGCGGCAAACGCCGGGTGGCTGGTCGGGACGGGCTTGTTCCCCAACAACCCGGCGAGATGACCCGGCACCGTGTTGGGAAGGATGAAGTAGCCATCCGCCAGTCCTTGCATGAGGGCGCTGGCGCCGAGGCGGTTGGCGCCATGGTCGGAGAAGTTGGCCTCGCCGATGGCGTAGAGCCCGGGAATGGTGGTCATCAGGTTGTAGTCCACCCAGATGCCGCCCATCGTGTAGTGCGGCGCCGGGTAGATGCGCATGGGCATCTCGTACGGGTTCTCCCCCGTGATCCGCTCGTACATCTCGAAGAGGTTGCCGTAACGCTCGGCAACCACACCTTTGCCGAGCCGGGCGAGAGCCTCTGCAAAGTCGAGGAAGACTCCGTTGCCCAGCGGTCCGACTCCCTTGCCGGCATCCACCTCGCGCTTGGCCGCCCGGGAGGCAACATCACGCGGGACCAGGTTGCCAAAGGAGGGGTAGCGCCGCTCCAAGAAGTAGTCGCGCCGGTCCTCGGGGATGTCCCCCGGATGACCGCCGTCGCCGCCGCCGGCGGGAACCCAGATACGGCCATCGTTGCGCAACGACTCCGACATCAAGGTCAGCTTCGATTGGAACTCGTCGCTCGCCGGGATGCATGTCGGGTGGATCTGGGTAAAGCACGGGTTGGCGAACAGCGCGCCCTTGCGATGGGCCCGCCAGATCGCGGTCACGTTGCATGCCTTGGCGTTGGTGGAGAGGAAGTAGGCGTTGCTGTACCCGCCGGTGGCGAGGATCACCGCGTGGGCGGAGTGGCTGGAGATCTCCCCGGTGACCATGTCGCGCACCACGATCCCGCATGCCTGGCCGTCGGCCACGACCACATCGAGCAGCTCGGTCCGGGTGTACGACCTGACGGTCCCGAGCTTGATCTGGCGCGCCAGAGCCTGATAGGCGCCCAACAGCAGCTGCTGGCCGGTCTGACCCCGGGCGTAAAAGGTGCGGGCCACCTGCGTGCCGCCAAACGAACGATTGGCCAGCGCGCCCCCGTACTCGCGGGCAAACGGAACCCCCTGCGCCGTCGCTTGATCGATGATCTCGTTGGAGACTTGGGCGAGGCGATAGACGTTGGCCTCCCGGGAGCGATAGTCACCACCCTTGATCGTGTCGTAGAAGAGTCGCTGGATGCTGTCGCCGTCGTTGCGGTAGTTCTTGGCGGCGTTGATTCCACCCTGAGCCGCGATGCTGTGCGCTCTGCGGTTGCTGTCGCTGTAGGTGAAGACCGTCACGTTGTACCCGAGTTCGCCAAGGGTGGCGGCCGCCCCCGCGCCGGCCAAGCCGGTCCCGACCACGATCACCTCAAACCGGCGCCGGTTGGGCGGCGCCACCAGCGGAAGCTCGAAGCGATGCGCATCCCATTTCTCGACAAGCGGTCCTGCAGGAGTCCTGGCATCGAGATGCATGGCGCGCGTCGTCATCAGTCGAAGTACCCGATCTGCACCGCGATGGGAAACGACAGGTTCCCCAGCACCACGAAACCCGTGACCGCGTATGCGGCGTACTTTCGCCACCGGTTGAAGCGGGGATGGTTCCAGCCGAGGCTCTGGAACAGGCTCCAAGTGGCGTGGTAAAGGTGCACGCCGAGGGCAAGGTTGGCGACGATATAGAAGATCGCCACCGGGAGGCGCTCGAACGACGCGATCATGTTGGAGTAGATCGCACCGCGGAAGTACTCGTCGCTCGCCGCCGGGGATACTCCCCAGGTCATGTCCGCGAGGTGGAAGAGCACAAAGAGCACCACGATGACGCCCGTCCACCGCATCGATCGCGAGGCGTAGCTGGCGACGGCGTAGTCACGGGTGTGGTAGCGGCCGCTGCGCGCCTTCCAGTTGATGAGGGTCAGCGTGTAGGCGGCATGGATGTGAAGCAGGGTGGCGGCGAGCAACCCGAGTCGCATCGCCCACAACAATGAGGTGCGGGGAACCAAATGGCCGCCGAGGTCGCGCAAGGCTTCGCCGTACTGGTCGATCTCCTCCGCGCTCAGGTACATCTTGAGGTTGCCGACCAGGTGAGCAATCAGGTACCCAATGAGGATGATGCCGGTCACGGCCATCACCCATTTCTTCCCCATCGCCGACCCATAGAACTCGAGCAGCCAGGGGCGCTTCCGGGTTCGCACCGTGGTGTCCGAGGAGGTCACGGCAACATTCTCGCGCAAACCCGGGGGTCCCCGGCGCACCGGACAACGGACACCGGACACCTACCCTTCCCGCCATGCGTCCCGTTCCTCGCGTCATGCCTGCCATCGTCACGCCCTTCGGCCCGGACGGCGAGATCGACGCCGGTGGCCATGCCGACAACGTGGCCCGTTTGTGGGACCGCGGGGTTGCGGGCGCGGTCATCGCCGGTTCCAATGGTGAAGGTCCGTACCTCGAACCCGGGGAGCGGCGCCTGCTCGCCGCCACCGCGCGAAGGGCGGCCCCGAATGGTTTCGTCGCCGTGGGACTGTCGGCCGAGTCGCTGCGCGGCGCGCAGGCGATGACCACTGAGGCGGTGGACGCCGATGCGGACGCGATCCTGGTCATCACCCCGACGACACTGGTGCGCGGGAACGACGCCCTAGTCGAGGGCTTCTATACCGATGTCGCCGATTGGTCGCCTCTCCCCGTGTTCCTGTACTCCGTGCCCAAGATCACCGGGTACGAACTTCCCCTCGCCGTGGCCATCCGACTGGCGGAGCATCGCAACGTGGTGGGCATGAAGGACTCCGGGGGCGACCCGGCGCGAGCGGTGGCGATCGCCGCGGCTGCTCCGGCAGGGTTTGTGATGTTGGCCGGCGCCTCGGCCGCCGTCGCTGCGGCCGTGGCAGGCGGGGCCTACGGCGCGGTCACCGCCAGCGCCAACTATGCCCCGGAGCTGGTCGCCGCGGTCGTGTCCTCGGCGGGCGCCGATCCCGGACTGCACCGGCGCCTGGTGCAACTCAGCGCGGCGGTGGAACGCCACGGAGTCGCCGGGGTGAAATACGCCGCCTCTCGCACCGGGCTGGTGGGCGGCCACAGCCGGCTCCCGTTGCAGCCGATCTCGCCGGAGGCAGCGACAGAGATCGACGCCGCGCTCGCCGCGGCAGCAGTACAACTGACAGCTGACAGCTGACAGCCTCCGGCATCCGGTATCCGGCCTCCGTCCTCCCCTCTCCGATTATCCTCCCGCGCTGCACGCGAAAAAGGAGCCCGCTGTGGCCAAATTCCTTTCCACCGATTGGCTGGCGGATCTGACCACCGCCCTCAACGCCCACTCCGGGTTCAAGGGCGCCATCGCCAACGTCGACCTGACCCTGCAGTTCGCCATCACCGATGCCCCCGAGGGCACCGAGAGCCACTACTACATGGATGTTGCCGATGGATCGGTGGTGGCGGCCGCCGGTGACGCCGCCGAACCCGATGTCACCATCACCAACAACTACGAGACCGCGGTGGCGGTGAGCAAGGGTGAGACCAACACCCAGATGGCCTTCATGACGGGAAAGATCAAGGTCACCGGGAACATGGCCAAACTGATGATGAATCAGGCGATGCTGACGCAGTTCGCCACCGCCACGGCGGGGATGAAGGTCGACTACTAGCCCGGAACGGGGCAGGCACGCAGAAGGGGCGCCCGGAGGCGCCCCTTCTCATTCGCTTCTATCCGGTCGAACCCGGCCCGGGGCCGGCCCGACCGCGGTTGGTCTTGCTAGTTGACGGCGTCCTTCAGGCCCTTGGCAGCCTTGAATGCGGGCGCCTTGCTGGCTTTGATCCGTACCTCTTCGCCGGTGCGAGGATTCCGTCCGAGCCGCGCCGGGCGTTGCCGGACCTCGAAGTTGCCGAAACCGGCGATCGAGATCTTCTCACCCTTGGCGAGGGCAGCGGTGATGGCGTCGACCACCGCGTCCACGGCAGCGCCGCCCATCGCCTTGTTGCCGCCGAATGCTCCGGCGACAGCTTCACCAAGCTCACGCTTGTTCATCTGCACTCCTCCTTCGGAATGACATTTGTGCAAGTTTACCGCGTCGCAAGACGATTTGTAGTCTTTTCGGCCCCGGCGGGAGACAAAGGCCAATGAAATCAACGCTGTCCGCAGCCCGGCTCCCGCGGCCCGATACCTGAATTGGGCCGGAAAGGCCCGATTGTGCCGCTCTGGCCCCTCACCCAGGGCCTGCATCCCCGCCACTACCGGGGTTAGCCCAACGAGAGCGAGCTCAATTCGGCCACCTTCTCCTTGACGGCCGCCGCAGCCGCCTGCAGGGCGGCCAGTTCGGGCGGGGTGAGGGGAAGGGTGACTATTTCCTTGACTCCGCCGGCGCCAAGACGAACCGGAACCCCCAGATACACGCCGTCCACCCCGTACTCCCCCGTTACCCAGGCACAGACCGGCATCTCGGCGCCGGTGTCGCCCAGGACCGCCTTGACCATCAGTGCCGCCGCCGCCGATGGGGCGTAGTAAGCCGAACCGGTCTTGAGCAGGGCCACGACCTCGGCACCGCCGTCGCGGGTGCGTGTGACCAGATCATCGATGGTGGCGTCGTCGAGCACATCTGTGAGCGGCACGCCGCCTACTGAGCACTGCGACGGCACCGGCACCATGGTTTCCCCATGGCTGCCCAGGGTGAGTGCCTTGACCTCCAGGATGTCGGCACCGGTCTTCTCCGCGATGAAGTGCACGAAGCGGGCGGTGTCGAGGTTCCCGGCCTGGCCCATGACCCGCCGCCGGGGAAAGCCGGACACGTCGGCGGCCAGGGTGGTCATCTGGTCCAGGGGGTTCGTGACCACAATCAGCACCGCCTGCGGCGAGTGCTGGGCGATCGCCTCGGTCACCCCGGTGACGATCTTGGCATTGACCTCCAGCAGGTCCATGCGGCTCATCCCCGGCTTGCGGGGAAGCCCGGCGGTGATCACGACGACATCGCTGCCGGCAGTGTCTGCGTAGTCGTTGGTGCCGATCACCCGAGTGCGATAGCGCTCCAACGGCCGGGACTGGTTCATATCCAGGGCCAGGCCCTGGGGTAGTCCCGCGACGATGTCGGTCATCACGATCTCGTCGCACACGTCCGCCTCGGCGAGACGCTGCACCGTGGTGGAGCCGTACTTGCCTGCTCCGACGACGGTGACTTTGGACATTGCAGTTCCTTCCGCTCTTGCTCAGAGGCTAACGATCCTCGCGCCAGCGTTCGTTGCCCGTTGCCCGTTGCCCGTTCGCGGCCGAGACGACGGGCAACGGATGCCAGACGTGTCCCTACATCCGGGCAACGATCGCGTCTGCGAACTCGCTGGTCTTCACCTGCTTGGCGCCCTCCATCATCCGGGCGAAGTCGTAGGTGACCACTCGGTCGGCGATCGCCGCCTCCAGACCGCGCTCGATGGCGTTGGCGGCCTCGGCCCATCCCAGGTAGCGCAACATCATCACCCCGGACAGGATCACCGAGCCGGGGTTCACCTTGTCCTGACCGGCGTACTTGGGAGCGGTCCCGTGGGTGGCCTCGAAGACGGCGTGGCCGGTGTCGTAGTTGATGTTGCCTCCGGGGGCGATCCCGATGCCTCCCACCTGCGCGGCAAGGGCGTCGGAGATGTAGTCGCCGTTGAGGTTCATCGTGGCGATCACGTCGTATTCGTCCGCTCGGGTGAGCACCTGCTGCAGGAAGGCATCTGCGATGGAGTCCTTGATGAGAAGGCGGTCCCCCGGCTCGCCGCCTGACGCCTCCCAGGACACCGTGCGGTCGCCGAACTCTTCGGCGGCGAGGGCGTAGCCCCAGGTGCGGAAGGCGCCCTCGGTGAACTTCATGATGTTGCCCTTGTGGACCAGCGTGACCCGGGTGCGCTCGTGCTTCACGGCGTACTCCAGCGCCGCCCGGATGAGGCGCTTGGACCCGGTGGCCGAGATCGGCTTGACGCCGATGCCCGAGTCCTCGCGGATCTCCCAGCCGAAGGCGTCCTTCAGGATCTCGATCATCTTCTTCGCGTCGGCCGTGCCCGCCTCGACCTCGAGCCCGGCGTAGATGTCCTCGGTGTTCTCCCGGAAGATGACCATGTCGACCAGCTCGGGGTGCTTGACCGGGCTCGGGACCCCCTCGAACCAGCGCACCGGGCGCAGGCAGACGTACAGGTCGAGGATCTGGCGGAGGGCGACGTTGAGGCTGCGGAAGCCCCCGCCGATGGGCGTGGTCAGCGGGCCCTTGATGCCGATGAGGAACTCGCGGAAGACGTCGACCGTCTCGTCGGGGAGCCACTCCCCGGTCTCGTCGAAGGCCTTCTGGCCGGCCAGCACCTCGCGCCACTCGATGGTCCTGCCGTGCCTGGCGGCGGCGGCGTCGAGCACGTGCCGGGCCGCCGGCCAGATGTCGACCCCGATCCCGTCACCGGAGATGAACGGGATGATCGGGTTGTCGGAGACCTCGAGGGCCCCGTCGCCCCCCATGGTGATCTTGTCGGCCATGGCGAGACGCTAGCGGCGCCGGACCCCGCCTCCGGCCGGGGTCCTCATCTGCGTCCGCTCCCAACCGATCTACAGGAGAAGGCCCGGAAACGACCTCTCCCCCGGCCCGGATCGTCCAGGAGGACCCCATGGCCCGCACCAAGCAGACCGGCGCGACCCAGTTC
>JBKKBI010000043.1:0-11210 GCA_046714175.1 Acidimicrobiia bacterium | reverse complement strand
TCAACTGTGATGACCACGGGAGTGAGCACGGGACCCGGTGGAGTCCATCGAAAGGTGACTCGTCCCGCCGCGACACTCGAGCCAACCAGGATGTCAGCAGTGATGTCAGTTGCTCCCGGGATCAGCGCAGCGACGGTGGCCGCGAGTTTTTCGGACTCTGCGTGCCAGTCTGCCTCGGGGAGGGATGCTCGGCGCGTGGCGGCGGCGACGGCGGCATCGGCAGCCGACCGAGCAGTCATCGCCGCGGAGACCTGGACCAACACAATGAGCAGGAGGAAGGTCGCCGCCATGGCGGCGACCTCCTCCAGCACCACGCTTCCGGCGTCTCGGGGGCGCGCCGGTTGATTCGGACCGGAGTCGAGAGTCGGTTGGCGACTGGGCCGCCGTTCTACCAACTCCCGCGGCGTGATCGGGCGCGCTCCTAGGCGAAGAAGCCGGTCAACTGGCCGACGATCGAATTCCACAAGTTGCCGGCAGCGCCGCGCACCTGGGGAAGCAGCACTGCGATCACCAGCACGGCGATCGCTGCCATACCGAGCCACTCGACGGTCGTGACACCCTCCTCGTGCTCGCGAAGCCGACTGAACCATTTCATGGGTTGCTCCTTTCATGGTCGTGCAGACAGGGCAGAAAGCCCTGCCAGGGTTGGGTACATCAGGAACAGGAGGGTGACCGGGATCATGAACGCGAGGATGGGTCCGTACGAGGTAAGGGCGCGTCGCCCACCTTCAGCAGTGAGAGCCGCGGTGAGAGCAGTGCGGTAATCGGCGGCGAGCTCGCCGAGCGACTCGGCGAGCCTCCCTCCGGTGCGATGAGCATGGCCGAGGAGTTCATAGAGGCGGGCGGCATCGGGGTGGCATGAGGTCGAAGCGGCGACGCGCAGACCCGACTCAAGACCGTCAGGGTGTACCGCCGCCGCGGCCATCTCGTCGGCTGCCACCCCGCGGCATACTGCCAGCAGTCGTCTTATCGAACCCACCACCGATTCTCCGGCGAGAAAGTGGAGGGCGAGGGTGTCCGCGACCGTCGGAAGTTCCTGAGCGAGACGCCGGGCCCTACGCTCGCGCTGGGTGCTCGCCACCGCTCGCCCTGCGAGCGCGCCTCCCCCCGCGCCGAGCATCAGGAGCGCCATGGTTCGTCCGGGGAACATCGATCCGGTCAGTAGCCCGACTCCTACCCCCCAGATCATTCCGCCGGGGAGGTGCCCCTCCCAACGCCTCCGCGGGCGACGAGGCGTGGGAACGTCCCCGAGGTACTGACCGGGCTCGATCGAGTGGGCTCGCGGGGCGAGTGAGACCAGTGCGACGCCCAGACCGATGAGCAGGGCGGTCATGCGAACAGCCTCGGAGGTCGGGAGAGCTGAGCCGAACGCCGGGCCAGCAGGTATCCCACGACCGTGGCCGCGAGCCCACCAGCGACTATCGAGTTCCCGGTTCGGGTGTCGAAAGCCTCGGCGGCCGTTGGGTTGGTGGCCATGCTGAGCGCCAGAATCACCCACGGGGCGAGAAGTGCCACCCCGGCGGTCAGGCGTTGCTCGGTCAGGGCGGCGTCGTGGGCCCGCCGCAAGCGCAGGTCGTCGTTCACAGACGCGGTTAGCGCGCCGAGCACGGTGCCTACGTGACCACCGCCGACCACATTCGCCACCTCCAAGGTGGTCAGCACGCGATCGGCGAGCGGATCGGCCCACACCGCCCGCGCCGCAGCCAAGGTGTCCGCAAACGAGCGACCCGGAGGCCCGACAAGGTGCAGGAACCGCCCCCCCAGCATCCTGCCGGCTTCGGCGCACGCCGCCGGGATGGCTACCCCGGTCGCGAGACGACTACGGACTGCCGCTAGAAAGTCGGGCCAACGACCCGACTCCCGTCGCAAGTCGCGTTCCCGACTACGGCGTCGCCGAGCCGCGGGAATTGCGGCAGCCAGCGCCGCGGCCGCGATTGGAACCATCCCGGTGAACCCGGCGGATCCGGCCAGGGTCCATCCGAACAGGGCAGCCACGACATCGGCGATGAGGGTGCGCCCCCGGGGAAGGTTCCACACAACCGGTCGGGGCCGAAGCCCGATGAGGCTCATCGCACCAGCCGCTGCGAGCACCGCGATGAGCCTCACTTCCGTCCGCCGTCGTAGAGAGTTCGATGCCGCCACGTCCCGTCCCAACCCTCCACTGCGATCACCTGCTCGATGCGCCGACCGCCGGAAGTCCGGCGGAGAAATACGACCAGATCGGTTACGGCAGCGAGCGCACCACGGACGTAATCGACCAGCACGTTCTGACCTGCCAGAACGCAGTATCCGACCAGCTTGTCGAGGGCATCAGTAGCCGAATTGGCATGGAGGGTCGCCATGCCGGAGCAGCCGGCGTTGAGGGCGAGAAGGAGATCGAGGGCTTCTGGACCGCGTACTTCACCGACCACGATGCGATCCGGTCGCTGACGCAGCGAAGAGCGGACCAGGTCACGAAGAGTGATTTCGCCGCCACCGTCTAAGCCCGACTCCCGAGTCTGCATCTGAGTGATGTCGGGCAGGTCCACTGAGATCTCGAAGACTTCCTCGCAGCTGACGACACGACGATCCGGTGGGACTTCCGCCAACAGACAGTTGACCAGGGTCGTTTTGCCGGCCCCGGGGGCTCCGGCGACCAAGATCGTGCGATCGTCGCGAACCGCTGCGGCGAGGAGGTCGGCCACGTCCTCGGGTACCGAGCCGCGTTCCACGAGTCGGTCGAGTCCGCCCACGGCCAGAACGAACCGTCGAATCTGAACGTTGAGGCGTCCTGGCTGGGTCACCGGTGGACCGGTGACATGCACCCTGGAGCCGTCGGCGAGTTGGGCGGAGACGATCGGACTCGCCAGGTCGAGACGGCGGCCGGTTCCGGCGAGAAGGCGTTCGACGAATCCTCGGACGGCTTCGGGGTCCACCACCTCAGGAAGGAGCACCTTGACCCCGTCTCGGACCAAGAAAGTGCGATGGCCACCGAGCACGATCACCTCCTCGACCAAGGGGTCATCGAGCACACCGGAGAGGAACTCACTGCTCACCAATGCACTTCCCGCAGCGATCGGAGGAGACGCGAGTCGGGCCGGCTACCGCGCCGGGCAGCTTGCAGCACAGAGCGGCGATACGGGATCACCGCGACTGGCTCGAGACCGGTCCAGCGTCGCGCAGATAAGACGGCGTCCGAGACTGCACCGGTGACCCGATTGAGAACCAGCCGAGGGGGTGGCCCTGCCCACTCGGTGAGCATCGCGGCAGTCCGCACGATCCCGGTCGGAGAGGCGTCGGCCACGACGACGGCGGTGGTCGCAGCTTTGACGATCTCCCCGCCTTGGGACCAGCGTCCGCAATCGACCACGACCGCCGCCGTGGCGCGGGCAGAGTCGATCACGTCGAACACCGGCTCAGGACGAAGCGGCGGCTCACCTGTCCGGTGTGATCCAGTGACGATGCTGAGGCGTCCGGCTGAGTGAAGCGCACTTGCCGGCAGGGTTCCGGATTCGTGAACCTGGTCGACGGCATCCGCCAGGTCGGGTCGGGGCGGTATCCCGAGTCGTACCGCAAGCCCAGGGGCTTCGAGGTCCGCATCCACCAGGATGCAGCGTGCTCGGCCCGACGCCGCCCAGGCGAGCGCGAGGGCCACCTCGGTTCTGCCAGGCGAGCCGGCAGCTCCCGTTACGGCCACTAGTGGGTGAGTGGATTGGGGGCGGGTCGCCGCGGGTTCGATCAACCGAATCTCGCGCAGAACGGACTCCGCGGAGAGATCGTCTGGAAGGACGATGTGAGCGCCCGCCGCCGCCATGCGCTCGGAGGCGGGACGGTCGCCCACCGGATGGATTGCCACTACTCGGATACCGGCCCGCACCCACGACCCGATGCGAGCGGCAGAGGCCCACGGCGTCTCCGAACCCACGACCACGACGTCCAACTCGTGGCTGCGGTCAAGCACCTCCTCGGGTAGAAAGGCTCGCAGAACGAGTCGGACCGACGCCGTATCGCGCGCCGCGGCCACCAGCCGCGACTCCCACTCGCGTGCTGATAGAACGGTGGCCACACGCAAGGTCATCGCGCTCGCCGGACGAGGTCGAGTTGGGTGGTGTGTGCCCCTTCGAGCAGTCGCAGAGCCAGTTGCCTGTCCACCGCCAGAAGCAGCGAGACGTCGCCTCCTTCCAGCCCACCGCTTCCGCGCGTGGCCGCTATCACGAGCACTTCGTCCGCAAGGAGGGTCGTGGTCCCGTTTCCGGAGGAATAGATGTCGACGCGATCGCCCGGGACCAGATCCCCTTGCACCGCGTGAGCGGGGTCCAATGTCAGGGCCGCCACGTCTGGGTGATCGCCCTGGGGAGGAACGAGCAGCGAGTGCAGGACGGGATCGCCGGCATCCAGCGCCGCCACCAGGGTGTGCGCGGTGAGATCCGCGACCTGGCCTGCGGTCACCATGCCTGGAAAGAGAGGCATCGGTCGAAGCGCCACGTCGAGTTCGGAGAGACGCACTCCGGGTGGCAGCGGTGAGGTCGCCACCAGCACCTGAACCGTGGGCTCCGGCCGGGTGGCGAGGTGAACACCGATGCCTGTGATGAGAGCGAGGGCGGCAGCGCCTGCCATACGGAGATCGATGCGGAGTTTTCTCACGGGCGAACCTCCACCGCCACCACGTGTCCCAGGGCGACGATGTGCGGGGCCCCGGACGCAGTGATCTCGACATGGTCTGCCCCGACGGCGCTGACCACGCCGCTGTGCAGTGATCCGTCGGATGCGGTGAGGTGCACCCGCGAGGCAGCGTCCTCGGCTGAGAGCAGGAGGTCCCGCATTGTGCGGGTGCGCCGCGCCGCCGCTCGGGCGGCTTCCATCTCCGCCTCGAGGGTCCGGTCCATGCGATCGCGCAGTATCCGCCCGAGGTGCACGAGGTCGGGATGCCCGCTGACCTCCACGTTTCACCTTTCGTAGCCGTCGGGGGAAGCCACGCCGGGTGGCGTGTGACGGATGTTCTCTACCTATCAACCGCGACGTCCCATCTCAAGGGGTCTGCCCCAGCATTGATTTCGCGCCTCCCCTCACACACCCGTACCCGCTCCCCCCGGTCCGGTCCTACCGTTCCCTCCCCTCGAGCCGGGAAGCGATGCCGATCACACCCTGGAACTGGTTGTGGACCGTCACCACGGCGGTGCTCTTGGGGCGCGCTCATCGCCAGCCCCAGGGGCGGGTACTGCTGCAGCCGTTCGCGTGGTGCTCGGCGGTCGCAGCCGCGGTGGCCTGGGCCGGCATCACCGGGCCCTGGCACCTGCTGCTGTTTCCGGTGTTCCCGCTGCTCTACGTCGCTGCGGTTCAGATGCGCCTTCCCGCGCCCCCACAGCAGGTTGCCGCTCCCGGGGTGATCACTGTGGCCTACGGGCGCAACCGCTGGCCGTCCTCGGAGCGCCCGGCGCGGCGACGCAAGGAGCGGCGCCAACTGGTTCCCAATCCGATGCCTGGGTCGACGGTGGCATGGGCCCCGACAGCAGTGGCGGCGATCCTGCTGGTGCTTGCCGGGGTGGACGAGCCCTGGGTGATCGCACCGGTGTTTCCACTGGCGCCGGTTTTGGCCGCGGGGGTGTGGCGTCGGCTCGATCGGTTCAAGGTGTTCGCTGATGCCGATGTGCGTTTGCTGGCCACGGTGGTGGCGCTCGAGGTCACGCTCGGAGTGGTGGCGCTCACGGTCCCCGAGGCGGTGCCACCGGTCTTCGACACGGCCGCCACATCAGGACGACCGGCAGATCGGCCGGACGGTGCCACGACGACGACGCTCCCGGCGGTGCTGGCTGAGGGGACCGGAAGCATGCTGGTGGAGGTGGTCGGCTCGGTGGCCCAGTTCGACGGCACCACCGACATCATCCCGGTGGAGGCGGCGTTCGTAACAATCACACCGGTGGTGGGCCCGGCCCGTTTCGCCCTCACCGACATCGCCGGCAGAGCCTCGTTCGTCGTCGATCCCGGCATTTACACAGTGGCGGTGGTGCCACCAGGCAATCGGTGGTCGGTGATGCGCGGCTGCGGCGACCTTCTCGACGACTTCGCGGTGGCGGCGGGGGAGGCGTGGCAGTGGCAGGTGCCCATGGTCGACGATCCGGCCGCGCTCGCCTACGGAGCGGTCACCCGCTGCAACGACGTGCGGCTCCCGGTGCTGGTGGGAGCGGGCGGGTAGCCGGAGCGCCGCGCCCTCCCCTTCCCGACGCCTCCCGGCGTCGGTACCCTGGCGGGGTGGAACGAATCAGGGTGGACCTGGCCAAGGACTGGCTCTCGGTCGCCGACATCTGCGAGTACATGGAGGTGTCGTCTTTCGTCGTCACCCGGGTGCTGCGGACCGGTGAACTCCCTGCGGTCAAAATGGGCCGGGAGTGGCGGGTGTCGCGCACCGACTTCGAAGACTGGCTCAACGCGCAACGCCTGGCGGCCCGGCTGTCGGGACGGGAGACCGCAGACCGTAGATGACCATCGCCCCTGCTCGGACCGAGTCTCCTGTCACTGATGAGCGCCCTCGGACCGAGCGCCCCTGGCAGGTAGTGGTGTGGAACGACCCGGTCAACCTCATGTCCTACGTCGTATGGGTGTTCCGCAAGCTATTCGGCCATCCCGTGGAAGAAGCGACGCGTCTCATGCTCCAGGTCCATCACGAGGGCCGGGCGGTGGTGAGCAGCGGTCCGATTGAAAAGGCGGAGTCCGACTGCCACCGTCTCCACCACCACGGCCTGTGGGCGACCCTGGAGCGGGGGTGAAGCAACCTTTCGTGCGCAGGGGCGACACCATCCGAGTTCGCCTCCCGGAGGACGCCCGAGAGATGCTGGCGGCGCTTCCGGACCTGCTCGCCGCAGCGGGAGACGCCGGGGGACGACTCGACTATCGGGTGCATCCCGCCGACCCTGCCGCCGAGGCACGCTATCGCGACCTGGTCGGGGACTCGCTCGACTCGCTTCGTGTCGATGACCGCGCCCTGATGGCCGCCAACGTCGCCGCCACGACGATCGGGCTGGACGAAGCCGAGTCGTGGATGCGGGTGATCGGCGAGGCCCGTCTGGCGCTGGCGGCACGGCTCGGCATCTCCGAGGACGGATGGGAGACTGCATCCGATCCGTCGTCGGACCCGGAGTTGGCGCTTCTCCACTACCTGGGGTTCCTGCAGGACCGGCTGGTTGCGATCCTCTGAGGCGGGCTAGCCAGCCAGGACCGCCATCGGATCGGCCTTCTCCACCCCGAGATAGTCGGCGACGGCGGCATTGGTGACCTTGCCGCCAGCGACGTTGACCCCGCCGCGCAGCTCGCGGTGCATCTCCAGCGCATTGCGAGCTCCGTCCGCCAGGGCGACCACATACGGCAGAGTGGCGTTGGTCAATGCGTAAGTTGCGGTGTTGGGTACGGCTCCGGGGATGTTCCCCACCGCGTAGTGCACCACGCCGTGCTCGGTGTATACGGGCTTGCTGTGAGTGGTCTCTTTTGCGGTGGCGATGCAGCCGCCTTGATCGATGGAAATGTCGACGATCACACTGCCGGGCCGCATCGCCGCCACCATGTCCTCGGTCACCACGATCGGGGCTCGGGCACCGGGAACCAGCACCGCCCCCACCACCAGATCGGAGGACGACACGTACTGCTCGACAGCGAAGCGGGATGACTTCACCGTCATCACATTGGGCCAGCGCAACTCGTCGAGGTGGCGCAGCACGGCGACATTGAGGTCGAGGACGAACACCTCGGCACCCATTCCCGCGGCGATCATCGCCGCATTGCGTCCGGCGATTCCCGCTCCGAGAACCGTGACCCGGCCCGGGGCGACGCCGGGGACTCCGCCGAGAAGCACCCCGCGCCCGCCGCGGGGGCGCTCGAGGAAGTGCGCTCCCGCCTGGGCGGCCATTCGACCCGCGATCTCGCTCATCGGCGCCAGCAGCGGGAGGGAGCCGTTGTCCAGCTGCACCGTCTCGTAGGCAATGGCGGTCGCGCCGGTGGCGAGGAGACCCTTGGCCTCCTCCGGGTAGGCGGCAAGGTGGAGGTAGGTGAAGAGCAGGTGGTGCTTGTTCAGCATGGCGATCTCGACCGGCTGGGGCTCCTTGACCTTGACGATCATTTCGGCGCTGCCAAACACCGAGGCGGCGTCGGAAACGATCTCCGCCCCGACCGCGGAGTAGTCGGTATCGGCAATGAACGAGCCCTCGCCGGCGCCGGCCTGCACCACGACCTTGTGGCCGTGGGCGACCAGTTCCCGCACCCCTACCGGGGTCATGGCGACCCGATACTCCTCCGTCTTGATCTCACGGGGCACGCCGACGATCAACTGATCCTCCTGGCCGATGTCGGCCACCAGATTGCCACGCCCGCGGCACCGCTGCGCCGACCCCAGTGCAGGGTCGGCAGTCCCGGGAGCAGCCCCCAGGGCGGGGCTACCCTGCGGTATGGCTTCCACCACCGCAGCCGTGGTTCTTGCGGGCGGCGGCAGCCGACGGCTGGGGCACCCCAAGCAGCTGGTCCGCTACCGCGACCGGCCGTTGCTGGAACATGTCGTTTCCGCGGTGTTGACTTGGCCGGTGGATCGGGTGGTGGTGGTCTTGGGCGCGGCTGCTGATGAGATCCTCGGTGAGGTCTCATTCGGCGACGCAATCGTCGCGGTCAACGACGATTGGGAAGAGGGGATTGCGGCATCGCTGCGGGTCGGACTCGATGTGATCGCCCGTGACCCCCACCGGGATCTCGCTTTTGTCGTCCTCGGGGACCAGCCCGGAATCCCCGCCGACGTCCCCCGGCTCCTGCTCGATGCCGCCGAGACCACGACGCGGCCGGCGATCGTTCCCCTCTATCGCTATGAGCGTTCCCATCCGGTGCTGTTCCGCCGCCAGTTGTGGGAACGGCTGATGACTCTCGAGGGCGACCATGGAGCCGCCGAGCTGCTGCGGGCCCATGCCGACTGGGTCGAAGAAGTCCGCGTCGACCACATACCGCCGCGCGACATCGACACCGCCGACGACGTGGCCGACCTGAATGCTGGCGGCGGTCGTCAGGGTGTCGCCTCCGGCGAGTCGCGTTAGGCTCGGTCCGTCACCCGCACGCCGGCGTCGCCGACACAGAAAGGACAGTGATGCCCTCCATCGCCGTCATCGAGGGGATCAACCCGAAGTTTGCCACCAAGCTCCGTAAGGCCGGGGTGAGGACCACCGAGGCGCTTCTGAAGAAGGGGGCGACCCGCACCGGCCGTAAGCAGCTCGCCATCACCACCGGGCTTACCGAGCAGCAAATCCTGGTGTGGGTCAATCGCGCCGACCTGATGCGGGTGAAAGGGATCGGCGAGGAGTATTGCGATCTCCTCGAGTCGGCCGGCGTCGATACCCTGAAGGAATTGAAGGTGCGGAAAGCTGTGGCGCTGCACGGCAAGATGGTCGAGTTGAACAATCAGAAGCAATTGGTGCGGCGCCTGCCCACCGAGGCGATGGTGGCAGGGTGGATTGTGGCCGCCCTCAAGCTCGGCGCGGTGGTCAAGACCTGACGCCGCGACACAAACGGATGAGGGGCCTCGTGAGAGGCCCCTCATCGTCACAGCACCGGCAAAGGCTCAGGCGGTCTTATCGGCCGTGCCCGTCTTTGCGTTAGCGGCGCTCTTCTTGGCGGCGGCCGGCTTCTGGGCCGCCTCGCCCGCGGCGGTGTCCGCGGGCTTTTCCGGCTTGAACGTGGCCCTCCAGTTGGCGAGGACATCCTCGAGCTGGTCGCGCAGCTTCTCGACCCGACCCTGGAGATGGTCGAAGTCGACCTTCTCCTTGATCTCGCCGACAACCTTGCCCTGGCGCAGGTCGGCAGTCATCCGCTCGCCTTCGGTCACCCACTTCTCGAACTCGCGCTTGGCGCTCGTGCGCCACTCGCAGCTCATCTTGCCGAGGCGGCGCCCAGCCACCAGGGGGGCACCGACTGCGGCATAGGCCGCTTTCTTGGCCCCTTCGACCAGTCCGGCCGAGGCCGAGGT
Source organism: Acidimicrobiia bacterium (assembly GCA_046714175.1). Lineage (GTDB taxonomy): Bacteria > Actinomycetota > Acidimicrobiia > Spongiisociales > UBA11373 > UBA11373. The sequence continues at coordinate 1,243 of JBKKBI010000043.1, read as the reverse complement.
CGTTTCTTTGTCGGTCATCGTGTCCATGTCACTCCTCTTCCGCCGCATCCACGAAGCTTCGATAGATCTCCGTGAGGGCCTGCTTTTGTCTCTCCGTGAGTGCGGTGTCGGTGCGGATCGCTTCGATCACCTCGGGGCGCGGTGCGCCGTCGAGGAGACCGGCCCGTTCGTACAGCGTCTCCGCCGAAATCGAGAGGCCTGCGGCGATCGCCTTCAGGATTCGCCCTGAGGGCTTGCGCAGTCCCCGTTCGATCTGGCTGAGATACGGGTTGGAGATCCCGGCCTTCTCGGCGAGGTGCCGCAGCGAAATGGCGCTGCGTTCCCGCTGTTGACGGATGAACTCTCCGACCTCCGACACCCTGCTTCTCATCGTGCTAGCAGAATAACACGAAGTGCTAGCAGGAGCAAGCAGTGGCAACCCAAGAGAAGTCCTGGGTTTCCTAGGTTTCGACCCGACCTGGGGTCGGAACCTCATCCCGGGACGAGCCGATTAGTCGGCGTTCTTTGGCTTCCCGACCCACCGCTATCGTCGCCGGGCGGAGAGGAGCGCGGTGGCGGGCCAGGACGACTCGACGATCATCGTGATGCGGCGCGACGCCGCACAGAGCGAGATCGACCACGTGGTGGAGAGGCTGCGCGACATCGGCGCCGAAGCGCACGTTTCCTCCGGCCAGATCCGCACCATCATCAGCGCCGTTGGGGACCGGTCGGTGATACAACAGCTGCCCTGGGAGGCGTTTCCCGGTGTGGAGCGAGCGGTCCCGGTACTAAAGCCGTACAAATTCGTCAGCCGCGACTTCCACCAGGAAGACAGCGTGGTGACGGTCGGTGGAGTCGCCGTCGGCGGCGACACCGTGGTCGTGATCGCGGGTCCGTGCGCGGTGGAGAGCCGCGACCAGCTGTTTGCTACCGCGGCCGCCGTGCAGCAGGCCGGGGCACGCATCCTGCGCGGGGATGCTTTCAAGCCCCGCACCTCGCCGTACGCCTTTCAGGGTCTGGGGGAGAAGGGCCTGCAGTTGCTCGCCGAGGCCCGCGATGAATTTGGGCTGCCGTTCGTCGCCGAAGTGCTCGACCCCCGCGACGTCGAGCTGGTCTCCGCCTACGCCGATCTGGTCCGGGTCGGGGCGCGCAACATGGCGAACTTCACGCTCCTCGCCGAGGTGGGCCGCCAGCCCAAACCGGTGATGCTGAAACGGGGCTTCACCGCCACCATCGACGAATGGCTCAACGCCGCCGAGTACGT
>JBKKBI010000042.1:0-32184 GCA_046714175.1 Acidimicrobiia bacterium | reverse complement strand
CGCGACCTGATGGGCGCCGCCACCTTCGCCACGCTGTTGTCGTCGTGGGTCATCGAGCACATCGGGGCCCGTCCCGCCCCCGATGCCCGGCTGCGCCGGTTGATCGCCCAGTCCATCAGCGTCTGAGCTGTGCGGCACTCGACGCACTCGCGGATCGTTGAGGACACGAGCGGTCTGACAGGAAATCGCGTGCGGCCGCATCACGCCAGCGCCGTCACCCCGCGTACGCCCGCTGCAACTCCACCAGGTCGAGCTTCCGCATCTGCAACATAACCTCGGTGACCCGCTGCACCTTCTGCGGGTCCGAGTCACCGAGCATTTCGATCAGGGCCGTGGGCACCACCTGCCAGGTGACCCCGAATCGATCCACCACCCAGCCGCACATCTGCTCCTGACCGCCCTCGGTGAGCTTCGACCAGTAATGATCCACCTCTTCAGCGGTGGAGCAGTGGATCACGAAGGAGGTTGCAGAGGTGAAGGAATACATTGGGCCGCCGTTCAACGCCGAGAAAGGCTGGCCCGCCAGCTCGAACGAGATCGTCATCACGGTGCCGGGCTTTCCCGGACCCGACTCGCCGTAGCGAGTGGCCGCCCCGACCTTCGAGCCGGGAAAGAGCGACACGTAGAACTCGGCAGCCTCCTCAGCCTCATGATCGAACCACAGAAAGGGTGTGATCTTGTTCATCGACGACCTCTCTCTGGTTGACGGCTAACAGCTCACCGCTCAGTCTCGGATCAAGTTCATGAACTCGCCGCGGGTCGACGGATTGGTACGGAACCCGCCGCGCATCGCTGAAGTGATCATCGATGACCCCTGCTTCTGTACCCCTCGCATCATCATGCAGAAGTGGCTTCCATTCATGACCACTGCCACCCCGACCGGCGCGAGCACGCTTTCCATGGCATCGGCAATCTGATTGGTCAGGCGCTCCTGGACCTGGAGGCGGCGCGAGAACAGGTCGACGATGCGAGCGACCTTGCTCAGACCGATGATCTTCTTGCTGGGAAGGTAGGCGACGTGCGCCTTGCCGAAAAAGGGGAGCATGTGGTGCTCGCAGAGCGAGTAGAACTCGACATCCTTCACCACCACCATCTCGTCGGTTTCGGTCTCGTACAGGGCGTTGTTCACCACCTCATCGAGAGTCCCGAGATACCCTGAGGTGAGGAAGTCCATCGCCTTGGCCACCCGCAAAGGGGTGCGTGCCAAGCCCTCCCGGGCAGGATCCTCGCCGAGCTGGACGAGCATTGTTCGTACTGTCGACTCCAGCTCTGGGTCGTAGACCTCGTCGACCGCGGCCTCCATGCTCTGCTCGGAGGCGTAGTGACCGCCGCTGCGGGTCATATCGGTAGGCATCCATACCTCGACTTCCGTGCGGAAGGGGTCCGCAATGGTCCTCAGGACAGTGCCGGCCGAAGGGTATTCCCAATCGGGAACAACGTCCGCAACCGGAACCGCCAGATGGGCATGCCGGGCAAGGTCCGGATCGGGAATCCGGGTTCCGTCCACCTCCCCGGAGAACCCTTCGAACAGCACGACGTCGAGATCGATGGGCCGTGGAGCGTTGCGATCCCCGGTGCGAATCCGGCCCATGTCAGCCTCGATGGCGCGTAGGGTGCGACGCAGGCCCCCTGGTGACAGGGTGGTATCGATCAAGGCTGCGGCGTTGAGGAATTCGGGGCCGATCCCGTGGACAGGTGCGGTTCGATAACAGGCGCTCTGTCGCAATACCGTCACACCGGCCTGGCGCCGCATCTTGGAGAACGCCAGGGGTAGGTTGCGCTCGGAGTCGACATTGCTGCCGAGCGCCACGACCGCCCGGGTCACGACTCTCCCCGCCGCCGGTTGATGCGCACTCCGACCGATTCGGCAAACCGCAGCGCTCCAGGCTTTTCGACCTCCACTTCGACCGCGGCGACGCGTGAGTCGGCGGCAAGGCAAAGAGCGGCGATCTCGGAGGCCAGGCGCTCCACCAGCATCGGCGACCCTGCCTCGACGTGGGCGACGATCGCCTTGGCGACGGTGCGGTAATTGACCGCATCGGCGATCTCATCGCTGCGCGCGGCAGGAGCAAGATCCACGTCCATGGTCACATTCACCAGCACATCCTGCGGATTGGTGCGCTCATCGGGATTGATGCCGATGATGCCCTGCACCCGCAGGTGCTTGATGAAGACCTGGTCCATGGGGGGAATCTACCTGCGGTCTTGAGGCTTGGGCCCGTTGCCCGTTGCCCGTTGCCTCGCTATCTCGCTGCGGGGGATGTGACGCGATCCTGCGGGCAGCGGGTAGCGGGTAGCCCTCATCTCAAATGCGCTCCCCCGTCCACGCGCAGAATCTCCCCGGTGATGAAGTCGTTTTCGATCAAGGCCAGGACCGCGGCCACCACCGGATCGGTGCCCCCAACCCGCTGCAGCGGAATCTCCTTGGCCAGCGCCTTCAGGTACGCGGAGTCCTTGCCCGGCGGGGGGAGGATCGCACCCAAAGCGACGGCGTTGACCCGAAGGCGCGGTGCCAGCGCCTCGGCGGCTGCTCGGGTAAAGGTATCGAGAGCTCCCTTGGCCACGGTGTAGGAGAAGTGATCCCGGTAGGGGCGCAGAGTGCGCCAATCGGTGACATTGACGACCGCTCCCTCCACCCCAGGGGGCAGGGCGCGTGCCACAGCTTGTGTGAGAAACACCGGCGCGGTGAGATTCACCGCAAGGGTCCGCTCCCACTGCTCCCGGGTTACGTCTTCCAGCCGGTCATCGGGGAAGACCGCTGCGGAGTTCACCAGGATTCGCACCGGAGCCAGGTCGGCGGCGGCGAGGACAACGGCACCCGGATCCACTGCCAGATTCCCCGGCACCACGTTCACCGCCACCCCCATCGCCCGGAGTTCGGCCGCAGTGGCGTCGGCCGCGTCTGCCGACGTGTGGAAATTGAGCAGAATGTTGGATCCCGCGCTCGCCAGACCCAGAGCCACCGCCCGGCCGATGCGATGGGCGGCCCCGGTGACGAGGGCGGTTGCCCCGCGCAGCTCCATAAGCAGCGAGGCTAGCCGTGGCCAAAGGTGCCGACCCAGCGCAGCATCGCTACTACCGTTTCGCCCGTGGAGACCACCGATCCGAGACACGGCCGTTGGATTCTGCCATTGCTGGTGGTGGCAATGGTCGTGCTCACTTATACCTTTGTAAACAGCCTGGAACCGGCGTCCGACCCGACCGGCACGTCCAGCGCCACTCCCCCGTTCCCAACGAATGGCAGCAGTTCCACCACGAGCCTGCCCCCCGACATCGCCTCGTTCATGGTGACCCTGGACATCTTCGAGAACCAGGCGACCGCCTTCAAGGACGAGGTGGCGCAGATCAACGACGACTGGGACAACCGGGCCATCACCTTCGCCGAGGCCAAGACCAAGTTTCTCGAGGTGCAGGGTGAGCTCGAGGACTGGGAGAGTGCGGTGACCGAAGTCAGCGGGGTTCCAGCTGACCTGGCGGAAGGACATGTGAACCTGGTGATCGAGGTGTCAGATCTGTCCGCCAAGGTGGGAGACATCATCCTCGGCCTAGAGGCTCCCGACGACGGCACCAGAAGGCGAACCGCGGTGGCGGAGTTCGCCGTCGAGATGGATGAGGTGCTCGCCGCCATCGTCGCCATCCGCACCACCGCGACGACACCGACGACGACGACAACAGTCGCCGGTTAGGCCCCCGGCGCTCATCGGGGCGCCCCTGCTTGAATCGCCGGGCAATGCCGTGAGGAAGGGTCGAGCTGGATGATGGTCGTATTCATCAGCGCCCTCGCCTTGCTGGCATACACCTACGTCGGCTATCCGTTGGCCATGCGAGCGATGCTGTGGCGCCACCGCGCCCGCACCCCGCGACGGGTCGGGCTCGAGCCCGGAGTCCTTCCTGCGGTCACGATGATCATCGCAGCGCACAACGAGGCGGCAGTCATCACCGCCAAGCTGGAGAACGTGCTCGGTCTCGATTACCCGCAGGGGCGCCTGGAGGTGATCGTCGTTTCCGACGCATCCTCCGATCGCACCGATGAGTTGGTGGCCGGGTTCGCCGGCCGCGGGGTACGCCTGGTTCGCCAGGAACCGCGGGGAGGGAAGCTGGCAGCAGTCCGCCGCGGGGTGGGCGTGGCTTCGGGTGAGATCCTCGTGATCTCCGACGCCACCAGCCAACTCGAGCCGTCCGGGCTGCGTTCCATGGCGGGTCGGTTCGCCGATCCGGGCATCGGTGCGGTCTCCGGCCGTGTCATCTTCCGTGCTCCAGGCGATGCACCGATCGGCGGCGGCGAAAAGGCATATTGGTCATACAACAGCGGGGTGCTGGAGGCGGAGAGCGAGCTGGCATCCCTCACCTCTGTGTCGGGTACCTACTTCGCGGTGCGATCCGAACTCTTCCCCCAGGACGTACCCCGCGACCTGGCTGAGGACCTGGTTGTGCCCCTCGCGGTCGTAGCCCGGGGATTGCAAGTCGTCCTCGATCCAGGGGCGGTGTGCTTCGAAAGCGCTGTGGCCAGCGACCGCCAGGAGATCCGCAAGCGGTCGCGGATCACGGTGCAGAACATCCGCGGCTTGACTTGGGGTCGGGCCCTGCTCAACCCATTCCGTCACGGTCGGTTCGCGGTCTTCCTCATCTCCCACAAACTGCTGCGTGTGCTCTCGCCCGTACTCCTCATCGTGATGGGAGTCGCCAATGTGTTGGTGTGGCGGCGGCATTGGGCAATGGCGGCATTCGGAGCCGGCCAGGCGGCGTTCTATCTCGTCGGGCTCCTGGTTGGTCCGCTCCGCCTACGCCGGTTCGGGCCTCTCAACGCGATCCACTTCTTCTGCCTATCCAACCTGGCGGTTGCCATCGGCATCGTTCAATTCCTCGGCGGCCACCGCGCCGCCGTCTGGGATACGGGTCGCGGGTAACAACCCGCAAGCCCGCATCAGGCGCGCGCCTCATTCCGGTTGGCATCGAGATGACCGGCGCGCCATGCCGCACCGACCACCAGAAGTCCCACCACGCCGACGATCCCCATCCCCAACATCACTCCGACCCAGGGCCTGGTTTCGAGGCGGGACACCAGCCAGGCGGCGGCCCACCCGCTCCCGAGGAGAATCACCCACGGCGGGAAAGTGGTCGCCCAGTAGCGGAACACTGGCAGACCGAGATCGCGCCCGACCACGATGGCTTCCACGATCGCCTCGACGGTGACGAACGCGGCGATGGCGATCGCAATGTCGGTGGCATCGGCGGCCTCGCCCAGGACCAGGCCGACACCCAGAGCGACCACGGCTCCCCCCACTGCGCGGATCGTGATCACTCCGGCCCACCGCCGAAAACGTCCCCTCACCTTGAGTAGCTGTTCCACCGCCGCCTGCACCGCCTGGCCGGGAGCGACGGTGGCCAGCAGCATCATCGTGGGCACCGCCGCCTCCCAGCGTCCGCCCCACAGGATCTCTTCGATGGGAAACAGCGAGGCCACCAGAGCCGCGGCCACGATTCCGCCGCCAAGTGTGAGGAGAACCGCGGCGCGCTGCACCCCCGCCGCCTGACGCTCCGGCCGATCCGGAATCTGGGCCAGCGCGGGATAGAGCACGTTACGGGCCACGCCAGTGAGCAGCTCGTTGATCCGAACCACGAGTTGGTACCCGAAGTAGTAGACCCCGACCACCTCGGTGCGCACGAAGAGGCCGAGCATGAGGAAGTCGAGCCGTCCGGTGGCATCTACCGCCGCTTCTCCGGCCAACGGCCATGCCAGCATGCGGGCGGCACCACGGGGCGAGATGTCGGATGCGACCCGGACCCGACGCTCGTGCCGGGAAGTCGCCCACAGGACCGTCGCCATCACGACTGCATTCACCTGCAAGCCGACGACGAGGCTGAGGGCTCCCGCGCCGGACCGGGCCAACACGATCGCCACCACATAGTGCGATACCGCGGCAGCAAGAAACGCCAGGGCGACCTGGGCAAAGCGCAGGTGGGCTTGCAACAGAGCCGTGGTGATCGCGGTGAAAGGCTTGAGGACGAAGGCAGCCGAGGTGATCAGGAGCAGGCGGACCAGATCCGGTTCGTCCAGCACCGCGGCGGCAACAGGACTCGTCGCTGCCATCAGCCCCGCGGCCAGCACTGCGGCCAACATCCCCACCCGAAACACCGGGGGGCGCAGCGAGGCAATCTCGTCGGGGGTGCGCTGTGACATCAGTGTCTTGATCCCGAAGTTGCCGATACTGCTGAAGAGGAGCGAGAGGGACACCACCAGGGCGAAGACCCCGAAGTCGCGGGGGGTGAGGATCCCGGCGAGCACCACCTGGGCGACGATGCCGATCAAGATCTGCACCACAAGGCTGCCTCCCATCCACATGGCCCCGCCCGCCGCGGCGCGGCCCAGCGACGGTGGCTCGGGAAGGCTCACGCCTCGGTAACCGGCGGCTGGGGGCGGGCGGCGAGGAGCCGATCGATGAACGCCAGTCCGCGGAATGCAAAGAACACACCGGCGGCGAGGAACACCGCCAGCAGCATGGCGTAACCGGGCGGCAGTGTGGCCAGCACCATCGCCATCACCCCGCAGTAGGCGCACAAGAACCACATCACGTAGACAACATGGCGATGAGATAGGCCAATACGGAGCAAGCGATGGTGAATGTGCTCGCTGTCGGCGTGGAATACCGACTGGCCTCCGAGCGCGCGGCGCACGAACGCGATCACGCTGTCAGAGATCGGCACCGCCAGCGCCACCAAGGGAAATAGCAAGGTGATCGCGGCCGTGCCCTTGCGATTCTCCAGCAGTGCCACTGCGGCCAATAGCAGACCGAGGAACCCACTCCCAGTGTCACCCATGAACACGCGGGCAGGGGGAAAGTTGTATCGCAGGAAACCGAAGGTTGCCCCGATCATCGTGGAGGCGACGAACATCACGTAGAAGTCGCCGTTGGTTCGGCCAACGAACCAGAGGGTCACGGCGGCGATGAAGACCGCACCCGTCGCCAGGCCATCGATGCCGTCGATGAGGTTGATGGCGTTCACGACGACGAGCACCCAGATGATCGTGAGCGGGAGGTCGAAGATCCCGGTCTCGATTGCCTCCCCGAACGGATTGGTCAGCAGCGGGATGCCCAACCCATACGCGTACAGCACGCATGCCGCCAGCACCTCACCGGCGATCTTCCACCACGGGTTCAGCGCCTTGATGTCATCGACGACCCCGAGGAGAAGCACGATGAGCGCCGCCAGCGTGATCCCGATCAGCGGCTGAACGTCGAGGGTCGTCCGAGCCGCCTCGGACACCAGACGCGCCCCCCACGCCGCCGCGAGAACCGCCACGGCCATTGCCAAGCCCCCGGCGGTGGGAATGGCTGCGGTGTGGATGCGGCGCGGACCGGGGCGGTCCACCACGCCGAGGCGCCGCGCCGCGGCCATCACCAATGGCGTGAGCGCGAACGTGACCACGAAGGCGGTCCCGGCCAACAGCACGGAGTAAGGGATGCGCATTCGCTGCGGAGGGTACCGGGTCGGGCTCGGTTCGCCCGCCCCCACAGCAGAGGGCAGAAGGCAGAAAGCAGACTTACCGCGGGCCATCTGCAATCTGCAATCTGCAATCTTGGTCGGTCGGCGGTAGCCGGCCGACCATCACCTCAACAGTCGTAATAGAGCATGAACTCCCAGGGATGCGGGCGGAGCCGCACCGGGTCCAACTCGTAGGCTCGCTTGTAGCCGATCCAATCCCGGATCAAGCCTTCGGTGAACACACCACCGGCGAGCAGGTACTCGTGGTCGGCTTCGAGCGCCGCCAGTGACTCCTCCAGCGAGCCCGGCACCGTGGGGATCTTCGCCAGCTCCTCGGGAGGCAGCTCGTAGAGGTCCTTGTCCACCGGAGCCCCGGGGTCGATCCGGTTGGCGATTCCGTCGAGCCCGGCAAGGAGCATCGCCGAGAACGCCAGATACGGGTTCGACGAGGGGTCGGGGCAACGGAACTCGAGCCGCTTCAACTCCGGGCGCTGGCTCACCACGGGTATCCGGATCGCCGCCGAGCGGTTGCGCTGGCTGTACACCAGGTTCACCGGCGCCTCATAGCCGGGTACGAGGCGGCGATACGAGTTGGTGGTCGGTGCCGCCCAGGCCATCAGCGATGGAGCATGCTTGAGCAGGCCGCCGATGTAGTAGCGGGCCATCTCGGACAGGCCCGCATAGCCCGTCTCGTCGTAAAAGAGGGGCTTGCCGTCCAGCCACAGGCTCTGATGGCAGTGCATCCCCGATCCGTTGTCCTGGAAGATCGGTTTGGGCATGAAGGTGACGGTCTTGCCGAACTGCCACGCCGTGGACTTGACCACGTACTTGAACAGGGTCACCCGGTCGGCGGTCTGCAGCAACGTGCCGTAGCGAATGTCGATCTCCGACTGGCCCGCGGTACCAACCTCATGGTGCTGCACCTCCACCGGGACTCCAGCGGCGGCCAGCCGGGCGGCCATCTCCGAGCGCAGGTCCTGAAAGTGGTCGGTGGGGGGCACCGGGAAGTAGCCCCCTTTGAAACCTGGCTTGTACCCCAGGTTCCCTCCCGGCTCCTCGCGTCCGCTGTTCCACGCCCCTTCCTCGGAGTCGATCTCGTAGAACGCGGTGTGTTGCCTCTGGTCGTAGCGCACTGAGTCGAAGATGTAGAACTCGGCCTCTGGCCCCCAAAACGAAGTGTCGGCGAACCCGGTGGTCTTCAAGTAGGCCTCTGCCTTCTGGGCGATGAACCGGGGATCCTTCTCGTAGGGTTGCCCGGTGATCGGGTCGCGCACCCAGCAGTACAGGATCAGAGTGCGCCGGTCACGAAACGAGTCCTCCACCGCGGTGTCGGCGTCGGGGAACAGAAGCATGTCCGACTCGTGGATCGCCTGAAAGCCTCGAATCGAAGAGCCGTCAAACCCGAAGCCCTCGTCGAACGAAGCCGCGGTGAGCTCCGACGCGGGAACGGTGAAGTGTTGCACCTGGCCGGGAAGGTCGCAGAACCGGAGATCGACGAACTCGTATTCGCCGTCGGCCAGCATCTTGAGCACTTCTTTGGGACTCGGCATCTGTATCTCCTCATCCTCGGCGATGCGACCCGGTGTTGTACCCGCCTTCCATTTCACCGCGATTGCCACTCCATGAACGCTGTGTTAAAAGAGGTTGCGTCCCCTTCTCAGCATCTCCAGCGCCCCGTACCATGCCCCGCCGGAGGTCGTTCATGGGTAAACAGGAGGACTTCGTTCTACACACGGTGGAGGAGCGCGGCATCCGCTTCATTCGCCTGTGGTTCACCGACGTTCTCGGATACCTGAAGTCGTTTGCGATCACACCGGCCGAACTCGAAACGGCCTTCGATGAGGGCATGCAGTTCGACGGGTCTGCCATCGACGGCTTCTCGCGGGTGCAGGAGGCGGACATGCTCGCCCACCCCGACGCCACCACCTTTCAGATCTTGCCGTGGCGAGACGACCACGCTGGCGTCGCCCGGATGTTCTGCGACCTGACCACACCTGACGGCGAGCCCTTCGAAGGCGATCCCCGCTCGGTGCTCAAGCGCAACCTGCGCCGCGCCGCCGACCTGGGCTTCACCTTCTACGTGGGACCCGAAGTGGAGTACTTCTACTTCGCCGACTCCGGCCCGGTTCCACAGACTCTGGATCGGGGCGGATACTTCGACCTCACCCCGCTCGATGTCGCTCAGGAGTATCGGCGTAAGACGATCATGGTGCTGGAGAACCTGGGCATCCCGGTCGAGGCCTCGCACCACGAGGTGGCACCGAGCCAGCACGAACTCGACCTCCGCTACACGGATGCCTTGACGATGGCTGACGCCCTGATGACCACTCGGCTCGCCGTCAAAGAGGTCGCTTTGCAGCACGGCATCCACGCCACCTTTATGCCCAAGCCTCTCGAGGCATACGACGGCAGCGGGCTGCACCTGCACCTCTCGCTCTTCGAGGGTGACACCAATGCTTTTCATGAGGCCGGCGCCGAGTACGGACTGTCCAAGGCGGCCCAGGGATTCGTGGCCGGCCTGCTCCACCACGGCCGCGAGATCACCGCGGTCACCAATCAGTGGGTCAACTCCTACAAGCGGCTCGTCACCGGCTTCGACGCCCCGGTATGGATCACCTGGGCCCGCAACAACCAGTCTGCGCTGGTGCGGATACCGACCCCGAAGAAGGGCAAGCCCACCAGCACCCGCGTCGAGTACCGCTCCCCCGACCCGGCGTGCAACCCCTACCTGGCGTTCTCCGTGATCCTGGCCGCGGGACTGGCAGGAATCGAGGGTGGCTACCTGTTGCCCCCCGAGGTCGCCCATGATGTGTCCGGGCTGTCGGCGGCTCAGTTGGGGGCGGAAGGCGTCGAGCGGATTCCGGGCAACCTCGCTGCCGCCCTCGATGCCATGGAGTCGTCGGAACTCGTGGCCGCCGCCCTGGGTGAGCACCTATTCGAGTGGTTCCTGCGCAACAAGCGGGCGGAATGGGATCGCTACCAACGCCACGTAAGCCGCTTCGAGTTGGAGGAGTACCTGCCGATTCTGTGAGCCCAGAGCCGTCAGCAGTCCGTCACAAGGTCTCGGGTAGCAGAGAAAGGCGTCAGGTATCCGAGTTCAGGTGTCACAATCTGGACCTGTCACCTGACACCTGAAACCTTCTTCATGCACATCGCCACCCATCCCCAACCCATTTCGTCGGCTCTGGCCGAGGCGCTCGTGGCGGCCGGGTACACCTTGCTCGCGGTCCCCGATGCGGCCGCGGTCATCGAGGCGGAACCTGAAGGGGGATGGGCCTTGCTGGTAGTGGAGTTGGGGGACCCACCGACTGCGGCAATGGGACTGGCACGGCGGGTCAAAGAGTCCTCGTCGGTACCCGTGCTGATCGCCGCTCCGCGCCGCCACACGGCGGAGCTGGGAGCAACGTCGTGTGACGACTTCGTGCTCGCCCCGTACGCCCCCGAAGAGGTGGCGACGCGAGCCGCACGCCTGGCACGGCGGGTTGCCGAGGGTGCGGCAGAACTCATGGCTTTCAAGGACCTGACCCTCAACCTGGCCACATACCAAGCGACGATTGCCACGGCCCCAATCGATCTCACCTTTATGGAGTACGAGTTGTTGCGATTCTTCGTCACCAACTCAGGCAGGGTGTGGTCGCGCGAGCAGCTGCTCAGCAGGGTTTGGGGATACGACTACTTTGGCGGCGCCCGAACCGTCGATGTCCACGTTCGTCGGCTACGAGCCAAGCTCGGCGAGGAGCGCGCATCGTGGATCGCCACAGTGCGCAGTGTCGGGTATCGGTTCGGCTGAGAGGTCGCCAAACAGTTCGCGGACGCGGTGAGCCGCCTCAACCGGACGCCAGCATGCGCCGCAGCGCTTCCAGTCCGCGGTGCTGCAGCGAAGTGACAGCCGTGAGCGGCTTTCCCAGAGCGGTCGCCACATCCGGCAGCGACAGGTCGCCGTAGATCCGAAGGGCCAGCACGTCGGCCTGGTCGGCCGTGAGCCGGGCCAAAAGGCGACGCGCCGCGTCGGCCTCGATCAGACCTAGCGCGTCGCCCTCGACATCGGTGGGGCCGGCGCGCTCCAGTTCGGCGTCCGGAGCCGCCGCCTCGAGCCGACGCTGCAGTGCCCGCACCGCGTCGACTCGCCGGCGATGGGCGATTGTGAGGGTCCAGGACACGAAGGAACGCTGATCGCCGTCAAAACGCCGGATGGACCGCACGATGTCGGCGAAGACCTCAGCCGCCACATCCTCGGCGTCGGGGGTGCCACGCGAAACCAGGAAGGCGACCACCCGCCCCGACACCAAGGGAAAGAGGCGGTGCCAGGCGCGTTCATCCCCCTTTTTGGCCCGGGCCAGCAGTTCGGGAAACTCGTCGTCGTCGGGCACGGGCCTCCATCATCGTGGCCGGAGCGCGCTACCGCTCCGCAGGCTGGTGTCCGATAACTATGGGGGACGCCTCGGGTCAGGGCACCGTGGTCGTGGTCGGGGGGATGGAGTCCGGAGGTCCGTGACTTCCCGAAGGGTCGTCGGGGGGCGTGCCGCCGCCGGGGGTCGAGTCCGGGGGGCCCGCAGGCACATCCTCGGGTGGACCGCCAACGGGAGGCTCCTCGGGTTGCCCGCCGATCGCCCGGGCGAAATCCGCCACGGTCTGCCCGTCGATGTCGCCGACGTTGTCCCGCAGATAAGCGAGCAGCGCCAGGACATCCTCTTGCACCGCGGCCGGCTCTGCCGGGCCGAGGCCGGCAGCAGCCTCGAAAACCGCGGCTTCGGCTCCAGCGTCATCCGGGACCAAGGTCGCGGCGTGCTCCAGGCCTTGTCCCGGATTACCGCCGGAGACGAGGTCGATCGCCTCGGCGATGCGCTCCGCAGCCCCGCCATTGCCGATGCCCACCGACTCCAGCGCCCGATCCAATCCGTAGAGAACGTCACCGGGAACGGCGCCATTGGAGGCATAGGCGACTCCGGTCAGTCCTCCGACCGCAACCACGGACGCCGCCACGGCGGTGGCGGCCCGAGCCCGCAGACGGCTCAGCAGACCGACGCGCGGCTCCGGTGAGACCAGGACGCCAGCGGCGAGCAGAGAGAAGTCGGCTGCGTCCGCCTCATGGCGCAGCCGCCTGATGAGGTCGGTCACTGGGTCGTGGCGCATTTCCGGCATGTCCCTCCGTGATGTTCTGTCCAGTAATCGTCGATCAACCCCGGTTCGATACGGGGCAACCTCAGGCGGTACGCTGCGGTTCCCTTCCCGGCAGGTGCTCGATTACCGATCCCATTGTGGCCGCCGCCCGGCGGGCTGCCGGTGACGCCTTCGTGGTTCTCCGGCGAGCCGTGGACGGCCTCGACGCTGCCACCCTGAACGCCCGCCCCGGCGACGAGTCCACCAACTCGGTGGCGGTGCTCGCCACCCATGCCATGCATTCCACCCGCCTCTGGCTGAGTCTCGCCGTCGGAGCATCGCTCCCGCGGCGGGACCGGCCCGCCGAATTCGCCGCCTCTGTCACCGGGCCGCAACCACTCCTGGAGATGATCGACACCTTCGGTGCCGACTGCATTGCGGCACTCGACTCAGCCGCGGCCGTCGATTGGTCGGCCATCCGGCTCCTGCCTGCCGCCGACGGAACCACCACCGAGGTGATCGCCGCCTGGGCCCTGGTCCACGCCATCGACCACTTGCGGGGTCATGCCGACGAGACGGCCTTGACCAGGAACGTCCTTCTCGCCCGGCGATAGGCGCCCACCCCATCGCCGAAGTTCCCGTCGGTCCCCGCCTCTAACCTGTCGGCCGTGACTCCCGAAGCCGGCACTCCTCCGACTGCGCGCGCCGTCCTTGGTGGCGGGCTGCGCATCGTGGCGCGATTCATCAAGGCGCGGCCGTGGGCCTTTACCTCGGCTGTCACCGGAGCGGCAATGTTCGCCGCGTCGATCATTGCCTCGTCGGCGGTCATCGGCTGGGTGACCGACACCGCCATCATCCCGATCCTCAACGAGGGCGAGCCGGCATCCGACCACATCGTCGGTGTGGTGGTGGCAGTTTTGGGGGTCGCATTGTGGCGCGCCGCCGCCATCATCATGCGCCGTACATCGGCGGGCTGGCTGCAGCTGCGCAACCAGCAGGACCTGCGACGTCGCCTCGTCGCCCACCAGATGGAGCTAGAGCTCTCTTGGTTCGGTCGCCAGTCGATCGGCAATCTGCTCTCGGTGGCCGACAACGACACCGAGCGGGCCACCAGCGTCCTGGCACCGCTTCCGTACGCCACCGGGGTCTCAATGCTCGTGATCGGCACGGTGATCCTGCTCGCACTGATCGATCCCTGGATGGGGCTGGTTGCCCTGCTGGGGATGGCTCTCATCGTTTTCGTCGAGGTCCAGGCGGCCATCAAGCTGTATCCGGATTGGGAGGGGATACAGACTCAACTGGGAGTCGTCACCGGAGTTGCTCACGAGAGCTTCGATGGCGCGCTCACCATCAAGTCGCTGGGCCGCGAGGACATGGAGACCGACCGCCTGCGGGTCGCATCCGAGGACCTGCGTGACCGCGGCATTGCCGTCGGCGTGCGCTGGGAGACCTACCGCACCCTGATCGTCGTGTTGATCCCCGCAGTGAGCATGGTGCTGCTCGCGGTCGGTGCGCTCCGGGTCGATGCCGGCGCGATCACACCAGGCGACATCGTCACCTCCCTCTACTTGCTCTCGCTGCTCACCTTCCCGATCCAGCTGATCGCGTTCGTGCTGTTCGACATGGCGGCGTCCATCCCCGGCTGGAACCGGGTTGAGGCCGTACTCGACGCCGATGAGCGGGTTGCCTACGGCGCCCTGCAGGCGGTAGTCGACGGCGGCGCCGCCCCGGTGGCCTCCGATACGGTCGGATTCGGATATGAACCTGACAAGGCAGTGCTCTCCGACGTGGTCGTCGACATTCCGGCGGGCGTGACAGTGGCGGTGGTCGGACCCACCGGCTCCGGAAAGACCACGCTGACGCTGCTGCTCGCCCGGCTGTGGGATCCGGGTACGGGACGGATCCATCTCGACGGGCGCGACCTGCGGGACTTCGCCCGCTTCCAGTTGCCCCGCGAGATCGCCTATGTATCCCAGGCCTCCTTCCTGTTCGATGACACCGTCACCGGCAACATCGCCCTGGGCCTCGAAGTGACCACAGAGCAGGTGATAGCTGCCGCGCAGCTCGCCGGTGCGCACGACTTCATCGAAGAGCTTCCCAACGGATATGGCACTCGAATTGGAGAGCGGGGCGCCAGCCTTTCCGGGGGACAGCGGCAGCGCGTCGCCCTCGCCCGGGCGCTGGTACGCCAGCCGCGGGTGCTGATCCTCGACGACGCCACCTCGGCCGTCGATCCGTCCGTCGAAGCAGAGATCCTGCGCGGGCTGCGGGCCGCCGCACTTCCCTCGACAATCGTCATCGTGGCCTACCGGCCGTCGTCGATCCGGCTCGCCGATCAGATCGTCTTCGTCGAACAGGGCCGTGTCGTGGCACAAGGTGACCACGCCACTCTGCTGCGCTCCCAGCCCGGCTATGCCCGTTTGGTACAGGCCTACGAGCATGACGCAGTGCGGCGGAGGGCGTCGTGAGCACTCCTGCGGCGCGTCTCTCCACTCCGGCTGCGATCCGACGGGCCCTCACCGAGGCACCGATCATCGCCCATCGGCTGTGGGTGGTGCTTCTGCTCAACCTAGGTGGGACGGCCGTTCAGCTGCTCATTCCGATCATCGTCCAACAGACGCTGGACAAGTACATCAGCGGAACCTCCGTCGACCTGAGAGCGGTGGGCACCGCAGCCGGGTTCGGTCTGCTCATGGTCATTGTCGGCGGTGTCATGACCCGCGCCGGATTGGTGCGGCTGATCAGGCAGGCTTCCACCGGACTCTCCGAGCTGCGGGTATCGGTCTTCTCCCACCTGATCAAGCGCTCGATGCTCACGGTGCAGACGGAACGGCGCGGCGCACTCGTCTCCCGGGTCACTTCTGACATCACCACCCTGCAGGAGTTCCTCGAGTGGGGCGGGGTCATGTTCCTGGTGAACGGAACTCAGGTCGTGATGTCTCTGGCGGTAATGGCTGCCTACGAGTGGCGGCTCGCCCTGTTGGTGCTGGTGGGCGTGATCGGATACGCCGCCAACCTGATGTGGTTCCAAAAAGTGCTGCGCCGCCGCTATGACCGGGTGCGGGAGAACGTGGCCAACAGCCTGGCAGTGATGGGAGAGGCGATCAACGCTCTCCCCGAGGTGCGGGCGTACGGTGCCGAAGCCTCCACCCTGGAGCGGGTATCGGATGCGTTGGAGAAGAGATTCCAGGCCCAGTTCCGCGCCGCCCACTTCGGCAACGTCCTCTTTTCCACCGCCGAGATCTTCGCCGCCGGCCTGACCGCGGTGGTCATCGCCGCCGGACTGTGGCTCGGCCCCGACGAGGGGATCACCGTCGGGATCCTGCTGGCGTTCCTGTTCCTGGTCAATCTGCTGATCGCGCCAATTCAGACCCTGGTCGAGATCCTCGACTTCGCCCAGAGCGCCGCCTCCGGACTGCGTCGCATCGTCGACACCCTCGACGCCCCGATCGAGATCCCGGAGGCTGCCGACCCAGTGGATCTCCCGCCGGGAATTCTCGGTGTCGAATTCCGTGAAGTCGGCTTCGCTTACCCGGGAGGAACCGAGGTCCTGTCGGATGTGTCGGTGGTGATTCCACCGGGCAGCCGCGTCGCCGTCGTCGGTGCCACCGGATCCGGCAAGACGACCTTTGCCAAGTTGCTGGTGCGGTTGCTCGACCCCGATCGAGGAGCGGTGCTGATCGGCGGATGTGACCTACGCGACGCCTCCCATGCCAGCCTGCGTTCCCGCGTCGCCTTCGTCCCCCAGGAGGGATTCCTCTTCACGGGCACCATCGCCGACAACGTCCGCTACGGACGCCCGGGAGCATCCTCTGCAGAAGTGGCGGCGGCATTCCATGAGCTCGACCTAGAAGACTGGCTGAGCCGGCTCACCGAGGGAATCGACACTCCGGTCGGCGAGCGGGGCTCCAGCCTCTCTGCTGGCGAACGCCAGCTGGTGGCCCTGGTCAGGGCCTGGATGTCCAACCCCGACCTCCTGGTCCTCGACGAAGCCACATCGGCAGTCGACCCGGCGCTCGATGTCTCGTTGCGCCACGCCATCGACCGGCTCATCGCCGGGCGCACCTCAGTCACGATCGCCCATCGCCTCGCCACCGCCGAGTCGGCACACCAGGTGCTCGTATTCGATCGCGGAATCCTCGTCGAGACCGGCCCCCACGCCGACCTGCTGCGTCGCGACGGGGTGTATGCCGGGCTCTACGAGGACTGGGCAACGGGCACCGCAGTGGTGTAGTGGGTTCCCAGCAACGACCGTGACGATGAACCCGCCCGTCGCACGCGCCGGGTACCGTTACCCCCGATGACCTCCGACGGGATGCCGGGAAGCGAGGAGTTGCTCCGCCAAGCGCGGGAAAGCGCCACCCGCCCCATGCCGGTGCCGCCCGACACTCCGGCTCCGGTCCCACCAGCGGCGTCTCCCGTTCCCGGCCGGCGCGCCGCCGCCCGCCCCCGCCCCGAGCAGCCCACTGTGATCCCCAATCGCGGGGCAGTGGTTGCGGTAGTGGCGGCACTCGTCATCGCGATGGTCGTCGCCGCGATCGTGGCATTCGTCAGCGCCACCCCCTAAACGCCCCTCCCCGTTCGTAGCCGAGCGATATCGTCTCCACCCAGCGACGACAGAGAGGCCGTGTCATGACTACGCCGGGCAAGCGCAATGAGGTGAACCGGTTCGAGGTCGACGACGAATGGACCTCCGTACTTCCGTTCGAAAAGATCCCTCGCGGAATAGTTCACTTTCCTCTTGAGTGCGTCGTCTATGTGCCCTCCACCCGCGGCGACCAAGCGATCTCGCCTGAGGAGTTCAAGGCGCGGCGCGACGAGACCGCCACCCTGCTGGTATCGCTGTTCGGAGGCTGTCGCGAGACCATCGTGATGGGGCGGTATCGCAGCAAGGACGGGGATATCGTCGCTGAAGAGGTGGCTGCGATCACCGGATTTGGCGGTGCCGCCGACTTCGGTGAGAAGCGCCGACAATTTCTCGATTGGCTCATCGACAAGCGCACTGCCTGGGAGCAGGAGGCGCTCGGCTTCGAGTTCGAAGGCGACCTGTGGTACCTGTGAATCGCTCTCAGGCGTCCCAGACATGGATGACCATGCCGAGGTAGATACGGGCATCCGGGTCGTCGGCCAAGCCGGTGGGGCGGAGGAAGTCCATATCCCAGACCGGCATCCGCGTGCAGCCGCCTGACGCTGGATAGTTGGGCACCAAGGGATAGCCGTGGAGGGCGTAATACCACTCGCCATACTGGCCGGTGTAGAAGATGGCCTTGTATATCCGGTAGAGGCCGCCCCACCCTCCGTTGTACGTGTGCGCGGTGTAGAAAGTGCTTCCTTCGGGAAGCAACTCGGTGCGGGGGGTCGCGAAGGCACCGCATCCGTACGGCATGCATCCGCGCTCCCCGGGTCCGCGGCCGGTGCTCACCGGGATGATCGCCTCGACCCGATCGTTCTCGATCAGGTAAAGCACCTGATGCCCGATGTCGGTCTCGACTCGATCGGGCTGGCCGAGGCGGAGCTTGGGGGGGAGCGGCTCGAAGTCCTCCAGCATCGCCCAGTCCTGCACGGTCCAGTCGCCCGGGGGCGGGTTGGCCCGCCACTCCGCCCCGGCGGTACGCGGATCGGTATGCGCGGGGCCGGTCAACTTGTGGAACGCATAGACCGCGAACTGAGTCTGCACATCGAATACCCCGCTGATCTCCGCTCGGTACAACTTCTTTTCGGCGAGTAGTTGCTGGAGATAGATCACCGCCTCGGACTGGTCGCCGAAGCACAGCGGGGGCCGCATCGAGGGTGCTACTCGGTGCTGCAGATGGGCGGCGTCGGGATCGCTGGGGCAGGGCGACTCGCGCTGGCTCCAGTCGACCGGAAGGGTCACCCCCCCGAGCACCGCCCCCGGCTCGAGTCCGTTGAAGTACCGATCCGGACGCGACGGTACGGGATCGTTGAAGTCCGGGGGGGCGGCCACGGCCAGGGGAGCCCCGGTCGTTGCCACCGCCGCCGCCAGAATGGTCGCGGCAAGAAGGCTGCGACGCGCCTGGCTGGTTGCCCTACCACTCACCAAAGTCCCCTCGCGGTCCGTGCGCCGGTCAACAGTAAACCACAGCGCATTGCTGGCCACGATGCAATCACCCGAACTCGATCCCCTGGGCGAGCGGCAGGTCACTGCTCCAGTTGATCGTGTTCGTCTGGCGCCGCATGTACGCCTTCCAGGAGTCGGACCCGGCCTCGCGACCCCCGCCCGTCTCCTTCTCGCCCCCGAATGCCCCGCCGATCTCGGCACCAGAAGTGCCGATGTTCACGTTGGCGATGCCGCAATCGGAACCCTCGACAGAGAGAAACAGTTCGGCGGCGCGCATGCCGTTGGTAAAGATCGAAGAAGACAGGCCCTGGCGAACCCCGTTCTGCACCGCGATCGCATCCTGAACGCCACCGGCCTCGATCACGAACAGGATCGGGGCAAAAGTCTCCTCTTGCACGATCGGTGCCGATCGGTCGATCTCGATGATCGTGGGCTGGACGAAATGGCCGCCGAGGCCGGGCACAGCAGCCCGCTTGCCACCGGTGAGCACCTTGCCACCTTGCTCGACGGCGATCTCCACCGCCGCCAGCATGGTGTCCACGGCACCGGCGTTCACGAGCGGCCCCATCAGCGTTGATCTATCCAAGGGATCTCCGATCCGGACTTGCTGATAGGCATCGACCAGGCGCTTGAGGACATCCCCCTTGATCCCCGACTCCACGATCATCCGCCGCACCGTCGTGCAACGCTGTCCTGCGGTTCCCACCGCTCCGAACAACACCGCCCTGGTAACGAGCTCTGGGTCGGCATCGTCCAGCACGGTGACAGCGTTGTTGCCGCCGAGTTCGAGCAGCGACCTTCCCAGCCTCTTGGCGACGGCCATCGCCACCTTCTCCCCCATGTTGCAGGACCCGGTAGCGGAGATCAGCGGAACCCGGCGGTCGTTGATGAGGCGGTCTCCTACCTCGGCTCCTCGCCCGACGGCCAGGTTGAAGACCCCTTCGAAGCCGGTACCCGCCATCACCGCGGCGGCGATCCGGGTTACCGCGATGGCAGAGAGAGGAGTCTGCGAAGACGGCTTCCACACGATGGTGTCACCACACACCGCGGCGATGAAGGAGTTCCACGACCACACTGCGACGGGGAAGTTGAAGGCAGAAATCACCCCGACCGGGCCGAGCGGATGCCACTGCTCATACATGCGATGCCGAGGGCGCTCCGAGACCATGGTGAGTCCGTACAGCTGGCGGGACAGTCCAACAGCGAAGTCGGCGATGTCGATCATCTCCTGGACCTCGCCCTCGGCCTCGGCAAGGATCTTCCCCATCTCCAGGGACACCAGAGCCGCCAACTCCGGCTTGTGGTCCCGCAGGGCGTTGCCGATCTGGCGAACGTACTCCCCGCGCTTGGGGGCCGGGATCATTCGCCAACGGAGGAATGTCTCCTCGGAGGAAACGATCACCCTCTCGTAATCGGCAGCAGATGCCTGGCGCACGCGCGAGATCGGTCGAGCCGTGGATGGATTCTCCACGACCAACTCCGGACCGTTTGTTTCCACCCAATCGCCGGCGAAGGCGCCCGGCTCGACGTCGGAGAGCCCGAGGGAATCGAAAATCTGTTTCTGGTTCATCGCGGTCCTCTCAGCGTGCGGCAATGGCTTCGATCTCGACCTTGAAGCCGGCCGGGAGCGCTGCCACCTGGAATGTGGACCGAGCGGGCGGTGGTCCGGTGAAGAATTTGCCGTACACCTGATTCACGGCCCCAAAGTCGGCGATGTCGAGCAGGAAGATCGTGGTCTTCACGATGTCGTCGTAACCGAGCCCCACGTCGGCGAGGATCGAACCGATGTTGGCCATCACTCGTTCGGCCTCGGCGGCGGTGTCGCCCTCGATCTTGACATGGGTGGCGGGGTCGAAAGCGACCTGGCCGGAGACGAACACGAGCCCGCTGGCTTCGGTGACGACCGAGTACGGCCCGACCGGCTTGGGGCCGTGGTTGATCGCGGGGACGGACTTGGGCATGGGGCGGGCTCTCCTGCGTGGTTGGAACTTCAGGCTACCGAAGCGGAGTAGTCATGAGCCAGAGGAGCGACTCGCGGCCCCGATGCCTGGTGTCTATGAGAAGGAGTTGCCGCAACCGCAGCTACGGGTCACGTTGGGGTTGTTGATGTGAAACCCCGCACCCTGCAATCCATCGCGGTAGTCGATTTCAGCGCCGCCGACCATCCCCAAGCTCTCGGCATCGACCACCAGGCGAACGCCCTCGAACTCGTTGACGACGTCGGTCGTGTCCACGGCCGCATCCAGTTCAAGCTGATAGCTGAACCCCGAGCAGCCACCAGGGCGCACCCCGAGGCGAAGCGACAGAGTGGGGTCACCCTCCTTGGCAATAAGCTCGGCGACCTTGGCCGCTGCAGCCGCCGTCATGGTCACCTTGGGCTGTGCCCCGCGTGGGGTGATGGAGATCGTCTGCATAACCGCTCCCGATCGGGGGTGAGAGGCCAGCAGTATAAGGCGATCGGGGCACCAATAGGAGTTCGCCTACCCGGACCTCGGCGCCTACCTTGACCTCATGCGAACCACCGTCGGCCCTGAGGAAGTAATGGCGGCGCTGCGCGGCGTCATGGACCCCGAGTTGGGTGCAGATGTGGTCGAGTTGGGCATGGTGCGAGACGCCACGGTGGCAGACGGGGTGGCAACCATCGAACTCGCCCTGACCATCGCTGCCTGCCCGATGCGGGACCAAATCGAAGCCGACGTAAAGCGGAAGGTGACCGCCATCCCCGGGATCGACGAGGTGCGAGTCCAGGTCGTGGCCATGACGGCGGACCAACGCGCCGAACTGATGGGCGTCGCTCGGCGGCGGGCTCGCGAGGGAGCGGCACCCACGATGGTGAACCCGCTCACCCGGGTCATCGCAGTCGGTTCCGGAAAAGGAGGCGTCGGGAAGTCGTCGTTGAGTGTGAACCTCGCCGTCGCCATGCGTCTGGCCGGGTTCCGGGTCGGCCTGCTCGATGCCGACATCTGGGGTTTCTCGGTGCCACGCATGCTCGGTTCTTCGGCCCGCCTCGAGGCCGGTCCGGATCGCAAGATCATTCCCGTGATGGCACAGGGTATCCAGGTCGTCTCCACCGGCCTGCTGGTCGAGACCGAAGAGACGGCTCTCATGTGGCGGGGCCTGATGCTGAGCAAGGCTCTGGAGCAATTTCTGCGCGACGTCGCCTGGGACCGTGAACTGGACTACTTGGTCCTCGACATGCCCCCCGGCACTGGGGATGTGCAAATGGCGCTCTCCCGACTCCTGCCCCAGGCGGAAATGGTCGTGGTCACCACACCGCAGAAAGCCGCGCAGAAGGTGGCCGCCCGGGTCGCCGACATGGCGCGCCGGTCCTATATGCCGGTCGTCGGGGTGATCGAGAACATGTCCGGCTTCACCACCGAGACCGGCGCCCACTACGACCTGTTCGGCACTGGCGGTGGCGAGGCGCTGGCCAACGATCTCGGGGTACCCCTGCTGGCCCGCGTGCCGCTCGATCCCCTGGTCGTCGCCGGCGGGGACGACGGCACCCCGGTGGTCCTCTCCCATCCCGACGCCCCCTCGGCCCAGGCGATCACCCTCGCAGCCAAGCGGATCGTGGAACTCGTCCCTCCAGCCCAAGAAGAGACCTGCACGGCGCGGATTGCGGTGCTGTTGGAGGGGCTCGAGAGAGCCGCGACCTAGGCATGAGGCGCCCGATACGGTCTCGTGCCTGGCGCCAAACACGGAAATCGCGATGGGACCGCACCCAGAGAGTCTTCGCTCCCCTGAGGTCCGGAGTCAGTTCCTTCGACCCTCGCCGCCCGTCCTAGTGCCTGGTGCCCGATGCCTCAGTGCTCATCGGCACAGTTTCACCATCAGCTGATAGGGATTCACCAGCGCGCCGCCGCCGGGCTGATAGCCCAGGTGGAGGTGGGGCATCGCCGAGGCTCCGGAGTTGCCGACGTATCCGACGAGCTGACCGACACCGACCCGGGTGCCAGCGTTGATGCCCGGCGCGTAGCCGTTCATGTGGGCGTAGTAGTAGATGTCGCCGCTATTCCCGCGGATGTACAAGCCGTTGCCTCCGGCCCAGTGCCAGCTCTTGGCGTAGATGTAACCCGCCTCTATCGCCACCAGTGGTGTGCCGATGGCGGCTACCAGGTCGGTTCCGTGATGCAACCCGCCCCGGTACGACCTCGGCTCGAGCCACGAGTCGCGGAAGGTGTTGGCGCCATCAACCGGGCAAGTGCGGCCGCTGGGGTCAACAAAGCCGCTGCTGGCGTAGTTGCCGCTGGCGGCGGCGGCCGCGGCGGCTTGGGCACGCTGTCGCGCCAGCGCCGCGGCGCGAATGCGCTGCCGCTCGGCCTCTTCCGTCTGCCATTGCGAGTACAGGGTCTGATAGATCACGTTGGCTTCGTCCAACTCGGCCATCAGCCTTTCGGTGACGACCGCCACCTCCGCCGCCAGTGCCTGCTGCTCGGTGAGCAGGACGCTCAATTGCGATTGCAGCGAGGCAAAGTCCTGTTGCAGGAACACCAACTGATTCACCGCGTCCGTGTCCACCTCGACCACGGCATCGAGGTAAGCGTTCTTGGTCCCGAGACGGGTGATTCCTTCCGGACTCACCGCGGCCTGGAACGCCGATTCGCCGGCGCTGACATACATGGCCCGAGCCTGCTCCCGAGCGGCGAGGGCAGAGAACGCGATCTCCCGCTCCCGGTCGGCCATGGTTTCCTCGATCCGGGCGATTCGAATCTCGGTGTTGGCGTGCTCGGCGAGGATGGCATCGAGCGCGGCCAGTTCGGACTCGAGTTCGGAGGACTTCTCGCTAACCGCCGCCCGGGCTTCTCGCAGCTGCGACTGAGTGACCTCGGCCCAGGCCGGGGCGGCGCTAACCACAGTCAGGATCGCGATGAAAAGAGCCCCAGCTCGGCGCATTTCCCCGTCTCCGGTCGAGTGCGGGGGGAAGGGTAACCCATACCCGAATCAATGATCGCGCCACTCAGCACAGCCCGGCCAGGACGAGATAGGGGTTCTGATAGGACCCGCCCCCGGGCTGCCAACCGAGGTGGAGATGGGGGGTGGAGGCGTTACCGGTATGACCGACGAAGCCGACGCTCTGCCCCGCCGCCACCCGCAAGCCCCCCACCAGGCCGCTCACATAGGAGCTGAGGTGGGCGTAATACCAGGTGTCGCCGGAGTCGCCGCGGAGGTACAGCCCTAGGCCCCCCGACGAATGCCAGCCGGGGCTGTAGATCGTCCCCGTCTCGATCGCCACCAGCGGGGTGCCTTCGGCCGCCAGTAGGTCCGTTCCGGAGTGGGTGCGGCCCCCGGGCCGCGGGTCGCCCCAGGAGTCGGTGAAGGCGGTGGCCCCATCCACCGGACACACCCGGGTTCCCGCCGGGAGCACGGGCACCGTGGTCGTCGGCTGGGCCGTGGTGGAGGTCGAAGTGGCAGCGGCCGAGGTCGTCGCGGTAGCGGCCGTAGTCGTGGTCGCAGCTCCGGGTGCCGTCGGTGTCGTGGTCGTGGTCGCGGCAGTGGGCGGAGTCGTGTTCGTGGCGGGCCGAGTTGTCGTCGGAGCGGAGGTGGTCGAGGTGGCGAGAAACTCCCGCCGCTGACGCGCCTCGGCCTCGAGTTGGATCCGCTTGGACTCCTGCGCCTCCCACTCCTCCCGCACCGCCTGGTACTCCTGGTTGACCCGCTCCAACTCCTCATAGATCACAAGTACGAGGCGCTCGATCTCGGACCGCAACACCTCCTGCTGCGCCACGGCGTCGGCGACCATTCCGCGTTGCTGCTCGAAGTCCCGTCGTGCCAACTCGAGGCGGTTGACAACCTCGCGATCGGTCTGCGCAACCGAGGCGAGATAGACGTTTTGGGCGGGGAGCCGCTCCACGTCGTTACTGGTCCCCGACGCCAGCTGGCTCCCACCGGCTGCCATGTACATCTCTGCAGCGCGACTGCGGGCGGCGCGCCGGACTTGGACCAGGTCGCGCTCCCGAACGGTGAGCTGCACCCGCAGTCGTTCCAGGTGATCCAGCAGCCGCGCCGCCTCCGAAACCGCGGCCTCATAGGCAGCCACCTCGCCGGCGAGCTTCTCGGTGACGCGCCGCACCCGGTCGCGGGCGTCGTCGACGTCTCCCTGGGTGACGTCGGCTAGCGCCGGAGTGGCACCGAACACAGTGGCGATCGCCACCAGCGCGGCCCAACGTCTCATCGCGCGGCCGTGACCTCGCCCGACCAACCGCCGCCCTGGTATTGCACCCGGCCATCGGCAACGAGCTTGCGCAGATGGGCATCGACCGAAATGGCTGCGGCAGGGTGCAACCCCGGATCCACATCGGCATAGACCACCGCGACGACCTCGCCGACGGTGGCGGCCCCCGCGTGCACCGCGGCGAGGATCTGCGACTCTCGCTGCAACCGGTGCTCGAGATACTCGGCGATCACCCGGTCTGGGTCGGAGATCATCGGTCCGTGCCCGGGGTAGATGACTTCGAGCCCGGTGCCCGCCACACGGCGCAGCGACTCCAGATAGCGCGTCATGTCCTCGACGATCACCGTCGAGCCGCCCATGATGTGGTCCCCAGTGAACATTGCGCCTCCTGCGCGATAACAGGTCGAGTCGGGGGTGTGTCCCGGGGTGGCCACGGCCACCAGTCGCATCCCGCCGAACCCGACCCCCTCTCCATCGGCAATCGGGCGGTCCGGTCTGAAGGCGGGCGACACAGGTCCCACAGTCGGCACGCCGAGCCGTAGCGCCAGGGCGGCCGCCCCGGGGGCGTGGTCGGGATGCCCATGAGTCACCAGCACCGCCATCGGGCTGGTCCCGGACACCCTTTCCTCGATGGCCTCGAGATGGGCCGCAATGTCGGGACCCGGGTCGACGACGACCGACTCACCCGCGGCCACCACCACCCAGCTGTTGGTCCCAGGCCCGGTCATCGGACCCGGGTTGGGGGCAAGCACCAGCTCGACCCTCACAGCCCGGCCCATTCGAACCCGGGGTCGTCGGGAAGAAGCACCCGCCAAGCCCCATCCGGATCGCGCAGCAGTCGCGGTTCGATCGGTACCGGGATCGCCGCCCGTGCCGCGGCGAGAGCGGCATCGAGGTCGGGGGCGGAGTTGAGCAACTCGAGATGGAACCGGGTCGGCATCTCCACCTGCCAATCGCCGCGATCGGCGGCGGCAACGGCCTCGGACGGTGCCACCCACACCGGGTCATAAACCTCACTGCGATCGGAGCGGGCCGACACGCCTGCCGGAACCTCCACCACATAGAACCGGGCATCGAATCTCTGCGGGAGGCCGCGCGGCGTGACCCAGTTGCTCAAGTACTCGAGCGCGTCGGCATCAAATACCGCATTGGTGGCGCGCAGATGGTCGTACACCGCGAATGGACTCGACGGGGCGGGAGTCGCTCCCGAAACCATCACGAGGATGCCGGCTTCCTCGGCCAACTCTCGCAAGGCCGCGGCCCGCCACGGAAGTTCGGAGGGATCCCCCGACCAGCGCATCAATCGTTCCAAGCCGGGAGTCGAGTCGGCGGCATCGACCGCACCGCCGGGAAACACTCTGGCCCCACCCATGAAGCTGGCCTCGCGTGCTCGTCGCACCATCAGCACCTCGAAGGGAACACCGCGGCGCCGCAGTGCGATCACCGTGGACGCGGGCCGGGGAACGACGTCCACGTTGCGGGAGAAGGCCACGAAGACGAATATAGGGCCGCCGGTAGGCTGTGCCCATGCCCTCGTATCCGCCGTCGATCGACGTCATCGCGACCGCGATCGACGACGGGACGCTTCCCCGCCCCCTTCTAGTGGAGGTGGCCCGTCGTGCCGTGGCGGACTGGCGCACCGATGGGACCGGCGACCCGGAGCAGCGCGCCCGGGACCGAGTCGCGCAACTGGCCCGGCGCCGGGAGCGGGTTATCAACGCCACCGGGGTGCTCCTGCACACCAATTTGGGACGCGCTCCCCTTCACCCGGAGGCGGCGCAGGCGGCGAGTGCGGCGAGCCGCGACTACACACCGCTCGAGATGGATTTGGAAGACGGAGGTCGTGGCGGCCGCGGTGCGTATGCCCTCGCGCTGATCACGGCACTCACCGGTTGCGAGTCCGCCCTGGTGGTCAATAACAACGCCGGGGCACTGCTGCTGGCGGTGGCGGCACTCGCCGGGGGAAAGGATGTGGTCGTCTCCCGCGGTGAGCTGATCGAGATCGGTGGTTCATTCCGCCTCCCCGAGATAGTCGCCGCCGCCGGAGCCCGCAGTGTCGAGATCGGCACCACCAATCGCACCAGGCTGGCCGACTATCGCCAGGCGCTCACCGCCGCCACCGGAGCGATTCTCAAGGTGCACCCCTCGAACTACCGGGTCGAGGGATTCACCGCGGAAGTGGACTACCCCGAACTGGCCCAGCTCGCCGACCAGGCTGGTGTGGGCTTAATCGCCGACCCGGGCAGCGGGTTGATCGACGAGCGGGTGCCCTGGATCGAAGGCCCCCCGCCGTCATGGCTGGCAGGCGAGCCTGGGATGCGCCAGGTGGTCGAAGCGGGCGCCGGACTGGTTCTGTGCTCCGGGGACAAACTGCTCGGCGGACCGCAAGCGGGGATCATCGCCGGGCGTTCCGATCTCATCGACCTCCTCGCCGCCCATCCGGTGGCCCGGGCGGTACGAATCGGCGGGGCCGCGCTGGCCGCGCTCGAGGCGACCCTTGCCCTCTATGCCTCGGGACGCGGCGCCGAGATCCCGTTCTGGCGGATGGCGACACTCACCGATTCGGAGTTGGGCGACCGCTGTCGCGCGGTGGTAACCGCCGCCGGCGCCGGGACGGTAACCGCCGGGGTCTCCCTGCCCGGAGCGGGCTCGGCACCGGGGCGGGGCATCCCCGGGCCCGTGATCACAGTTCCCGGCGGTGACGACGCCCGCCAGGGCCTCCTTGCCGGATCCCCGCCGGTCGTGGCCCGGCTTGACCGCGACCGCCTGGTGATCGACTTGCGCGCCGTGGCCCCGTCCGACGACCTGACCTTGGCAGAGGCCATCGCCCGCGTATGCCGGTGATCGCCACCGCAGGCCATGTCGACCACGGCAAGTCGACTCTGGTGCGCGCACTGACGGGACGCGATCCCGATCGCTGGGAGGAGGAGCAGCGCCGGGGCATGACCATCGACCTCGGCTTTGCATGGACGACCCTGGCCGGCATGGAGGTTGGCTTCGTCGATGTTCCCGGTCACGAGCGGTTCATGAAGAACATGCTCGCCGGCATCGAGGGCATCGACGCCGCCTTGTTCGTCGTCGCCGCCGACGAGGGATGGATGCCCCAGTCCGAGGAGCACCTGGCCGTCCTCGACCTCATGGGCGTCAGCCGCGGGGTGGTCGCCCTCACCCGTGTCGACCTGGTCGCCTCGGACGCGGTGGAGCTCGCCGCGCTGGAGGTGGCCGATCGTCTCGAGGGGACGAGTCTTGCGGGAGCAGAGGTCGTGCCGGTGGCGGCCCCGAACGGAACGGGGCTGGAGCGGCTGCGCCAATCGCTGGGAGCTCTGCTCCGCCCGGCGCCCGACGGGGAGCGCCCCCGGCTCTGGGTGGATCGGTCTTTCACGATCACCGGTTCGGGAACCGTTGTCACCGGCACCCTCACAGGCGGTTCCATCCGGGTGGGCGACACCTTGGAGGTCTTCCCCACCGGTGCCGCGGTCCGGGTGCGGGGATTGCAGACGCATGAGCGAGCGGTGAACGAGATCGCCCCAGGGAACCGCGCCGCAGTCAACCTGAGTGGGATCGAACGCACCACAGTGACGAGAGGCGCGATGCTCGGCGCACCGGGCCAGTGGAGTACCACCACCAGATTCCTGGCCGACCTCCGAACCGTGCGCTCCCAGGAGCACCCCTTGACCGCGCGGGGCTCGTTCCACGCCCACATCGGCAGTGGCTCTCACCCGGCGCGCCTCAGTCTCCGCGACGGCGAGCAACTGACTGGAATCGGCGCCGCTGTCATCACCCTCGAGGAGCCGGTGGTGGCCGCAGCCGGCGACCGCATCATCCTGCGCGAGGTGGGACGCCGCGCCGTGGTCGCGGGCGGCATCATTCTCGACCCGCACCCGGCGGCTGGGCGCCGTCACGCCCTCGGCGTGGAGCAGTTGCGCCGGGCGTCAACGCCGAACGACCGCGCCGATGCCCTGCTCGCCATCCGGGGCATTGCGGCTGCCGGCGACCTCGCCGCCGACAGCGACGGGGGGCTGGCGAAACCGGCGATGGTCGCCGGTGACCTGGTGGTCTCCGCGGTCGTCGCCTCCCGGCTCGAGGCGGGGGCCGCGCTGGTGCTGCGGGCGTTCCACGCCGACAACCCGTTGCGGTCAGGGATGCCGGCACCGGCGCTCGCCAGTGCCTTGCGGGTACCCATGGTGGTGCTGGAGGCGGTCGTGGCGGCATCGGAGCAACTCACCTCCGAGGGCCCGACCGTGCGGCGACTCGACTTCACTCCCCGCATCGAGGGCGTCGGACTTCAGGCGTGGGAGCTGGCCCGCAGCACCCTGACGGCGGCCGGGTTCTCCGCCCCCCGTCGCGGTGAGCTGGGTTTAGAAACGGAGGTGATGCATGCCCTGATCCGGGATGGGGTGCTGGTCGCAGTGGGCGACGACCTCGTCTACCTGGCGGAGACCATGGACGCCATCGTGGCGGCGACCGAGCGCCTGGAGGACGGGTTCTCGGTAGCGGGGTTTCGCGACGCCCTCGGGATCACCCGGCGCCATGCCGTGCCACTACTGGAGTGGATGGATGCTCGCGGCATCACCCGGCGTCGCGGCGACACCCGATCGATCAAGGGGCGCGCCGAACAGAACTCCTCGATCACAGACGGCTGAACACTCGCCCCGGTCGGGTCATCGGACCTAGCTGCGGCGACTCGCTACCTGACGACGCTCCATCTCGGTGAGCCCACCCCAGATCCCGTACGGCTCACGAATCTCCAGGGCGAACTCCAGGCACTCATCCTTGACGCTGCAGACTCCGCAGATCGCCTTGGCCTTGAGTTCCCGCTTCTCTCGGTCCTCTTTGCGTTCCGACGTGCTCGGGGGGAAGAACAGATAGGAGTGGTTTCCCCGGCACAAACCCTTCAACTGCCACGAACGATCGATATTGGCGACGCCATCCAACACGTGCCTACTCCCTTTGGTGCCAGCGCCGCGGGACGCTAACAGCACGCTCCCCTGGTTACCAGGGAAATTATCCCATGGGCTCGGGAGGGGGGTCCACCTCTAGCACTATCCCATCGATGCGCGATACCACCACTGCGTCGCCGGCGGCGATTCCGGACCGGCGCGTGGATCGGGCCTGCCAACGCACCCCATCCACCTCGACTTCGCCGTCGGGTTGTACCGCCACCACGGCCACACCCTGCCGGCCGATGAGATGCGACCGTCCGATGGTGGCGGTGGAAAATCGCGCCCGGGCCACAGTGGTGAGTGCAGATGAGAAGAACAGGGCCGTGCCCATCACGATGAGCACCACAGTCCACCACACCGGCACCAGGTGCGGCGACCCGTCCACGAGGCGCAACCCGGCGAAGAGAAGCAGTCCCGTGCCCAGCAGCGATCGCCAGCGCAGATCGTTGTGCTGAAAGTCGCTCACATAGAGGGCCACCCCGAGGACGGCGGCGAGAGGCGCCGGCCACCAGGTCGGCATCACCGCCAGGCCGTATCCGGCGAGCAGTAGGCACCCCGCTCCTACCGCCGCCGCCAGCCCGGGACCGGCGGCATAGAACTCGAACACCGCGAGGGTGAGGCCGGCCAGAAGAAAGAAGAACGCCGCCTCGGGGCGGAGCGTGGTGTGGAGGACTCGATCGATCAGGCCTTCCGAGACGAAGCGCACCGGGACCGACGGACTGACCCGATCCACGCCGTCGATGACTTCGGTGTGCGCGGTGTCGAGAGTCACGACAGCGCCGCCCACCGTCACCGACCGCCCATGCAGGCCCACCACGAATTGCCCGATGGAGGGGGCCACGACATCCACCAGGACGCCGTCGGGTTCGGTGACCACGATCAGGTCGTCGATTGCTCCCGCGGGGAGAGAAGGGCCATCACTGGCGGGAGCACCACCTGCCAGCGGCGGCGAGGCCCGCCCGATGGTCACTCCCGGTGCCGCCCCTCGAATCGCGGCCACCGAGAACAGCCGGACCGCAGCTCCCTGGACAGTTGCCGGTTCCGGCCCAATCCATGCCACCACCGGCACCGGAGGATCCAGCACGAGTGCGATCAAATCCGCGATGGAAGCGTCGAGCACCGCGCCGACGTTCAACTGCAGGATCACCAAGTCGGCGTCCGTACCGGTGATGGCGTCGATGACGAACGCCACCGTGCGATGGTCGACCGGCCCCCCCACCACGACCACGTCTACCGAACCGGATGCGTCTTGGGCCACGGCAGCCAGCGGAAACGCGATGGCCATGCCAAGAGCAAGCACGAGACGGAGCATGGGGCGATGGTAGGAGAGTGGAAAAGACTGCCCGCGGGCCACGGGAAAGCTGCCCCGTCGTCCGTTCTGGCTGACGGCTGTACGGAAGGTTTTCACCACCTCACTACCCTCCCGCCCGTGCTGTCCGTTCTTCTCGTCGCCGACGAACCATGGGTCATCGCCGATGTCGGTGCGGTTCTCTCCGACGGCCGGTACGCGGTGACGGTGGTGTCCGATCCCCGCACTGTGGCTGAGAGCGTCGCCGCCAACCCGGTCGATGTGGTGTTGGTGGACCTCCAGGTGGGTTCGATGGGTGGGATGGCGGTGACCCGATCGGTGCGCGACGCGGCCTCGGTCGCCGGCAGGTCGGCGCCGCCGGTCATCCTCCTACTGGACCGGGATGCCGACTCGTTTTTGGCGGGACGCTCCGGGGCCTCCGGATCGGTGCGCAAGCCGTTCGGTTCCGCCGAGTTGCGTGCGGCCATCGAGAAGAGCGTTTCCTCTCGGTCATGACGAGAGCCCCCGACGGATCGGGGGCTCTGGTCGGGACGGCCGGATTTGAACCGGCGGCCTCATCGTCCCGAACGATGCGCGCTGCCAAACTGCGCCACGCCCCGACCGAAATTGCCCGTTGCACAGGGCCCGAGGATGATAGCAGGCCCGAACCCACGCCCCTCTAGACGTGGTTCGGGACCGCTGCGTCGCCCCGTCGCCCGGCCCGGACAGGCAGGACGGACAGGGCCGCGAGGATGAACGTCCCGGCCATGAGCCAGAAGACGATCGGCAAGCCCGCAGCCTCGCCCGCGACCTCGACGACCCGGCCGTAGACCGCGGTCCACAGCGAGCCGACGCCGAAGGCGAGCGTGAAGTACAGCGCGAAGGCGACGTCGCGGACGCCGGTCGGGACGATGTCGGCGAGCAGCGCCTGGAGCTGCGGGCTCTCGGCGAACGAGAACAGCCCCATGATCGCGATCCCGATCCACAGTCCGAGCAGGCTGGAGCCGGCGGCGATGAACACGATGAAGCCGGTGGCGCCGCCGACATAGGCCCCGACGATGATCGGCCGGCGCCCCATCCGGTCCGAAAGCCAGCCCGCGACCAGCGGCATCGG